>JBILDU010000013.1:0-40679 GCA_044352465.1 Bdellovibrionota bacterium
TCGCGGCGTCACGAAACCAGAAACGGCGGTAGGTATATGGCCCAGGGAAGATATCTCCAGGGGACAATAGCGCCAGAGTTCGACTCGCCGCTCGGCACAGATAATTGAGGTGGTTGTCCCCGAGATCAAAGAGCGAACCATCGCGAGCTATCTCCGACCACGCCATCGCACGCGGCTTTTGGCGCCGCGGTAACCGCTGCGATGAGTCAAATTCGAGTTCCGCGTTAGTGGACGGGACATTGATGGTGACCCGAGCGTGTCCCTCTGGAAGGGGAAAGATCGCCGCCCCTGTCGCCATACCGACGGAGCAAACAATCGACCGCGCGGACCGCTCGATATCTGCGGAGCCACATCGAGGGATATTCTTGTATCCTTGCTCGATCAGCGAACGATAGACGTCTCCTTGGGTATATTTTGATAATAGAATCGCCTCGGGCGGAGTGTCGAAGTGAAAAGCGGTCTCTCCATTCACCCACCACTCTACCCAGTTGGTCGCAACGTCGACGCTTTCGATAAAACTGATCCCCTCCGGATTATACGGTCGTAACGCCACAACGAGAGCGGCACCGGGAAGTCCGCGTGCGGTAACGGCGACCTGGGTCGAGATCCGCTCTCCTCGCTCACCTACCGAGGCTTCGGTATGGAGGCGTAGCGGGCCCCTTTCAGTCTCGGTTATCACGCTGAGTGTGTCCCCCATCTCAAGAGATTGGTGACAAGCCCCCTCCCGCGAGGGGATGAGCTCCCCAGCCCTGCTATCCACCATCCAGACATCGAGCGACCACCCATCGTAGTGCGGCGTCACGAGCCCACGGGGATCAACGAGGGGATACATCGCCCGCCCGGGGAGTCCGAGAGCGGTCCAATTACGATGGGTCAGATTCACATGGGTGATCGAAAATGCCCGGGGGATAAACGATTCATCACGTGGATCGAACTGACACTCCACCCACCATGGCCACACCCAATCAAGATTGTGCTGAATGACGCGTGCATTAATCAAACCACGCGCATGCAAAACCACTCCAGCCCTGAGGAGTTCAACCGGTTGCGCGACCTCCGCCGGCTGACCGAAACTCTCCAGTCGAGCCAAAATCGAGATCGGATCGATAAATCCGTGTTTGCGTGCGGTCCAACTGATAATATTCTTAAGAGGAAACCACACGCGCCCCACCGTCCCTCCGCAGCCCTTCACGTACGGCCAGCCCGTAAGCGAACTCAGGGCACGAGCGATAAACTCCGCCGCTCAACTACGAATCGCGCCCGGTGTCATCTTCGACGACTCCGGTGTACTCGCGGCTGGTTTCTTCCCCCGCTTACTCCCCCTCGCCTCTCCGCCCTTCCGCCCGATAGCTGCCATATGGGCCCGATCTTGACTCACGGCCTGACCACCTTTACGGCCCGCTTCACGGGCTTCCTCAGAGCTAAACTCGTGGGCGGTACCGGCAAGATGGGCCGCCCGTCCACCTTTGCTTGCGATCTCGCGCTGTTTAGCCGGATCCATTGAGGCGAAACCCCGCTCCGACTTACCGCTCCGGGCCTTACGCTCCGTCGACTCACTCGCTCCTGCGCCATTCTTCGCCATGCCTCACCTCTCTTCAGTTCTCTATCAACGAACTCAAGGTAAACCATCAAGCGAGATAACTTTATGACTCGAATCATCTTGTTGAGCAGCCCAGCCGCACAGCAGCGAACGATCGCCGGCGGCATCACCAAAGCAGGTTCGAATGTACTGCGGAACGTCGGCAACAAGCTCAAGCAGATCGCGACGGAGCGCCGTAATGCGAGCCGCCATCTCCGCTGCGCCCGCCCGCGTCAGTTCGTGACCGAGCACCGAGCAGTCAAAGATAATCCGATGCACCAACCACTCGGCCGTCAGGAGCGCCTGCGGAAACGCGCGCCCCTCGTCCCTGTCGTCATCGCCTGCCCGATCTAACCTCTGCCCCAACGCGACAGCTCGGTCATCGAGGGCACGATGCTCATGAAAGTCGAGGGTCGCCTCAAGGAGCTCGAAAAAAGCCGCAGCCTCGCTAACCTCGCCGTCACTCCCTTGAAGGCGATCCAACACTCTATTCAGGTAAACCTGTATCTCCGCGCGCCTCTTTGCGACGCACCGCTGCAGCTCCTCAATCGTTCGAAGTCCAGCCTGCCTCTGCCCTGTGTGTCTACCACTCTCTTTACGAAATACCGTCGCACGCTTCACTCGTCCCCCTCCCTCATAATGCAAATACGTTCGAGGCTTTCAGCTCCTCCACTTGCTCGTGCCACCAGATCCGTTCGATCTCTCGCGGAAAGCGCTCTCGCAACTCAGCGAGAAAAGCGATTAAGGCGTCCTCACGAGGCACATCAAGTAAGACCTCATGATCCCAATCCCCCAAAAAATTCGTGAGCCCACAGACGTGTTCGTGCTCCTCGCAGAACTCGATCAACCGCCGCTTGACCCGCAGATCGGTGGTCCGTCTCCGCACAAGAACTCCGTAGCGGATCCGTTGAACCGCCTCAGGTTGGAATCGATAGGTGAAGCCCGCGATGACCTCGAGGCGCCGGAGTCTCTCGACCCGACAATTGATTTCCTCCACGGGAATCCCGACTTCGTGACTAAGAGCTGCGGCATTAAAATGCCGCCGCGGAAGTAATCCCGCTATCAGCCGCCGATCGATCTCATCAAGTTCGGGTATGTATTTTGTAGCGGAAGCTCGAAGAGGGACCCGATCGATTGGAGCCTGAGTCAGGCTTTTGTGACCAAAGAACCGATAATTCTCGACGACGAGAAAATACCGCCGAATCACGGTATGTCGTAATCCAATGAGAAGGTCATCAAAAAGCTCAATCACATCAGCGAGCGCCGGTGCGACGACACCCATACTGAATTCACCGGTCGCGCGATGGCGACGTAGCCACGCCACCTGGCGCGCCCGCATAATCAGGGGTAAATACTTGTCGACAACAAAATCATCGACGATACGAAAACCAACCGTGTAGGGGGTTAGCCCGATACGAAAAGGATCAAGAAATGGTGCCTTGATGAGGAGCCCGTGTTGTACGAGGGCCGCAATACCCCCTTCAACATCCAGCTCTGCATTCCCCAGCTCCATCTGCACCAGCCCTGCCGGCTTATGAGCATGAAGCTCTACCGATGCAACGAGGTCAACCGCAGCCGAGGAGATCCGCATGACTTCTTGTATCGCTACGGGGCATTGTCCACCATGACAGACCGCAGGTCGACGACCCGCCTCGCACAAAGCACCATCGCTGCGCCGCAACATATCTGGCGCGCTCCTCTTACGGCAAAATCAGCCAAGTTTGCCACTGTCTCGGCAAACGATCGTCGAGGTGGCGGCGCACCGTGTGAGCAACCCCAGTCGGCGACACAAACTGAAGAGGAGATTGTATGCTAAGTTGGTCGATTGCTTTTTTTATTATTGCGATGATCGCCGCCGTATTCGGCTTCGGCGGTATCGCTGGCACGATGGCTGGGATCGCGAAGATTTTATTCTTTCTATTTATGGTTCTCTTCGTAGCCTCGCTGATTATGGGTAAGAAGCGAACTCCGATTCCGTAAAGCGGGGTGGGCGCTCGGCGACCGGAAGACAGATCTCTCCGCTCCTCGAGCGCTTCGCCCACTCCGCTAGCGGCGAACCGTCAAATGCCCTCCGCCAGCTCCCCGACCCGCTCCAAGTCGAGGATTCGAATAACCCCCGGACGGCTCAGATCGAGTAGTCCGTCACGTTCCATCGCCTTGGTCGTACGGATGGCCGTTTCTGGGGTCGTTCCCGTAAGGTCAGCGACCTCTTGGCGGGTGATGTTGACGGTGAAGATTCCTTTGTCGGCGGATGAGCGTGCAAATGAAGGCACGAGCGATTTCAAGGCCACGGCGATTCGAGTCTCCACTCGATCGTGAGCGAGGCCTCGCGACACCTCGTGAGAACGCCGCAGTCGCTCCGACATACGCCGAGCAAAACCTTTGTAAATGTCGGGATAATCTTCCAAAATCAACGTCAGATTAGCTTTCGGTATCCAGAGGACTTCGGTGTCAATTTGCGCTCGTGCCGAAAGCGCCGCCGGTGCGTTCTCGAACTGGCTCATCAGCGCGAAAAGGTCACCCGGGGCCATGAGCTCAACGATCAGCTCCCGTCCGCTTGCGGAGGTCTTGACCATCGCCACCCGGCCCGATGTCACGATAAAGGCCGATTGCTCGACATCTCCTTCGTAAGAAAGATAGTCACCCGCTTTCACTGACGCAAACCGGCATGCGTTACTGAGAGTGCGGAGCTCCGCTTCAGGAATCTGGGGAAAAGGTTCGAGCTTTTTGAGAAAGTCGAAAGGAGTATATTTTCCGCCACGTCCGTCAGCCGGAAACTCAACGACGACCGGCGCCGCCGCTCGCTCGCCAGTAGGACGCCCCTCACGCTCACGGCGGTGCAAGGTGAGCTCTATCGCTGTGCGGAGCTCCGCCTCTTCAAACGGCTTGAGAACGTAGCCATAGGGGTCAACTATCTTCGCGCGGCTCAGCGTCCCCTCATCCGCATAGGCGGTGAGAAATATCACCGGAATATCCCGCTGCGCCCGAATTTGAGCGGCCGTCGAGATCCCGTCCATGGCCCCCTTGAGCATAATATCCATGAGGATGAGATCGGGCTTCTTCTCTTGCGCCTGCTCAACCGCGGACTGGCCGTTATCACAAACACCAACGACCCCGTAACCCAGATGCTCCAGACTCTGCTGGATATCAAGTGCGGTTATCCCCTCATCCTCAACCACTAAGATACTCGCTTTCGTCATAACTCCTTTTAGTTAGACTTCCCCAAAGGGAAGTCGATTAGACACGTCGTGCCCCGACCACGAATGAATGAATATCTACCATCAAGCTGCTGCACGAGACTCCCGACAAGGCGAAACCCCAGTGAGGACGCGGTCATCGGATCGATATGCTCAGCCAAGCCGACCCCGTCATCGCTCACCTGAAGCTGCAAGCGGTGCCCGTCAGTCTTCGCGAGTTGAACCGTGATCGCCCCACTGCTCTCGTCGGGGAATCCATGCTTCATCGCATTCGTCATCAGTTCGTTAACCACGAGTCCGAAGGGCACGGCATGATCGAGATCAATGAAGGCCGGACAACCCTCGATTCTTAACTTGACGCGCGCACCCAAGCTAAAGGCCGAGATGAGCTTGGTGCCGAGTTTTCGCAGGTACTCCCCCGCTTCGATGCGCGTCATATTTTCCGACTGATACAAAAGCTCATGAATAAGCGCGATCGACTTAATACGAAGCTGACTCTCCTCGCACGCTCGTTGCCCCTCCGGACTCAGCGAGGCTCTGCCCTGGAGACTCAAAAGGCTCGAGATGACCTGGAGATTATTTTTTACTCGGTGATGGATCTCCCGAATCAATAACTCTTTCTCGCGCAACGCCTCACGCAGCACATAACAGCTGAGGACTTTGGAGCTCTCCGTTGCGGGATCGATCACCGGTAGGGGCTCCACAACACTCGGACTCACTTCGACACAAGCACACGGCTTGCCCTCAGCATCGATAACCACACGGCCAGACGACCCAAGAACACCGACTTCTGCTTGCGCTAACGCATGCACACGGGCGCTCTTTATTTTTTCATCGGTATCCGACACATATCCTCTCTTTTGGAGATTCTCCTATGTGTTTCGGATGAACCTCCTCGAACCTTGTAACCAAATGGTAAGGCGTAGCCTCGCGGAATACCACCGTTTCAGTAAGGCCAACTTAGGGGATTAGGGTACGGCAGAGCGCGCTCCAAGCCGCATGCGCTGGATCATATTGCGCCATGCATAGGCTGCTTGAGCCCTCAACTGCTTGATTAGACCATGCTTTTTACGCCCCTCAGCCAATCGAGGCAAGCGCGAAAGAATCGCCTTGAGCGCTCGACTGGGCTAAGGCGGCTCGAGCTCGTGAGATCCCAGCCTCATCCCGTGCCCGGAGCGCCTGCTCAAGCAAGCGCGCAAATGCACCGACGTCGGGGAGTCCGAAGATAGTCGCCGCCTTAAGGGTGTGGACGATCCGCGCAGCACGGTCGAAGTCGCGTCGCTCCAGGGCCCCGTCGAGTTCGGAGAGGAGCGGTCCTAGGTCCCGTTTATAGTCGGAGATGAGCCGCTGCTCATCGGTCGGCTGCTTATCTCCCCATACGGTTTGCAGAACTGCGCGAACGTTCGATAACGAGATCGGCTTCTCAAGCTTGAAATCCCACCAAGGGAATAGGACCGCCGCATGACCACTCCTCCGATGGGCACAGAGAGCAACGACCTTGGTCCGAGGTCGCAATTTTTGAAAAGACACGGCGAACCGCGCGTCCTTCAAGAAAGGATCCTCGTGATCGATCCACACGGAGTGAGGCTCAAGCTGTCGAGCGAGCTCGATGAGATTTTGAGTCGTCGGTATTTCATACGCGCTTATACCGTGAGCCTCCAGCGCATGATTCAAGCTCCGAGCGGTGAGCGGAGAACGCTCTACAATAATCGCCACCCCCGCATATCTCGTATCGGGGAGGCCGGCCACTTCACGGGGAAGCGAACCCACGTCGCTCTCCGCACGGAGGTACGGACCGACTCTTGGGAGAGCGTAGCTTATCTCCGTTGAAAACGTTCCCAGAGATTCAATCCCCCAACGGACCTCACCACCATCGAGAAGGGTGCGTTTGATCAGACGCGCCAGTCTACCCACGTGGTGCCCTCCCCTACCGTTGAGCATGGCTTCCTGCCGCGCCCGTACAAACTGCCGCATCGCACGGTGAGCCGCTACCGCACCGCGGGTATCAACCAGAGACACAAACAATCGCTCTTGAGCTGGATCGTAGCGAAACGAGACTGTCACCATCCCCGAGTAGGTGCGCCGCAGAGCCTCCCGAAACAACATCCAGAGAGACTCCTGCATCACCCCAGCTCGATCGAGAAATCCCCAGGGCAGGGGAAAAGTTCCAACGATGTGAACGGCCACCCTCCGGTGCGGCTCCCGCAGCCCGCTGTAAAGTCGCAGATCGCGAATCAATTGCCCAACGGGGCATATCGGCTGATTCCACTCGCTTGACTTTCGACGGCTGGCTGTTGAGAGCAATCGAGCTTGAAGGTGCAAAAGATTACTGAGGCGCTCTCGCTGCGCGTGGCGCATATCGGGTTGAAGAAGCTGTCGCGAGATCTCCTCCATACGTCGCGCCGTCTCGCGAGCCTCCGCAAGCAGCCTCTCCCCCTCTGCGCGTGAGCGTCGGACTCGATGAACGTGACTATGCTGACTCACCGGTTCCTCCATCAGAGAAGAGAATTCATAGGAGCGCTTCGGTAGCCGACTGGGTTCACTTCACGCTACTCCGAAGCTGATTTGTGCCGAACCCCTCGCCTTCTCTCTTTGGCCGGGGCGGCCCACGTCCCAAATCAGCATTTCGTCCGGCACCCGTAGCCGTCGACGGCCTCACCGGACCGTCGACGGCTGTTGGATGCACGAATGATACATTTCCGACTTATTTTTGCTTCATGGTATATTTCATGGGGGTCACTCCGCTCGTCATGAAACAAAGTCGGCGACGTGCCCCTTTCAATAAGTTCTTTCACTTCGTTTCCAGTTTGAGCGCACCCTGCAAAAGCGGGCCATGGATGGCCCGCCACACCGCGCTAGCTCTGCGCAGCGGCCTCCTGCGAACCGTTGCGGCTCTTGAACAGGCCACTTTTGCCCCGGGATTCCTTCGGCGACACGTTCTGAATCTTTATCTTATGCGAGCGACTGCGCGCCTCTTCTGACTTCGGGAGAACGATATTCAGAACCCCACGGTTAAACGTTGCCTCCACTTTCGCCTCATCGATGTCGACTCCAAGAGGGATCTGCCGCTCGAACGAACCAGCCGCACACTCTGAATAGCAACGGCCCTCCTCTTTCTCCTCATGCTGAACGGTTTTCTCGCCACGAATCGTGAGGAGCCGCTTCTCGAGTAGGATCTCAACGTCTTCTTCATCAAGCCCCGGGAGCTCCGCCATGACGGAGATATCCTTATCCGACTCGACGATATTGATCCGGGGAACGAAGGACATCGGTCGCTGCCACGCAGGGACACCACCACTCGCCCAGAAATCCTCGAAAAACCTATCGATCTGTCGATGCAGCGGCGTCAACATGGAGCCAAGAGCAGGCTCATGCCGGCGTAAAGACGGGAGAAAGTCGGTGAGTGACATAAGAGCACCTCATAAAGTTTGTTTGAGATGCTTCTCCTCTACCAAGGCAACCGAGGGCCAGATATGAGCCGTATCACGGCCGCGGCTGGGCTTTCGACATCAATCCGGTCACCTTCTCAACGAGCACACTCGCGGTGAAGGGCTTCACGACGTAGTCAGATACACCCGCCGCAAGGGCAGCTTGGACGCTCTCACGATAGGCCTCGGCGGTGAGCATAAGAAAAGGGGTCCGTCGCAGGCGCGGGTCGGCGCGCACCTTGGTGAGGAGCTCAAGCCCCGTGGAGTGGGGCATGTTCCAATCACAGACGATGAGATCGATCTTAAGAACATCCTGAAGAATCTTAAACGCCAGGACGCCGTTCTCAGCGAGGGCGAAGTTTGCAAAGCCCATCCCGCTGAGAATCGCCCGCACCATCTCACGGGTGATGTGATGATCGTCGACGACCAGCACACGCCATTTTTCGTCTATTTTCAGCGGCTCTGTCATGTTTACCTATAAAATCGTACGCTCGTGAAGCGACTTTGTAAGGTCGGGACTTCCCGGTTATTGGCTCATTAGCGCGGAGTCTTCCCCCGCGCGGGCTTTAACCGCACAAGGTTTCGGTACCTTTCACGGCGCTCCATCGCACCGGACACGTACCCCTTCTCGCCACGCGAGACGAGTATCTTTTTTACCTCAGCCCGACGCTCGGCGGTCCCGGGATGGGTTGCGAACCATCCTTCATCAGCAGGAGTCATTCCCGCCATGACCCCCAGGACCGTATCCATCTGCCGCGGATCGTACCCAACTCGAACCATCGTTGTCATCCCGCCAGCATCGGCTGAAAACTCCTGCTCCTGGCTGTAGCCCCGATTGAGCAACGTTCCAACGATATCATCAACAACTCCACCGAACACCCCGACCGTTTGGCCGAGGAGCTCGTTACAGTTGATGCTCGCAGCTACCTTGGCGATCTCAGCGACCGCAGCCGCAAGCCGATCCCGCGAGATCGATTTTAGCCCATGCTGATCGACGACATGGATAACTTCGTGCCCCAGCACCGCAGCCAGCGCGTCTTCGTTAGGCAATACCTTGAGAAGCCCCGTCGTCACAAAGATAAAACCTCCGGGCGCTGCGATGGCATTCGGCACATCGGTCTCGAGCACCGCGAAGTGGTATCCTCCGAACGTTTCCGGGACATCGGAGGCGAGCGCAACCGCGTACCCAACCCGCTCAACATAGTCGGTGAGAGTCTTGTTCGTTGAGAGCGGGTAGACCGTCACTATCTTCGCCGCAACCGCCCGACCGATGTAATACTCCTCCTCTGGGGTTATCTCCTTGGAGAGCTCCAGAACACTCTCGCCGGTTGAAACGACCCGCCCTACCGGAGTAGCTCCGAGAAGGGCGAGCGTTCGGTCGCCGATCGCCGAGAGGGACAGATCTTTTGAGGAACACCCGGCCAACAAAGCCGCCACGACGCCCGCAACGACCGCCCGACCCAAGTTCAGAGAAATAAGCGAACCTTGCTTCGACCGACACGGGCCGGAGCGCGAAGGGCGAGAAGCGCGGAAACACCGCGACGTCGAAATCAAGCCAGAGAGAGTCTCACGGTTGCTAGCCACGGGCCCCCTCCTCCACCATGCGCAGTTTACCTTCCCTCAGAAACTTCTCGAACGCACTCTCATCAAAACCACGCTGTTCGAGCCGATCGATCGCTGCGTAGTCAAGCCCCGGCTCGCCCTCACGAAAAGCGGTCTCAAGCTGACTGGCGAAACCTTTACCGGCAAGCACGACATCGGTTGGCTCCGTGCGCACATCGAAATCAGCCGCCCTGCCCTTAAAAACGACGGTCCGCGCTGTGACCGCGGAGCTATGCAGAAAACCCTCCTCGCCAGCGACCGTTCGTACTCGGTACCAATCGCCCTCTTTTGACAGCAGGGTTACCTCACTCCCGAAAGGAGCGGCGCTGAGCCCTTGCGCCCAATGCTGCGGCGCTACCCGAAGACGCGACACCTTTACCTGGATAAAAAGTTTGGCATCGCTCGCCGCTCCGACAAGCGGCGAAAAAAGCATGACGAGCCCCAGGACAAGCCCAAGGAGAAGTACGCTCCATCCCCGCCGCAACGGCAGCGGCCCCGCAATATGAGGCGCTGACGGGGCGAAGAGAGCGGGGAAATGGGTATGCACAAAGCTTTTTCGACGACTCATTGAGAATATCTCATTCGAAGAACGCTCGTCCCAACAGAGCGGTGCTGAAGCTCTTAACTAAACACACCAAACGCGGTCTTGGCTTTGAGGCTTCGCGTTCACAAAACCTGGCCACCACGCTTTTTGGGCGATGCGCCTTTATCTTAGACGACAGCGGCACTCCCGTCACACAAAAGATGTATTCGACTGTCTCAGATAGGCCGATCGTGTCATATCGCTATTCCACGGGCAATCACTCAATTTAACTGAGAAAAAGCCTTGCAGTGAGAGCCCTTTTCGTTCTAGAACGAGCGAGTTGGAGAGAGGATAACCTCGGCTTTTTGGACCGAAATCGACCATTCAAAGCGAGACTCCCCCCAACCGAACGGGGACGTGCAAAGCTCAAGAACGCAACCCAAAACCGAGAGACCGCAGTTGGCATCGATGACCACATCACTCGCCCCCCGGCTTCTCACCCGTTGGTGCAAACTCGCTATATTCATCCTTGTCGCAGTGGGAGGGCTTTACCCGACGACGGCCCTCACCCAATTCCTCATCATCAACGATTGTAACGGCTTTACCCGTGCCGTTGAGCAGGTAGGCGACAAAGCGCGGAACATCGAGTTAGATGTGTCGAGTGCCCAAGGTAACGTCAGCAGCGCCCGCGTGAGTCTTACAAACGATGTCACCGGTGAGGTTCATTACGCCGCGGCTAAAGGTGGCAAGGCGACGTTTGGAAATGTGATGCCGGGAATCTATACGGTCGGCACCGGAGAGACGAACCTCATCATCGGAGCGATAAAGCTCTCGCCACTCCCAATTCTTGGGACCGCCGGCTCCACGATCGTCGGAGCTCTTGTCGTTGGTGGCGGCGCGACGGCTGGTATCATCGGCGTCGATGCGATCGTCGAGGCCACCGAGGGTGACCCCGGCGACTCGCCACCACCGCCGACTCCAACCCCCGAACCGCTACCTGACGATTGCGCGGTCTGCGATCCCGACGCGAGCCCGCCCCCCCTCGACGAGGATGATTTTTCCGACCTCCCCACCGATACCGCACGACTTTCGCCCGCGAGCTAGGCTGCTCACATCGGCAATGCAGGCGCGTGTTCCGCCAAAAAAGTCTCTTTCTCAAGCCAGACGTTGAGCGGGCGGGCTACGAGCCTACGATCGGAAGACGAAAGAAAAAGCGGCTGCCCTTCTCAAGTTCGCTCTCAACCTCGAGGGAACCACCGTGTGATCGCACGATCCCGCGAGCCGTCGAAAGACCGAGCCCAAGCCCTGCGGAACCGAAGCGATAATCACCCGAGGAATGGTGCAGCACATCCTTCACCTCAAAAAACTTTTCAAAGATAGCTAGTCGATGCTCGGGAGCGATGCCGATACCGGTGTCCCGCACCGAGAATTCAGCCAGACCAGCGCGAATCTCCGCGCCAACCTCGAGGTGTCCACCCGGCCGGGTGAAGCGGACACCGTTCGAAACGAGATTTTTCAAAGCGATAAAGAGCAGACCCCGATCCCCTCGAACGTGCGCTGAAAGATCGCACCCCCGCACCGTGAGCGACAGACCCTGATCCCGGCAGATCGGTTCAAAAAAAGCGGCGATATCTCCCATGAGCTCACCAATGCTCACCGACGTGTGGGAACTCTCCTCATCCAGCCCGCCGTTCCAGGCCACGTGGGCAGCCACTTTTACATCTGCGACGACTCGAGCAAGGCGGGTAACTCCACGCTGGAGGGTCTCACCCATCGTTCGCCGAACCCGTTCATCCACCAGAAACTGGCCACTGAGGAGCTCCGCAGAGGTCTGGATAACATTAAGTGGGGTCCGCAACTCATGTGCAAGCAATGCGAGCGCATCGGCGCGCTGCCGATCGATCTGCTCAAGCGCAACCGCCCGCTGGTTCGCCCGCTCAAAAAGAGCGGCGTTATCAAGCGCCAAGGCCGCCTGATGCCCAAATTGCTCCAGAAACATCAGATCGTGCTCTTCAAAAGCCGCGCCGTCTCGGGGATTGAGCACCTGTAGCGCACCGATCGTAAAATCGCCTCGCACCGTCAACGGAACACACATCAAACTGCGTGTGGTAAATCCACCTGCGCGATCGATCTCCGAGAAAAATCGGGGATCGGCCTGCACATCCCTGACAAGAATACCCTCCTGCTTTTCAATGACCCAACCTACAATCCCTTTCGTTGCCGACATCGTGCGCCCCTGCAGCTCCGCATTTGCGCCCCCCTCAAGCGCCCAAAAAGAGAGCTCTGTTCGGGCTTCATTGAGGAGAAAAATAGTCGCCGCCTCCGCGCTCAAAACCTCTTTGAGGTGGCGTAATGCCACCGTTAAGACCATATGGGTGTCGAGCGAGGAGTTGAGGAGTAAAGGCAAACGAGCGAGCGAGGCGAGCCGCTCAGTCGAAATATGCATCTCCCGGTGGGCCTGCGTCATAATCTCGATCGATTGCTCGAGCAATCGGGAGAGCTTGCGGAGATTTTCCTCCTTCGTGGGCTGTCGGAGCCGCCGCGCGGCCTCGGTTTGCCAGGTGTGAGTCGCGACCAAAGCGAAAGTTCGGCGCAGAAAGCGCTCTCGATCCACCCCGAGCTCCAGTCGTTGTAGCTCGCTCTTCTCGAAAAAATCGGGGCGCCCGAAGTTACTGAGATCGGCATCGAGTAGAAACCGCGAAAGTCCCGAGGTCGCCACTTGGCGCCGCCCACCTCCACTACTGACTAACCGAGTATCGAGCACCATCCGTTCAACAGCGGATATCTGCTCGCGGGCGTATCCCTCCTCTTCCATCGCGGCTCGGGCCATGCGGGCCCCAATCACCTCGTTGTCGACGTAGCGCTCCAAATACCCCGCATCGTGGTACGCAGCCGCGATGGCGAGAAGCTCGAGCTCCTGCTGACTGACCTGTCCGTGGTGGCAAAACAACAGCGCTTCTGCCAAGACATCTTCCGTGTGCCCGACCGAATGATAGAGGAGGTTCGTGGGCAGCTCCCGCCGAAGCCGCTCTAAAATGCGGGCGATAATCGGCCGCGACTGAAGCGCTTGGACCAGCGCGTCAACCTGAGCTACCTCTCCCCGTCGATGACGCTCATTACTCATCGCCCCTCTCTAAATCCATCAAGCTGTTGAGGCCCACGACCAATCAAGCCGAAGGCAGCCGCCGTGCATGCAGACATCGCTACTTCTCGCCCAAAACCCAACCCGTACCCGCCCGTGGAGCACCAGCTTCCCGCTCGATTCGGGCGAGATACGCCCGCGCTACGGCATCGCTCGGAAGCGTCCTAAAAAGCTCCGCGGCACGAAGCCGGTCTCCAGCTTCAAAGAGCTCGAGCGCTTCCTCATAGCGCGGTGAGAAATCGGTTGTGGCGCGATACGGTTCGAACACCGTGGTGACCTCGGACTTACCGACGACCTGGATATCGGCGACCTTGCGGAAGAGCACACCGGAGCCAACCCGTTCGCGCGTCGCGGCCGACACGAGAATATCAGTCCCGAAATACTTATTGGCACCCTCTAAACGGGAAGCCAAGTTCGCGGCATCGCCGATCATGGTGTAATTGAACCGCTCCCGCGAGCCAAAATTCCCTACCGAGACGACACCGCTATGAAGCCCCACGCGCATCCGAATCGAGACACCAAAATCACGACGAAATTCCTCTTGGAGCTCCTCCAGTCGGGCCTGACACGCGAGCGCCGCCAGAACCCCGCGTGTCGCATGGTCGGTCACTTCCAGTGGTGCGTTCCAAAAAGCCACGATCGCATCGCCGACGTACTTATCGACGGTTCCACCACTACGCAGGATCACCTCGGTCATCTCGGAGAGAAAGCGGTTTAAGAGGGCAGAGAGCTGCGCCGCCTCGATCTGCTCCGAAATCGTCGTAAAGCCCGCGATATCGCTAAAAAATATGGTGAGCTCGCGTCGCGCCCCACCGAGCGCAAGCGAAGTTGGGTCGGCCACTATCTGATCGATAACGCTCGGGCTCACATAGTGACGGAAAGCCTCCTTTATGAAGCGATGTTGTCGCCCCTCCAGCTCGTATTGCAGCGCGAGCGCTCCGGTAATACCGAGCACGGTGACACCCAGGGGGATGACCATCGGCACCCACCACCCGTATGCAGCCAACTCATAGAGACCGAGGACAGCACTCAGGAATAATGCGGTGAGCGCAAGCAATTGAATTCGGACCCGGTGGAAGAAGAGCGCGCTGGCGGTCCCCCCGATCACGAGGAGCCCCGCGAAAAGAGTGGCCCAGGGCCATCCTACCTTACGAATGAAATCATCGTGCCGTAGGTTGTCGAGCACGGTGGCGTTAAATTCGACACCGGGGTAGTCATGAGCCAACGGTATCGGCCGTAGATCAAGGAGCCCCGGCGCGACCATTCCCACAAAGACAAACGCATCTTTAAACTCAGCCGGGTTGAGTACCGGCTTTTCCCCCGCTTTTAAAGCCACCCAACTCTGGATTATCCCGCCGATACTGAATGTCGGGTAGGTCCGAGCACCGCCATGAAAGCGTACCGCCAGACGGCCGAAATCATCGAGCTGATTCGACAACGCCCGGGGAATAGCATTCCCTGTCGCGCGGTGTAGCGCCAGCGGCAACGTGGCTACCGGCACACCACTGACCTCAGCTATCGGCGCAACATGCCGAAAAACACCATCGCTATCAGCGTCGGAGGTCACATTGCCTAGCGCGGTAGCACCTTGAAGAATCTCGGGGATTGGGAGCGTCGCGCTCGAATATCGTGGCATCGTCACGCCGTGAGGCACAAATCCCCGCAGCTCGCGGGCGGACTCCTCTGACCGCGCCCGAAAAAGCTCCACATCGGCAAGAGCCTCGGCGGTTGTGTCTCGGCGTCCTGCTATCGCCATCACGACGGGCAGTTGTGGCGTTATTGCGGCGACGAAGGCCCGATCGTCGGCAACCCCATACGGTGAAGGCTCAGTGTATAAGACGTCGAAGGCGACCCCGCGAGCACCGGCATGCTCGAGGAATCGAATGACCGGCTCGTACATCTCTCGCGGCCATTGCCAGAAGATGCTCTCCTCGCGCGCGTAGTAGTCGAGCGACGTTTGGTCAACAACGATGAGCTTTATCGCGGGATCGGGGGGAGAGCGGTGGACAACCCTCTCGAGACGCCAATCCCAGGTACGCGCCTCAATCTCGGCGAAGCGCTCCCCGGAAAGCAGAGCACCGGCAAGGAGCGTCAATGCTAACGTGAGAGTGCCCAGGCCAAATAACTTCCG
The DNA here is from genome assembly GCA_044352465.1 of Bdellovibrionota bacterium. GTDB lineage: Bacteria > Bdellovibrionota_C > UBA2361 > UBA2361 > UBA2361 > JBILDU01. Next base: position 15,603 of record JBILDU010000013.1, read on the forward strand.
ACGAAAAATCGTCACATCCTCTTTCATCGGACCCAAATACCATGCGGGAACAAAGACTTCTCTTACCTCAGCGGTTTAAGCGCCGTGCGGAAGCGGGCGAGTCGGACCTGAGTACCCTCAGGGGTACCGTTGGCTGCGAGCATCGCGTCATCGAGCTCACCGAGCCGACGTTTCGGTGCCGGATGTGTGGAGAACCAGCCGTCATCGCTCCCACGGGTATCCGCCTGCGCCTCAAGCGCCCGGAGCATCGCCACAAGCCCCTGGGGCTCGTAACCGGTACGGCGTAAAACAACGGCAGCATACTCGTCAGCAGCGTATTCCTGAGAGCGGCTATACCCCTTCGTTAAAAGTGTATCGGTAACGTCTTTCACGCTATCGCCAAACGCGGCGGTCAACTCAGCCGTGAGCCCACTCGTCGTGGATGCGACCGCCTCCTTACCGAGAATGGTGAGCGCCTCGGTCAAATTCGCTTGAGAAATGGCACTGACCCCGTGTCCTAAAGCGATGTGGCCGACCTCGTGCGCAAGCACCGCGGCGAGGGCATCCTCATCGGGCATGATCTGTAGAAACCCACGGGTGAGAAAGATGTATCCACCCGGAGCTGATAACGCATTAATCTCCTCGGTATCGAGGATCTGAATGTGATAGCCACCGAAGGTCTCCGGCCGACTCGAGTGCGCCACGACAGCCGCGCCGACCTTGTTCACGTAGGTTTGAACTCCGGCATTTTGATACGGCTGATATCTCGATAAAACGACCGCCGCAACGCCCCTTCCGAGGTAGTATTCCTCTTCTTCGCTCAACGGTGAGGCCGCCTTCGCGAGTTTACCCCCAGCGCTAAAGAGAGCATCCGCCTGCGATGACGTCACGAGTCCCGTCGAGCTCAAAATCGAGCTGCCGAGCTGCTGCACCCCCGAACCTGGCGCACAACCGACGAGACTCAAGCCGAGGAGGAGCGAACAGCCAAGCCGAGGAAGAAGAAGACGTTTTGTTACCATACCCATCACCCCTTGCCACCCAGTCGACCGGCCTTCATAAAAGCCGCCAGATCACGGTCGTTAATGGTCATTCGCTCCATCTATTCGACCGCATTAAAATTAAGCGACCGGTCTTGCTCAGCGAACTCCCTCTCAACCGCCTTGTTGAAACCTTTACCAGCGAGGACCACATCGGATCGCTCGCTCATACCATCGCCCATCGAGCCCCGGGCTGCGAGGACCACCCGTTTGGAGGTTAAGGCCGATTCATGCAGGTAGCCAGATTTCCCTGCCCCAGTTTTGACCTTAAACCACCCATCGGTAACGCTGACCGTCTCGACCGAATCGCCGTACTTCAGCGCCACGACTGCGCCCGCCCACACCTTCGGCTCGACTCGTACCTTGGTGGTCTTTACCTTGACGCTCATCGGCCCAAGGTTCTCCGTCTTCGCTGCGAAGACGGCGCTCGGGAGAATAACCGCGAGGATCAAGGCAGATGTCATGAAGCTCCAAAGAGCCGGTTTCAGTCGTGCTTGCATGTCCACTCCAGAAGAGCCTCAAAAGGATCGCGGCATCGCGGGCTTTTGCCACCCCCGATGCACCGTGGGGCCTCTGCGATCACTTATCAAATGAGCGTGCCGTTGACGAGCTAAATATCTGCTCTGAAGAGGTATTTAAGGATCGGCTCGGTTGAAAGAGGGCCTCGCCGCGTGCTATACGATCAACCTACGTTTAAGGCGAAACTACCTTCACCGGTTATCTCTTCCGATAGGAGAATGACCGTACCTGCTGGGTAACTGAACTCTCCTTTATCTGAGTGTCGTAAGGTCTACTCCCCATGCATTCTGCGCCGCAGCCTGACCGAGCACCAAACTCTCCTCGAACAGCCCCATCCCCACGAGTGTTGCGGCGACTCCTCGGACTTGTGCGGCCGCACCTTGCTATTTTCACTGTTGCGATGTTGGGCCTCGCCCTCGGGAGCGGAGTGAACCTTGCCCTACCCGAGATAATTCGGCGCCTCATCGATGGACCGTATGCCGATCTTTTGCGGGAGAATCAAGCCGGTGTCGGCGCTCTCCTCATCGGCCTCTTCGCTCTCCAAGCTGCGGGCTTTTACCTCCGCGCTTACTTTTTCGGCGTCATCGGTCAACGGGTGGTAGCCACCCTCCGGCGGAATGTGTTTGGCGCGGTGCTCCGGCAGGAGATCACCTTTTTCGATGAACGCCGCTCGGGCGACCTCGTCTCGCGGCTCCATGCCGATACTCAGCTTTTACAGGATGCGGTCAGTATTCGACTCTCGATCTTGGTCCGCTACGCCCTACAGGTGCTTGTCGGCATCGTCTTGATGGTATGGATTTCACCCCGACTGACCCTCGCCATAATCTTTCTGGTGCCACTCCTCGTCTTCTTTTCGATATTTCTCGGCCGTAAGCTGCGCCGACTCTCACGCGCTCAGCAGAGTGCACTGGGGGAAGCCACGGTGGTCGCTGAAGAGTCTTTTAGCGCTATCCGGATCGTCAAAGCCTTCGCGCGTGAAAGGTTCGAACTCAATCGCTACGGACGGGTCAATGACCAGGTTTTGAGCCTTGGGGAGCGGCGGACCACCGTGAGCGCTTTCTTCTCATCGTTCGTCTCATTCCTCATGAACGGCTGTATCGTACTCGTGCTTCTTTATGGTCTCTCAATCGTGGGGACGGGCGAACTCAGCTCGGGCGACCTCATCGCTTTTCTCCTCTACGGCGTTATCGTCGCTGTCTCGTTCGCCTTCATCGCCAGCACCTGGGCTGAAATGATGCAGACAGCCGGTGCGGCCGAAAGGGTCTTTGAGATCCTCGACCTAACGTCACCGATCGAGCCCGCCGTCGCGACCGCAGTTCCTCCTCGGCTCGTCGACTGGCGGGGCGATGTGGAATTCTCCGCAGTGACGTTCGCGTACCCCACACGCCCCACCCTCGCGGTGTTGGAGAACATCAGTTTTCGGCTCACGCCGGGCGAATCAACCGCTCTCGTGGGCCCGTCGGGGTCTGGGAAAAGCACGATGGTGAGCCTCCTCCTCGGATTTTACCGGCCGAATGAGGGGAAGATCGTGTGTGGTGGACACGATCTAGAGCACCTCTCCCTTGAGGAACTCCGACAACGCATCGCTATTGTTCCCCAAGAGCCACAGCTTTTCGCCACAAGCATCGGCGAGAATCTCCGCTACGGTAAAGAAACTGCCTCGGAAAGCGAACTCATCAACGCGTGCGCGCAGGCTAACATCCTCGACTTTATTGAGTCGCTCCCGCAGCGCTTCGACACCCCCGTCGGGGAGCGGGGTATTCAGCTCAGCGCGGGGCAAAAGCAACGGCTCGTCATCGCCCGAGCGATGTTGAAAAATCCGACCCTTCTGATCCTCGACGAGGCAACATCAGCGCTCGATAGCGAGAACGAATATCTCGTTCAAAAAGCGTTGTCGACCTTGCTGGAAGGACGTACGGCTCTCATTATCGCCCATCGGCTCGCAACGATAAAAAATTGTGATCGGCTTGTAGTTGTGGAACGTGGTCGCATCGTTCAGGTCGGTACCCATGAGAGCCTCAGCCGTGGACCGGGACTGTACAGTCAGCTGGTGTCCCGACAGGAACTTACCTCTTGAGTTTAGAGGCCTTTTTTAAGTCGGCGTGAGGCCATTAAAAAAATGACGGCGAGGGGTTCCTCTGCTATCGTAACACCTCAGGAGCGGATTATTCATGCCGTTGCAGGTTCTCATCATCGACGACGATCTCTCTTTTAAGCGCCTCCTAGAGTTGCGCCTCAAGTCTTTTATTCCCGAGCTCTCCGTCACTCACTTTCCAGCGCTCACCCCCGCGCGGACGTTTCTCGATGGGGAGCATCCCCACTTCGACCTCGTGATTCTCGACGAACACCTCCCTGATGGGCGGGGGGTTGAACTCCTTAACGAAGGACGGTTCAAAGACATCGCGGTGCTCTCGGTGAGTTCTGACGACGATCCTGCTATCCCAGGTGCCTCAATGCAAGCGGGGGCCGCTTACTTCCTCTCTAAGGTTTCGGTCACCGAGCCGCTTTTTAAGCCGCTCGTTAAAGGCATCATCGACCGGAATCAGATTCAACGGCAACTCGCCGAGGCCCGCATAAAGGCAGCGATTAACGACACCGTGAAGACACTCGTCGCAACGCTTCGCCACGAGATAAACAATCCACTCGGGGCAGTGCTCGGTGCCACCTACCTTCTGCGTAACCTCCCCGTCGGCTCAACGGAGCAACGTGACGCTGCCGATCTGGTTGAGGCGAGCGGCAAACGGATTAAGCATGTCCTCGATCAACTTTGTACCGCAGTGGAAGTTGAGCCGGTGATCAAGGCAGCTCATAAGGTCTTTCATATCCCCGGCGACTCTCGATGGGACGAGCCAGAGGGGAAGAAATAGTTTTTAACCTCGGAGACACAGTATGGAGATCGGCAAAAAAGCCCCTCATTTCTCACTCAAGGACAAGGACGGCATCGCTCACTCCCTGAGCGAGATGACAACGCCGAACATCTGCCTCTTTTTCTACCCGAAAGACAACACACCGGGATGCACCTTAGAGGCGAAACAGTTTACCGCCCATCTCTCCAAATTTAAAAAACACGGCTGCGTCGTCGTGGGCATCTCGGGTGGCGATGAGAAATCGAAACGCAAGTTCTGCGAGAACAACGCGCTCGATGTCATCCTGCTGAGCGATCCCGACTTCAAGATATCCAAGGCCTACAAGACTTTTGGCGAAAAGAAGTTCATGGGTCGAACTTACAACGGAATATTTCGGAAGACGTTCGTCATCGGAGCAGATCGCACGGTCATCAAGGTGTTCGAAGACGTGAAGCCGGAGGGCCACGCAGCGGAGGTGTTAGAATTCCTCGCCACTGCCTCTCAGAAACCCTCAAGCAAAAAAACTCCGGCCAAAGCCGCGGCGAAGAAGCCGGGTCGAAGCGCGCCAAAGAAAAGCCCGAAGAAACGGGCCTAAACACACCGGAGATCTCGGCGTCGAGTATAATGTTGCGACGAATTGTGGGGCGCAGTCGGATGTGCGCTTACCCGCGCTCCCAAATGAACGCCAGAGCAAGAGAGTTTTGAAAGTAGCGGCGCTTACCGTAAAAACCCATTAAAAACAAAGAAGGCCCCGCATGGGGCCTTCTTTGTTGCACGGCACGTTTCTACGGTGCGCCAGCTGCGTCCAACGCCGCCGAATTACACCGCCGAATTACACCGCCGAGAACGGGAGGAGTCCCAGATTCTGCGCGCGCTTGATCGCCTTCGAGAGCTTGCGCTGATTGTAAGCGCTCAAGCCGGTGAGACGGCGCGACAAGATCTTGCCCCGCTCACTCAGGAAACGGCTCAACATGGCCACATCCTTGTAGTCAACGGTCTTGGTCGGGTCTTCCATAAATGGATCGACCTTCTTCCGACGCTTGAAGAGTTGCATCCGCTGAATCGGAGGCAAGAACTCACGGGGCCGACGACCGAATCCACCCTCATCACCCTCGCCACCACCAGCTCCACCGCCGGTCTTGCCGCGATCCTCAACCACCTTCATCGGGCGGCCGTTGATCACTTTGTTGTTGAGAAGCTCGATAGCCTTCTTCGCATCCTCTTCGGCGTCCATCTCGATGAAGGCGAATCCCTTCGAGCGCCGCGTCTCGCGATCGGTCGCTATAACCACACTCATAGTGGAGCCGAGCTCGGCGAACATATCGCGGAGTTGATCGGTGGTGATTTCAAAATCGAGGTTGCTGACAAAAAGCTTTTTACCCATAAGTTCCGTACTTTACCGGTTAGTGCCTACCTGACGAACACGAGCGCCATTGGCACGACCCCCGTCAATCATCGCTAGGCGGGGAAGAGTAGTTAAACGCCCAGGAAAAGTCAAACTTACCGGCGCAATCCGCGTGCACCGGAGCAACCGTCGACGCGCAGCCTAAAGAGCGCAAAGATAGGCCAACGCCCCTCCAGACGGGCCAAGAGGGGCGCCTCAAAAGAGGTATTTAAACCGTTGTTTTCAGTAAATTTACCAAGGGGGGAACGAAATCCAAGGCCGAGGGTCCCCTTCCCTCAGGGCTCAACCCGCCGCACAAATTCTCCCCACAGATCGAAAGACAGCCTAACACTACGAAAACACCCGACATCCACAGCGCCATCAACTCTGACAAGGTTGCTAATTGTAGCATCGCAAGCCTCGTTGATACGGACACCGCCCACTCAGACGTATTTTGTTTGGTCGCCCCATTAATTCAAGCTTGACGGTAAAACTTTAAGTAAGTAAAAACTTTAGGTGGGTTAAAGCACGGCGCTTTTTCATCAGCGATTCTTGGTGTTTGAAGGGTAAGTAAGCTTTAATTTGTGGGGATAATGTGCCCCCATTTCAGGCGCCCAGATTCGGGAAAGAACCCCGAATGTTGGCGTCGCAGGAATCCTAAGCGACTGAACTTACACAAGATGGCTTAGAGTCGAGAAGAAAAGCGGCCCCTAACGAGTACGTGAGAACGGATGCGGAAAGGGGTCGGGTAACGCCGTCGCGAATAACCCATCGCCCCGCGGAGAGCAGAGGCATGCCGAGTGGCGAAGCTCAGACTGGAGAAGCGTGGAGCGTTAGCGAGACTCACCGAAGGCGACTAACACTTCCCCGTTTAGAGACTGAGTTATTGAAAGCCCTGATTTAAAAACCCAACCGTTTAAAGAGGCGACTGAGCAGACCCAGCCGCCCATCTTTTTAAAGGCCCGAACGTATGAGCAACGCGAACGCACTGACGAGATTTTCGCCGGAACGTGAGGAGGACGCTGAGTCGTACTCCCCGGTTAAACCCGAGCGCAACCTTCTCGCTGCCGTTCTTGCCCGCGCCATATGCGATGCTTTTGGAACCGCCCATTGCGAGCGTCACGTCGTTCGCAGTGCACGCCAATGGCTTTTCGGAAAACTCACCCCGAAGCGTCCCTTTAGTTTTGCCTGGGTGGCTCTCCACCTCGATCTGGAGCCACTCTCATTACAAGACAGCCTCCGCGGGTATGAGAATAACCCGGAGCAGATCCAAGAGCGCCTGACCCTCTTGCGCTAACGCGGCGCTGTATCGCGCTGGCGCGGTGTTCATTCTGCGCTGGCGCGGTGTTCATTCTGCGCTGGCGCGGTGTTCATTCTGCGCTGGCGCGGTGTTCATTCTGCGCTGGCGCGGTTCCTATCCAGCGCTGGTGCTGTGTTTATCTCGCGCGGGCGCGTTGTTTTGGCTAGCGCCCACGGCTGACTGGCGCGGTAGCTCCCAGAGCTTTTTAACCAGATCCTATCCGATACGGAGAAGGCGCGCTAAAACTGCGCCGGCCGCTTCTCTATTGCGGCTCGGACGCCCTCTTTAAACTCGGGGCTGTTGTAGTTAACACTCTGGGCGAGCGCCTCACGCTCAAGATGCTGCTCAAGCTCAGCAAAGCCTCCACGCACCGTTTCGAGGACCTGTCGCACCGACTCCGGTCCACAAGCACCGATCTCACCAGCGATGCGCTCGGCCTCCCCGATGGTTGCATCTGGAGAAACCACCGAGCTCACCAGACCAATCGCGCGGGCCTGCTCCGCATCGATAAGTCGGCCCGTCAACAGGAGCTCAGTCGCCGCGGCACGACCGATAACGCGGGGCAGAAAATACGTTGCGCCCATCCCTGGGTGTAAACCGAGGCGGGTGAAGGTAAATCCAAGCTTTGCCTTGTCGCTTCCCACACGGATGTCACACGCACTCGCCAAACACAGTCCGGCACCAACAGCGTGGCCGTTTATCGCCGCGATGAGCGGAACACCAAGCTTTAAAATACCGAGAAAAGAGTGATAGAACTCGAGCATCTTGAGTCGATTCTCCTCCCCCGAGAGTCGCGACTTCGCCTCAAGCATGTCGAGATTACCCCCTGCCGAGAATGCCCTGCCCGCTCCCGTAAGAATGATCGCCCGCAGCTTACGCGACTCCCCTTGGAGCTGTGCGACGAGGGCACGGAACTCAGCCGCCATGTCCTCCCCCATCGCGTTCAGATTATCCGGGTCGTTGAGGGTAATCTTGCCGATATTCTTTGGTAAAATCTCAAAAAGTACCCGCGCCATTTTCACTCCCCTCCGCTGCGACACATTCAATGCGGCCGACAGCCGACCACTCCTTCTCGGTACCACGTTTCCGCTCCGGTGGCGAGTCGCATGACCGCGTGGTTACCCTCGAGCTTCCCGTCGACGGAACTCCTCCCGTAACGCTGGAGCGAGCTGGCGGATCCCCGCGAGGAACATTCGACGAACATCCTCCACCCCATATTTGGCAACCGGAGTCGGCCCCGACTTCGCGAGATGTTCCGCGGTAATCTCAAAACTGTTGTGCTGTCCAAAGAGACGATCACGGACTACAAAGGTGCTCCCCGGCGCGAGTCCACAAGTGTCGGCAAGCTGCTGCAAGCCCCCCTCGCCTATCTCCACGATCATCAAGACCGCTGCCCCAAGCATGACGGCGTTCCCCCGCTCCGACTTGGCACTCCCCCCGGGATACTTGTCGCTCCATATATCTCTCACTACCTGCTCAGCCTGGGGAAATCCTCTCCGCACGAGAGTGTCGGAACGAACACCCGGGCGAAAGGAATCGATGATGAAGTAGTCGGTAAGAAGCGCTATTGAGGCGAGCTCCACCTGGGAGATCCTCTGACGGGTGAGCGAGAGGCTCTCTGCGATCGCAGCTAGAGTCTGCCTCTCCGAACCGCCACTCTTTCTTTGAACGTTCGCAAAGCGCAGCTCAAGGATCGCGCGAGTCTTCACGTCGAATAATCGATCGAGCGCTCGCATAACCCTGGCGCGCTCCTCCTCCACTATGACCTGCTCAGTTGCCGACTCAGATCGATCCGGCACGCTCTCGAAGGGATCCTTCTCAGGAAGCTCCGTCTGCTCACGCGTCGATTCAAGCTTTGCCCGTCGCGCCAGACGTAGCGCCTCACGATCCCCATCAGACAAGGACATCCTTGCATGGACAGCATCAATATGCGGCTCCATCCCCAGCTCCTGAGTCAGCGCCTCCCGCGCTCGTCGCTCGCGAGCCATCATATTTTTTACGTGAACGGGGATCTCAATGGTATCTTGCCCCTCAGTGCCGCGGCCGATCGCTTGCCTGATCCAGTGCATCGCGTAGGTCGAGAAGCGAAAGCCCTTCTCCGGTTGGAAGCGCTCAATCGCTGCCATGAGTCCTAAAACACCCTCTTGAAAAAGATCGAGGCTTCCCGGCGCTTCAAGTGCCTGGGGATCAAAACGGCCCTTAAAATTCGCCACAGCACGGGCGACTAGCCGCAGATTCGACTCCACCATCAGCTGTTTCCGCGGCGCAGTAGTTTGATCTATCTCTTCGATCCGACGGGCACTCTGAACGAGAGCCTCAAACGGTCTCAGCGCTAGCTGCTCGTAACCCACTACCTGCTCGGCGCGTTTCTCGGGGGGCTCCCGGCGATCTATCCACAGGACACCCCGACAGATCTCACGAACCTGTCCCTCGATCGTCATGATCTCGGCGTACGGCCGATCGGAGAGCTCGAATAATTCATCGAAAGCTTTGAGAACGAGCTGGGCGTTCAGTTTCATCTTTTGAGAGTACCGCGCCTCCCACTCGGGCTCACCCCGATGCGCCCACAGGGCCGTCGTCTCGTTACAGGCGATCTCCAAATCTTGCTGCACCGAGAAATCACCTTTGGGGGGGGAAAGACGCCGCAGGGAGGAGAGCACGCCGGGGAATTCAGCGACCACCGCCCGCACCGCCAACATTCCGTGGCGGATCGCCAGCAGGTGCTCCTGCTGGATCTCCGCTGCGAGCGGATTGGTCTCGCACACGCTCCGAATGACGGCCCCCTCGCGGAACTCCGCCGCCGCAAGGTCAACCTTCGAAGAATTGCTATTTATTTTTTTCGCAGGGTCGTGAGATGTCATACCAAGAAAGAACTCCTCTGGTTCTCCAAATTCACCCGAGAGCCAGAGGGGGAGAGCCCCTGGATACTCGATTCCGGGAAACTCTGACCCTCACGCCGGAGAATTATTTTGGCGCCAACGCGCCCGCGCGAGCCGGCAAAGCTTCTCACTCGCCGAACGATAGAGGCGCTGCACCCGCCGATCATCCACATACTCGATTTCGGCCCACCCGTCGAGCTTCTGGGCAGACTCAACACCGCCTGCCACGCCCCCGCCTCGCGAGGATTTGCGGCGCTGCTCCTCAAGGCGCCCCTCTAAAATGAGACTGGCGATCTGATACCATGAATGATCGACACCGAAGAGACGCGTCAAAAAAACCGTCTGCTCCTCAGGATGAAGCGCGAGTCGTGGACTCGAATGAGCGCTGGCACCCGCCAGCAGAGCGGTGGCACGAACCTCTCCCGCATCAACAAAGACGAGCGCAGTCGCTAAAGTGTTTAACATCCGCTGTTGTTGACGACCGGAGACGGGGCGCCCCTGCTCGTCGACAAATTCCCCCTGCGAAATTGGGATGTGGTCATCATCAAAGAGATTACCGACCACCGCTCGACCGATCGGTGTTAAGACACGACTCGCCACTGCGTGACGGTGACACTCCGTGGCACTCCGAACTATCAGAAAATCGGTCATGACACCCAGCGCCTCAACCTCCAACTGTCTGACCCGCTCGCGAGTAAGCCCCAAACCGGCTGCGATATCCTCGAGCCGTCGACGTTCTCGACCAAATCGCTCCCGCACCACCGTCAACGATGGGGTATCATCATCGAAGACCCGCGTGATCATCGCCTCCACGTCACTCCGCTCAACCGGGTGTCGTGCTCCATGGAGACGCGCATCCTCAATTTCGAGGCCCAAGACACCCTGGTCGGTCCCGGAAGGAGCAGCAGATATCGATATAACGCGTGGCTGCGCGCGCCATACCCGCGGTAAAATAAGCTCCTCAACCACTGCGGCCTCCTCCTCCGTCGCGGGGCGTCCGAGTTGAGTCCCTAGCTTTTCGCGTGTTTGGCTGAAGCTCCGTGCCATAGCAACTTCACGCGGCGGTACTCGTACCAGCGGACTTTCGAGGTTTAACCGACGCATTCCTTGCAAAATCCACGGCACCGCGTAGGTGGCCAGCGATGCGTTAGCGCTCGGATCAAATCGCTTCAGAGCTTGAATAAGACCGATGGTGCCCCGCTGGAAGCGGTCATCAACCGAGACGGGTCGATTGCGCGGTGGCGAAACCTTCGTCGCTAAAGCCGCAACCAAGCGCAGATTCGAGCGAACCATCAGCTCAAACGATTCCTCAGCCGCTTTCTCAAAGAGTTGGATTCGGTGAAGGCTTTGTTTCAAAAGTGTCAGGGGAAGTTTCGTACGAGCCTCAAGGCCCGCAATCGCTTCATGCATTCCACCATCGGCGGTCGCGGTGCTCTCAATCTCGGCTAATCGACGGCCGACACCTTGAATCTGCTCCTCAAGCTTCAGCACAAAGCTGTGATGGGTCGCAACGAACTCCGGCAGATGTTTGAATATCTCTTTAACGAGGCTCTTGTTTCGCTCTAATTGCTCAGCATAGCCCCGTTCCCACTCAGCACCGCGCGGTCCGCGCCATAATGAATCGGTCCGAGCTAACACCGTGGTGACCTGATCGCAGTAGGCCTGCCTGCCGCGCCGCTCAAGGAGACGGGCTACCGCCTCAAGGGCAAGCGGGTGGCCCGCGATCTCGTCAACGATTCCGGAACGGGCGTGGTGGACAGTCACTAAATGCCGTCGTTGCTCCTCAGGGGGCAACGGTGGCGTCCCACACGTCCCAAGGAATGTCGGTCGATCCAACAATGCGATGCTCTGTCCACCACCTTGTAGCCGACGACTAGCGACAGTCTCTTGATGAACAGGTTTCACCTCACTACTCTGAGCGCTCCCAAGTTTCCCCATACCTTGCTCCCCATCCCCCAGCTCAATACCGACTGAGCGGTACAAACCATGAAATATTATCACGGCGTCGATTCCTAAGTTTGCTCGTGAGTGGAGGAGCACCCATGGCAACTCATTCAATCTTTACAGTGACTTAGAGGTCTCCAGCTGCCGTCCCCGCGATTGCGGGGGCACCGCACAGCCGTGCCACCGGGGCGACCCGAAGCTTTGTGTCCAAGCGCTTACAGCGCATCTCCGAGAACGGGAAACTTGAAAGACTGTCCCATGACATCAGCAAGATGGCGCACCCGATCGAAGTAGCGCTCCAACGCCTCGATATCACGGCCAACACGTCGGACGAGAAATCCGATCTTCCTTTCTTTCAGGAGAATCCCCCGCTGTCGAGCCATCGAATCGATGAGCCTCGGCATGTCGGACTCTGCCGGAGCCACGATGTTACGGCCACATCCAGGGAGAATCCGACTGCGCACATGCTCATCGAAAAGAAACTCATCGATCGGCATTCGACTCAAAAGGATAAGGCCCGCTCGGGCAACGCGGAGCTTTTCGACAAATGCCACAAAAGGTCCCGAATCGCCTGGGCGCAGCGTGGCGAGATATTCATGGGCATCATCAACCACGATGACATCCTCACCGGTAAAAACATCTGCACCTGAGGAATCGAGGAAGCGCCCTACTTCCGCCCCTTCAAGGAGTCGGGGGAAACGCTGCAGTTTCGACAAAAGATCAACGAGATAAATTGAAAGGTGGGTCTTGCCCGCTCGACGCCCCCCGGAAACAAAAGCGATCCCAAATGAATCTCGGGCGAAGATACCCCGACACTCATCAACGACGTCGGAGACCCCGGAGTGCACGCAGAAATTCTCCGAACCGTATCTAACCCGTGTCACGATCTGAAGCGGTAATTGTCGCGTCACTCAACCCTCAACAAAAATATCTTCCTGCTTCGCAAGGCCCCTCGCTCGGGCTGGGGTGAGCCGATTTAAAGCGGGCCTTCGGCACGTTGCTGCAGATACCTGCACTTGGCTCCGATATCAGCGCGGATTTCCGGCCCGCCCGCAGAGGAACGAACCGAATGGACGGGGTACTAACATCCCGTGAACATGAAATCTTCTGGATCCGCAAGCTTCGCCCCGATTCTTGCGCCAAGCAATGACAGCTTCGTTTCAAGCTCTTCGTACCCGCGCCGCAAGTGCTGTGGTTCGGCGATCGTTGTTGTGCCCTCAGCGGCAAGAGCACCGATCACAAGCGCCGCAGCCGCGCGAATATCGAAAGCCTCAACCGGCGCTCCGGTCAGTCGCTTCACACCCCGAATTGTAGCGACACGCTCACTGACCTGGATGTCAGCGCCCATGCGACACAACTCCGAAACATGTCCGTACCTTCCTTCAAAGATATTTTCCTCGATCGTACTGGCACCCTCAGCAACGCACAGCGCCGCCATCAAGGGAGCCTGAATATCGGTCGCGAAGCGCGGAAACGGTCCCGTCGATGCGTTCACCGGTCGGAGAGGCCCAACCGACTTCACTCCGATCCAGTCTCGCCCGAGCTCTACCTGTAAGCCGAGTGCATCGAGGTACTCAAGGAACTCGCCGAAGAAATGGGGGTCGATACCCCGGGCGCAGACCTCACCTCCCGTCGCGGCACCGGCCAAAAGATAGGTCGCCGCCTCGATACGATCTCCGATAATATCGACATGCGCTCCGGAAAGCTCCTCTTTACCGCGGATCACGATAGCATCGGTGCCTGCGCCCTCGATATCGCCTCCCATCGCGTTGATAAAGTCCGCCACCGCGACGATCTCCGGTTCACGCGCTGCATTTTTAATCACCGTGGTTCCCGGAGTCAGCGCTGCGGCCATAACGATCTGATGGGTTGCCCCAACCGAGGGGAAACGGAGCTCGATGTGAGCAGGTTTCAATCCGTTCATTGCAGTGGCGAAAACAACACCGTGCTTCACCTTGATGTCAGCGCCCATCTGCCCAAGCCCCGCGAGGTGCATATCGACCGGACGCGCCCCGATGATATCACCCCCAGGGAGCGCCACACGCGCAGCGCGCCCGCGAGCGAGTAACGGCCCCAAAACCCAGAACGAAGCACGCAGCGCCTTGACCAGACTGTAGCTCGCCTCCGTTGCAAGAAGCCGCTCCATCTTCACCGTCGCTCGCCCGGCGGTATACTCGATCTCTCCACCGAGATGCTCGAGTAACCGAAGTGTCAGATTGATATCCTCGAGGTTTGGTACGTTCGCAAAGGAGCAGCGCTCACCTGTGAGCAACGAGGCCAACAGCAGGGGTAAGCTCGCGTTTTTCGCACCACCAACCCGAACCGTCCCCCGCAGCGGGACACCACCAAGAATCTCAATAAATTCAGACATGAAGAGACCTACGCGATTCGCCGATACCTCCCTATTCGTAACTCTTTTAAGCCCCTGAAGTCAAAAGTGTATCGATCCACCGGACTCAAAAAACACCCCCATCCGAGCAGATACCGAAGCGAGGCGCAGGTATCTGGAGCGATGGAGAGAAAAGACCCGGGGTTCTCCATAACGAGACTTGGAACGAATTCGCCGCAGGGCAGGAGGCCTACCGGGAACCAGCGCGAGAGCCAGCTATGAGGTTCCCGAAGGGCCTTCCTCACACGCCTACTCGCACTCCAACCTCACTCCGGACTACGAAAGGAGGCCAGCACTCCCATCGGCGCCCGCCGGCGCAAGACACACCCCGCAATATCTGCGCCGTCTTGAGTACTCGACTTCCCAGAGAGGACGACCTGACAGCGGTCGTACACGACCGCAGCGCGCTCATACGCCCGGCACAACATTTGCCCTCCTACGGAGGTGCGCTCGATTCGGCGGTTTGCGGAGGAGATGGTGAATCCGACCGTTTTAGCTCGGCGAGCGTTTATCTCAAAGCGGTGAAATATGTTGCCTCCCCATACCCCCTCCAAACTAGTCTTGATGTCCGGCCTCGAGCGTCGTCTTGAGCGGGCCCGGGATCACGTCTCTAAACTATGGTTTCCAGCCGATCCAGAGATCCTGGGGGGGATTCGCGCGGGATTTAAGTCCGGGAACTCCCTCGACTCTGAACTTATCTTCAACCAGATTCGAAACGATTTTGCGCTCTTTACTTACTGCCTCAAAGGGGTCACGAGGCTGCTCGCCTCTGAACGCGTGGCTCCCCCGAAGGACCTCACCCCGCTCCAGGTGCTCCGCTGGGCCGGGCTTCCCCGAATCCAAAAGATCTTGTTCGACGGAGAAGAGGAGATCTCATTTCACAATCTCCGCGAGATCAGCGACTTTCAAGCTGCTCGCCTTAAGGAGGCCCTCGTGAGCGCCTCTGCTGCTGAGGTACTCGCCGAACACGCGGCACTCGACCCCGATACGGGTTACTCTGCGGCGCTTCTCCGCCAACTGGGTCTCGCCCTCATCGCTTGGAACTATCCCGCGCTCTACCGCCGCAGCCTCGCCGCGAAGGATGGTGGGGGACTCGATGAGGCGCTCGCTCGCGCCCTCGGGTTTTCTCCGGCGCTCCTCGGGGCGGCGGTTATGCGTGATTGGCCACTTCAAACCGAGGTCCAAGCCGCGGTACTGGAACCGAGTCGAGCAGCGCGCACCAACTCGCCCGGTAAACTTGAGCATATCTGCCGAATCAGCGAGATGCTGAGCCGCGCGAACGCCCCCGAGCACCATCCGAGCGCGGCGGCGGATTGGCAGCAGGCTCAGCGCGAGATTCGCACCGCACTGGGCGCTGAGGGACTCGAATTGATTCAGCTGCGCGCTGAGACCCATGGAAAGCACTATGCCGACCTCGCCGTCGTCGGGCTCGAAGACATCGTGACGATCGAGCCGGCTCGACGGGTGCACACTCATACCGGAACCGCGCTCGTCCGCAATAATCGCCATATCAAGAGCTGCCCCCCACTCCTCGGACGTAAACTGCGAGACCTCTACGGTGATATCGTTCCAGGACGGATCGACCGAGCGAACATCAACACCCTCATCCGCGAGATTATCCCTAGCGCCGGATTCAGCGCCGGAGCGATCTATATCCTTGATCCGATCGAGCTTCGACTTATCCCACGAATGAAGATCGGGGAGCCGCAACGGCGAAGCCTCATCCCCCTCGCCGTCACCGGAACCGGGGATCCGATCATGACCGCTTTCCAGTGCCGAGCTCCGGTTCAAGACAGCACTGGAGATGGCGTGGCAATCCTCGCGGGCAGCATCGGCGAAGAGAATCGCGCCGGGGTTATATACCTCGAATTCCCTCAGATTCTCGCGTCGAGCCCCCGAGTCCTGACCGCTTTTAAGGCGATTCGAAAGGCCCTCGATGACTGTTTGGGTTTGTAGCGTCAGCGACGCTGCTGCCTTGCCTCAGCTCGCTCTCGATCAATCCGCTCCATAATCTTCCGCGCCCGCGGGGTGTCGATCTTTCGTAGGGCGTAGGCAGCCGCGCTTTGCACACCGACGTTGTCGTCGTACAAGAGCTGGGCGAGTAACGGGACCGCCTGGTCAGCCTTCGCGCCACAACGGGCGAGTTTCAGCGCCGCCTGATTGCGATCTTTAGCCACCGCGCTATTGAGCTTGGCGACATTACGAGGGATGTCTTCATCACGACAGCACCCCCCGAGACCGAGTATCAATCCAACGACAAACAAGCGTACCCACATGCCCACCAGTTTACTTTAGCCCGGGGTTTCCCGCAGCTTAACTTTATCCTCTCCGGGCTATGCCGCAGGGTGCGCATTTGAGACCGCGGCTACTTTGAAATACCGCGCGAGCACGATAGGATGGTGACGATGCGCCCGAAAAGAGCTCCCCCACGACCGACGCTCCCCCCTCGCTTGAAGCCGATCGGCTTTATTCATTCCGATTTTTCGACGAAGTTTTCAGCACCGCACCAGCCCGATATGCGGAAGGGGGGCACCAGCACTATCGAACTACTCCCACAGCACAACTTCGAGCAGGCGCTGCGAGACCTCGCTGGATTTTCCCATGTGTGGCTCGTGTGGTGGTTCCATGAGAATCCGGGGTGGAAGCCCCTCGTCCGCCCACCGCGGGGGCCGGCGATCAAGCGGGGAGTATTCGCAACCCGCTCGCCCCATCGACCGAATCCGCTGGGACTCACGGCGGTGGAATTACGCGCGGTCAAGGGTCGCATCCTTACCATCGGTCCGTGCGACCTCCTCGACGGTACGCCGATTCTCGATATTAAGCCGTATATACCGGAGGTAGACTCTTTTCCGCATGCTTCGACCGGCTGGCTTGGGTCGATCTCAACCGCGCCACGCTACTCCGTGAGCTTTGCAACTCAAGCGGAGGAGCAGATAGCGTGGCTCCGTGAACATTTCCAGGTCGACTTCATCGACCGGGTAACTCAGCTTCTTGAAGTCGATCCAACTCCTCACCGTACCCGACGAATCTTAGCGACACCCAACGGTTTCCGGATGGGGTGCGGTGGCTGGCGGGTGAATTTCACCGTGAAAGGCGCAGCGGTCCTCATTGAAGATATCACGCCGGGGTATCCGTTGAGCTACTTGGAGGATAGTTCGCTCACGAAAATCCCGGATCGCTCAGCCCAGCGGGCTTTTCACACACGGTGGAGTCAACCGGTGGAGACCCCGACGACGCGTCGAAACCGTAAACGCCGGTGAACTCCACCGGTCGCCGCAGCTCCTCGCCTCAAAAGGCGTCGCTCACAAATCGACGAGCTACCAGATCCGCATTCAAGCCGCGCGCCCGAGCAGCACGTTTCGGGCTCCGTTCGATACCCAGCGCCCGAAGTCCAAGGGCATTCGCTACCGCCAGCATACTCCCCTGACCGCAGAAAGGGTTCACCACGGTCCGAGTGGTGGTGCGCTCCTTAATAAACTCACCGATAACTTGGCAAACCTCGAAGCCCATACCTCGTTCCCAGGTCTTATCTCCCAACTCAGCCAAGACGTCCGCGGTCGCATGCTCAAGTGCCGGACGAACCGTCTCCCCAAAACACAAAAGATGCCCGTATCCCGGGCGACCGAACGTGGCCTGACCTGGTCGAGCCCGACAGGCGATCTTGTGCCAGAGAAGTGGGCGGTGAAGACGGGCTGCCGCCCGCTGGCAAAGGTACCCTTTATCGACCCAGATCCCCTCAACTTTGATATCGGTCTGATAAAATATCGTCACTCCCTCTGGTGGTGTCGCCCCGAATACAGCGGCGGCCGTCGCCTCGAACCACTCGCTCCATTCACTGAGCGACTTTCCCGGGAACTCCGATATATCAGGGATCGACGCGACGACCGAGACTCCGGAGAGACGGTTTCGCCCCAACCACTCGACCGCATCTCCAACGATAACTTCCCTTAACTCAGAATTCACCTGACACCAGCTCTCGTATTAAATCCACCGTATCTTCAGCGTGCGATCTCACCGGGATGGAACTTTTTGAGCAAGTCCCCACTCGTGCGGGCGTCGGAGAGTCCGTCAAACTGAGCGGAAATAGCCGCTTGCAATCGTCAAAAAACGACGAAGCGTTCTTTTCTCATAAACCTGCGAGCAGAGCCCGCAATCCGTCCGGGGTAAGCGCGAGAATCGAACGATTACGGAATCGATCATCTTCCGTCACCTCACAAACACACCACGATGGCGCGAGAAAAGAACGACTCGCCTCCACCGATTCAAATTCGATCTCCGCTACGATCAGACCGTTCAAATCGCCCCCATAGACGTCAACTTCGAGTTTTCTCCCATCGATGGGGAACGTATAACGCCGCTTCTCCAGTCGGCAGCTGAGCGTTGCGGGCCACAACGCCTCGTACTGCGCCGCCGTAAGTTCAATTTCGGTCTCACGACGAACAAGACCAAAGCCACTCTTGACCGTGAGTGTCCGCCGTTCCCCTGCCTGCCGCACCCGCACTTCACCACCACCATCCCCCAGAGCAAGATATCCCTGAGCAATGTCGACGTAAGCAAGCGCTGCAAGAGCCGGGGGCTTCACGACTAGAAAACGTCTCTCGATTTCAACACCCACCAGCACCGATCCTATTTATTGATCCTGCACCCCGGAGTCGACCGCGCGCCGCAACTTCTCCAGTTTCTCCGGTGTTCCCACATCCACCCACAGAGCCTCATCACAACGGAAAGCGTCGAGACGCTCCCCCGCTTTGGCTCCGCGCATATAGGTTGTAATGATCGAGAAATCACCGCTATCGAGCTCCAAAAATTCAAATATACGGGGCGAAACGACCTGAATGCCCGCGAAAGCAAGACGTTCAACCCCCTCGCTCCCCCCCGGTAAACGATCGTGATGTCCGCCTTGATTCTCCCATCCCACCAACTCACCTGAACGGGCAAAGAGCAAAGCTCGGGAGGTATCCCGGCGCATCACCGCTAGGGTCGCCAAAGACTCCGGGCGATGCGCTCGCATCAGCGCTGTCAGATCGAGATCGGAGAAGATATCGGCGTTGTGAACGAAGAACGGTTCAGACGGATTAAGTAAGGTGCGCGCATGCTTTAACCCTCCCCCTGTTCCCAATAAGGTGCTCTCCGGAGAGACCGTTACCTTCACTGGCAAAGCGGTATCGGCCAAAAACGCCTCCACCTTCTCACGCAAGTGATGCACGTTCACCACAACATCGGTCACTCCCGCCGCAGCGAGCCGCTCCAGCACCCAGCCCAACATCGGCTTGCCCCCGACCTCGACCAGGCACTTTGGGGTTGTACGAGAGATTGCGCCAAGCCGGGTGCCAAGCCCCGCGGCGAAGACCATCGCCTTCATACCTTTACGGCTCAGTCAGAGGAGGGAGACGCTTCTCCAGGCCAAGATGCCGCACCGGAGCGGCCACCATCATCGCTTTGCTCAGATGCCGGGACATCGACTCCGCCATGTACACCGAGCGATGCTGCCCTCCGGTACACCCGAACGACACCATCAAATTTTGGAAATCCCGCGCCAAATAGTTCGTCACCGCCTGCTCAACGATGGCGGTGCAGTGCTGAAAGAACCCTTCGACCTCCGGTCGCGCACGGAAGTAGTCAACGACTTCGCGATCGAGCCCCGTTAACTCCATGAACGCAGCCTGCCGGCCGGGATTTGGTAGACAGCGGCAGTCGAACACGAAGCCACCACCATCAACCCCGGTGAACTGAGGTCCCCCATGTTTATATGAAAAACTGAACAAAGTGACGGTAAAAGTCGATGTCTTCACCCGCGCTCCTCCGCAAGATACATTTCACACAACACGTCGACGATACGCTCGAATTCCGGCAGCTCCCCGAGCAACGGGGTATCCCCTGAGAGAGCCCGCAAGTTACGCAGCGCCGGCGGAATACTCTCTACGAAATACGGCTTTTTCAGGTGGAGTCCCTGCTCTCCGTACGTCCCGAGAACCTGCAACAACCGCACGAGGACGAAGCCGTAAAAATGCTCCTGAAACCTGACCCGATCGATCGGCGCATACCGACTCGCGGCGAGCAGATACGCCTCGAGAATACGACGACGCGCCTCGGCCGGAATCTTCGCCTTCGCCTGATAGAGGAGCGAAGCGACATCGTACTGTAACGGACCTTTGCGGCCCCCCTGATAGTCGATAAAAAACAGTGCGCCGTTTCGCACCATGATGTTACGCGATTGGAAGTCGCGATACATGAAGAACCCGGTCGGAGCTCCCGCGAGAAAATCGGTGAGTCTCTCAAAATCCGACTCAAGTCGCGCTTCATCGAAAGCAACCCCAGCGCGACGCACGAAGCTCTCGCGAAAGAAATGCATATCCCACAACATCGATTCACGGTCGTACGAACGACGCGGATGACAGAAGTCGTAATTGAGGCTCGCTCCCGCTACGATCTGAAAACGGGTCAACAGCGCGACCGCCTCGACGTAGAGCTGTTCGATCGCCGCCGGAAAAGGGTCGCTCTCCGTTCGGGCGGCTGAAAGCGCATCATACAGGGTCGAGTCCCCGAGATCCTCCTCGAGGTAGATCCCCAGATCGAGGTCCACCCCGTAGATCTCCGGCACGGGCAACCCAACATTCTTAAAATGTTCACTAAACTCAACAAAGGCTCGGTTCTCGAATCGATTTGGATTGGCGATGCCGATGACCGACCGCTCTGAACCGAAGAGACGAAACATCCGTCGATTCGAGGCATGGGCGTTGAGCGGCACGACCGAGTGCGGGTCCTCCCCGAAGGTTGCCCGATAAAGCGTTATGAGAGGCTCATGCATACTGGCGCGATAAGTGTCGAAGAGTGGGGCGAAAAACCCTTTAATAATAAAAAGTTAGGCGAATTATATCGCTACGGCCCAACAGAGACCATTCCCGCGCTAAGGCCCAAAACCAGCCCTCTCGCCGCCCGTTCGTGGGACATGAGAGCTTGTTCATGGTCATACAGTGAAACAAAAAGCTCCCAGAGCTCAAGAATACCAATTATTTCAACGTTTAAGGAAGGTGAATCTTTCGTGAGGCCTTCGTGTCGAAGTCATCATCCAAACCTACGCAATCTCCTCGTCCGAAACCGGGCGAGCTCAACAGCAAGAAGGCTATGGGGCGCGATCTCTCAAACACTGAAAAAGCTGCGGTAACCCTCCTTACGATGGGAAAAGACCTCGCAGCGCAGGTTCTGCAACACCTGACGGAACCGGAGGTCAAACGTATCAGCCGCGCCTTTATGGCGGTGTCGGAGGTCGATCGCGAAACTCAATTCGCGATCACCCGCGAATTCCGCAACATGATGAAAGCGGGCGAGACCCTGCTCGTTGACGGGCGCGAATTTGCTAAAGACGTTATCGCCGGAGCGTTCGGCGACAAGGCAGGACCCGGACTCCTCGAGTACATCACCGGTGCACGCAAAGAGCCGATCAGCGCCATCATCGCCGACGTCCCCGAAAAGATCCTCAACGGCTTTATCTCGGCGGAGCACCCCCAGACGGTCGCATTTCTCATGACGAAGATGAATCCGGACCAAGCGGCCACGGTGCTTCAGAAGATGACCGAAGAGACCCAGACCGACATTCTCGTGCGCATCGCCCATCTCAACAACGTTAAAAACGATGTCGTTGACGAAGTTCGTGAAGTGCTCCGCTCTCAACTCAAAGGCAGCGGGCTTGGGGAAGAGGAGGAGATCGGTGGGCCGAAATCCGCTGCCGACATCCTCAACTTCGTCGATCGAACGAACGAGGAGCGCATCATTACTGAGATCGAGGAGATGTACCCCGATCTGGCCGAGCAGATCCGTAACCTTATGTTCACTTTCGAGGACGTCAAGAAGATCGACGACCGCGGAATCCAGGCAGTTCTCAAAGAGGTTCCGCGCGACCAACTGGTATTGGCCCTCAAGACGGCCAGCCCCGAGTTGCAGGATCTGCTGTTCCGCAACGTGTCGCAACGCGCTGCAGCGATGATCAAGGAAGATCTCTCGGCGATGGGACCGGTGAAGGTCAAAGACGTCGAGAAAGCCCAACAGGGTATCGTCGACATCGTTCGCCGCCTCGAAGCAGAGGGCAAGATCGCGGTTGGTGGCGGTGCCGAAGAGGCGTTCGTCTAGCCTGGATTGCCCATACTCTCAGGGGCAATGCGGGGCAGTGCTCCGACCTGAAATTTTTTTACCTCAGAGCACCTCTGGTCCTCACACGACAGCTCTGCGCTCACAGTTCCTCTATCCGCTCAAGCACCTCAGCCGCTTTTGCAGCTATCGCCGCGCGATCCTGCGGCTTCATCTTATCGATCTGCCGATACCCCATCCCGATACGGGGGTTCGATTCAAGTTTCTCCCGATGCCGAAGGAGAAAATCCCAGTAGAGCGAATTGAACGGACAGCCCCGTTCGCCGAACTTCTCCTTGACTGAGTAGAAGCACGTTGAACAATAATTCGACATTTTATTGATATATTGCCCACTCGACGTATACGGCTTCGTCCCCACGATCCCGCCATCAGCGAACTGACTCATGCCACGAGTGTTCGGCAACTGGACCCATTCGAGTGCGTCGACATAGATACCGAGATACCACTGATCGACCTCATTCGGGTCGATACCCGTCAGGGTACAGAAGTTGCCCGTAACCATGAGCCGCTGGATATGATGCGCATATCCATCCTCGAGCGATTGCTTTACCGCGTGACGCACGCAGTTCATCTTCGTCTCTCCGCTCCAAAAATATCCGGGCAGAGATCGATGGGCGCCGAGGAAATTGAGCGCGCGATACTCGGGCATCCGGGCCCAATAGATGCCTCGCATAAACTCACGCCATCCGACGATCTGACGCACGAACCCCTCGATCTGCTCGATCGCGATACGCCCCCGCGAACGTTGCCACACCTCGATCGCCCGGTGAACTACCTCAAGGGGGGAGATAAGTTTAAGGTTAAGTGCGAATGAGAGTCGGGAGTGAAAGAGAAAGCGATGGTCCGTATGCATCGCATCCTGATACGAACCGAACTCAGGGAGTAACACACGACAGAAATACTCGAGTGCTTCGAGTCCCTCTGCCCGCGAGAGGGGCCACGTCAATCGCTGGGGATCGAGCGTTCCAAGGTACGGGATCTTCATCCGTTCAATCATCGCTACGAGAGCGCTCACGTCACGGGGGAAGTCCCGCGCGGGTGGTGGAACAACATCTGGAGGAAGTTTTTTCCGATTCTCGGCGTCAAAGTTCCACTTTCCTCCCATCGGCTTGCCGTCTTCCATGAGAAGACCGTAGCGGCGGCGCACCTCACGATAGAAGTTCTCCATCGTGTAACGTTTGTGTCCCGCAAAAACCTTAGCGAAAAAATCCGGCTCAACGAGGAAATGCTCGGTGCTCACCACGTTGACAGGAATAGAGAGCTCCCTCGTGAAAATTGCCAGGGCCTCTTGAACGCGGAACTCGTCGGGCGCCTGATACTCAAAAGCCTCGTATGCCCCGCTCTTGAGGAGAGCCGCAACATTCGCTGTCAGTGAGTGTTCATTACGCCGGTCGTCGAGCTGGAAATAGGTTACCTTAAAGCCCCGGCGCTCTAGCTCTTCAGCAAACAGCCGCATCGCCACGAAGAAGCCTACGATCTTTTGGATGTGGTGCTGGACGTACGTCGCTTCTTCCCGCACCTCCATGAGGATGTACTCAGCGTCGTCGGGGGCCCCTTGAAACCACGAATGATTGATATTGAGCTGATCCCCGAGTATCAGCCGCAATATCCGCTTCTTCTTCATGTTCGCTCCCCGCTTTGACCCTTGTGCCGCCGACATCGCTCACTACAATAGCGCACCTGTTCCCAGGTCCGTCGCCATCTCTTTCGCCACGAGAAGAGACGTCCACATGCAGCGCAGATTTTCGTTGGTAGCCGCTCCTTAAACCCTTTCACGCTTTTCTCTCCTCGACGCACCTCGCTCGAAACCGTGTGCTCACCTTATAATCGGTGCACTCGGGCCGGAAGCCCTCTCCGAACTTGGCACGCGGCATCAGCGCCGGCGAGCGTGGGCTCAATTTGACAAAGCGATTGAGCGCCAGCGGAACGGGAACCGTTTATGGAAATCGCGGCGGGCGTCGGGTAACATAGCGGAATACCACTCTTTTAGCGCCCGTCGGCTCCGTGCGCCTCCAGCCCAAAGGAGTGTGAGGGGCTCTGAGTCGAGTAGCGATCGCCGCCGTGATACTCTTTTCGGCGGAAAACCGCTTTTGGCGGAATCCCGGCGATAGGAGTCTCGCATGCCTTCTCCCCATAATCCGCACGAGTCAAACGGCGATCAGTTTGAGCCGGGGCACGATCGTTCCCACTCGCTCGACCCCGCGGCTGGTGCGCGAGCTCGTCTACCGGAACCAACGATACTCCTCAAAGAGCAATTTGCTGCCTTCGCGGCGGCGCACGGACTAACACTCCTCGGCCCCTCAGAGACTGCAGCGGCATGGCGCCCTATCGAACGGAAAGTCGGCGAGATTATCTTTGGTGAAGAGCATCCGGAGATGACTCGAGGCATGCAACTTCTCGCTTTGGATGGCGCGACCTCTACCGCGGGTGAGCGGGTGATACTCCTCGCCGTGCGCGACCAAGACAGTGGTCGCTTTTTTCTTCCCCTCCCGGTGTCGCCCAGTCAGCGAGACGATGCTGCGAATCCCGGAATGTTTCGATGGGCCCACTACCAACATCACGGAGCAGCGCTTATCGCAATGTTCCCACCCCCCAACCCGGAGGGCGAGATCTTACAGGGTGGTTTTGACTACGTTCTCTCCCCCCCAGCGCTCC
>JBILDU010000084.1:0-12973 GCA_044352465.1 Bdellovibrionota bacterium
GCGGCCGGGACGTAACGAAGACGAGGCATGTCCGACACGATTTTTAGGCCCTATACCCCCTCCTCCCAGCGCTCTGACAGGAGCGCACGCGACCGACTCCGTCACCGCCAAAAGATCAAAGATACGATCCGCAATAATATCGGCGATATTCTCGCCGAGGAGTCCATTATTGGGCGCGACAAGGACAAGATTATAAAAATCCCGATCCGCTCGATTAAGGAGTATCGCTTCATTTACGGCGAGAACTCCCCCGGCGTCGCCCAAGGTAACGGCGAGCAAAAGCCGGGCGATGTGGTCGGCAAGAGTGGCCCCGGCGACCCAAGTGTCGGCCAAGGCGGCGGTGACCAACCGGGAGTCGATGCCTTCGAGACCGATGTCACTCTCGAGGAGCTTATCGCCGTCATGTTCGACGATCTCGAGCTTCCCGAACTTGCCCGCAAGTCGCTCCGTCAAGTCATCTCAGAGCAATCCCGGAAACGCAAAGGCACCCGCATGGCGGGTATCCGGCCCCGACTTGACCGTAAATCAACGGCGAAGAACCGAATTAAGCGCAAGCTCGCCGCGAGCCGCTCACGGGGGCTCGACTTTGAGGACGAAGGCACGCGGTTCCCCTTCCACGACGATGACATGCGGTATTATCACGTCGTCCCGACTGAGAAGGAATCGTCGAACGCGGTGATCTTTTGTATCATGGACACCTCCGGCTCGATGGGAACGGTCAAAAAGTACCTCGCCCGCAGCTTCTATTTCTTGCTCTATCAGTTCGTCCGCCAAAAGTACCAGAATGTTGAGGTGGTCTTTATCGCCCACCATACGGAGGCGAAAGAGGTCACTGAAGAGGAGTTCTTTCACAAAGTGGAATCCGGCGGAACGTATATTTCATCGGGCTACCGCAAGGCTCTCGAGCTTATCGAGGACCGCTATCATCCTTCGCTCTGGAATATCTACGCGTTTCACTGCTCCGATGGAGATAACTTCTATTCCGATAACGAGCGCGCGGTCGAGGCGGCGGAAGAGCTGTGCGACAAGTGCAACCTCTTCGGTTACGGCGAGATCAAGCCGTCGGGGAGCGCCTATTACAGTGGGAGCATGCTCGAGGTATTCGGTCAGATCAAGCGGGACAACTTCCAGATGATCGTTATTGAAAAGAAAGAGGATCTCTGGCCGGGGTTCAAGAGTTTCTTGACCAAAGATAAGGCCTCATCGTTCAATGGAGCGAAGGGGATTAGCGAGGGTGCGAGCGCGGCGTTACCGTAAATGGGCGCTGACCTGTCCCCAATTCGTTCGTTTTTCCAGGAGGTGGTGGGAGCGTGATCAATTTAGAGGAACTCGCCGAGTGGGATAAGCGGATTCGTGACCTCGTCGACGAATACGGACTCAAGTACTACCGCCAAGAGTTTGAGATCTGCGACCATAACGAGATGCTCGGATACATGGCCTACTCCGGCATGCCATCGCGCTATGCCCATTGGTCATACGGCAAGAGCTTTGAGCGTCAAAAGACGCTCTACGATTACGGCGTGGCTGGCCTTCCCTACGAGATGGTCATCAACTCCGATCCGTGCATCGCGTACCTGATGCGTGACAACTCGATGCTCCTCCACATTCTCACGATCGCTCACGTGTACGGTCACAACGATTTCTTCTCGAACAACTTCACCTTCACTTCGGGGACCGAAGCGAAGTACACCCTCGAGATGTTTAAAAGCCACGCCAACCGGGTGAGTCAGTACATCGAGGACCCGTCGATTGGAATCGAGGCAGTTGAAGACACCCTCGATCACGCCCACGCGATCGCGTTTCAATGTCGAAGAAACCTCGGTATCGCCAAGCTCTCCCCCAACGAGCAGCGGATCCGCAAATGGGAGGCCGCGCAACCCCCTGAGGACCCCTACCGCGATATCCACCCCAAACGGGAATACACCGCACCCGATCTTAATAAGGTCCCCCTTGAGCCCGATGAGGACATCTTAAGTTTCATCGCCAACTACAACCCGTATCTGCCCGAGTGGAAACGCGATCTTTTGAAGATCGCTGAGCGAGAGACTCAGTACTTCATCCCCCAGATGGAGACCAAGATCATGAACGAGGGATGGGCCTCCTATTGGCACCACCGGATCTTAAACCGGTTAGCGCTCGATCAAGGGCTCCACATGGAGTTTATCGTGCGCCACAATCAGGTGCTCCGACCGACTCCGGGAGGGCTTAATCCCTACCACCTCGGATTTGTCCTCTGGAACGATATTGAGCGGCGCTGGAACGAAGGCGAGACAGGGCGAGAGTGGAGCGACGATCGACCGAAGGTCGACCCCGTCACCATCCCTGAGAACGACACGCCGGGGAGGAAAAAGATCTTTGAGGTGCGAGAGACCGACCGGGATGCCTCGTTCCTACGGCGATTCCTCACGGTGGATATCATGCGAGAGCTCGAGCTTTTTCAGCATGAAAAACGGGGCAAGGAGCGGATAATCACGAAGGTCTCAGACGAAGAGAACTGGCAGCAGGTGAAAGAGACCCTCATCCATAACGTCGGCACCGGCTCAGTCCCGATCATCAAGGTTGAGGACGGGGACTTCGGCTCAAACCGGACGTTGTATCTGAAACACTACCACGACGGTCGGGACCTCCAGCTCGAATACGCCGAGCACACCCTCCGCCACGTGAAAGCCCTCTGGGAGCGGGAAGTAGTGCTCGAAACGATCGTCAACGGCAAAAAGTCGATCCTGAAGATTATCGGTGACTCGCTCAAAGTTGAGCGACCGTAGCTCTCGCCTGAGTAAGCTCCATGGTCGGGAATAGGGAATTCCCCAGGTCAGAACTGCGGTGTTTTCGTAGCTTCGGGCCCTGAGGAACTGGGATTTTGCGCCCCCCACCCGCTCAGAGCCCCGTTTTCTCACAACTTCACCGATCCCGGTCGATAAATTACCGAGTAGGATTGCGAAAAAGTCCCCTGCTCGGGTAGGCCAGGGCCGCTAGGCTTCGGGGTTACGGGGAGGACTGGGGACATCCGGGGTACCGCTCCAGAGCGAAGCGCTGCACAAATTGATAGGCCCGCTCGAGCGAGAGGCGATTTCAAAAATGGGGAGGGAACCCATTTTTGAAACCAATTCTCAAGTTACGACGGATAATCGGTGGGAGGACCGAGGATGATCGATACGCATAGCGGGATGAAGGTCTTGATCGTGGAGGACATGCTCGCGTTCCGGAAGTTTCTCAAGGCCCAACTCTCCGCCCTCGGGCTACGCCAGGTAACGGAGACCGAGGATGGCGCACTCGCTTGGAAAGCGCTCGAAGAGGCGGCGAAAGCGAACGAGCCGTTCGATCTCATTATCTGCGATTGGAACATGCCTCACATGAACGGTCTTGAGCTTCTTAAAGCGGTGCGGGGAGATAGCCGCTTTCGTCACCTCCCCTTTCTCATGCTCACCGCGGAGGCCGAGGTCTCCAGTATCATGACCGCCTTCGAAGCCGGGGTGAGCGATTACGTGGTGAAACCGTTTAATAGCGACCAACTCCAAAAAAAGCTCGGCCTCGTCCTCTCGAACCGTGAGCCGCTGGGGGGGGAGGCGGTCTCTCAACCTTATCGGCAACCAAAGCTTCCCGAACCGAATCACTAGACCGCTCAAGTGACCGCCCCGATCACCTAAAACGTATTGGAATCGCTCGTTTTTCTATTCAAGATAAGCGCGGAACCGGTCGACAGAGCAATAAGCGGACGGTCGCCCGAGTGGTGTGCCCGAAAAAGCCTTTTGACGCCTCATTGAGTGCACGTCGTCGTGACCGGCGCTTACCAACCGTAAGGCCGAAAAACCACGCGATCGCTTTACGGTAGGAAGTCGTATGCCAAAGAAGAACTTCAATTTCCCCCGCCGGATTCTACTCGACCGACTTACCAACGAGCGGGGCGGTGTGAACCTCATTGGAGCGATCTTCGTACTCGCGGGGGTTGCGCTCGTCTTTGCAACGGTCGTACCGATTAACAAGAGACAAGAGACAAATGCAGTACTCAACGAAGCGGTAGCCGCTTTCGCGTCCACAGATGTCCCCCTTATCAACACCACCGCTGACGGAACTGTTGCCCTGGTTTCTGAGTCTGACGCCGTGGATGAGCTTACCAAGGTCCGAAACAGACTTGCGGCGGTAACAAAAGAAGATTTCTGTGCGGGGGTGTATCGGGCGTCGATTCTAGGTGGTGCGCTCGACCTCGTCGCCCCCTCACCAGCGCTTGAACTCAGAGATTCCCTCGGAAGCCTCTGCCCCGAGGCCAATACCGCTGCGATGGATTTCTTAGAAGCTCAATCCGAGTCGCTCCGAAAGGAAACCAATACTCGTCCTTACTTCGTGGTTGTGGCGGATAAAGAGGGGAGAGCGGTGGCGGCTGCACCGCTGCGAAGCGTTACCCGTGTTGCAACCGCTGGTGTGAACTCCGCTCCGGGGTGTTTGGGGACTGGGTGTGGAGGCAACCCCGGCCCCAACCAAACGGGCGGAGGCAGTCCCATAGATCCGAATGGAGGTGGGGGTGCGCCGGGCGGGGGAGGCGATCCGAACGGCAACAACGGGAACAATTCCGGTAGCGGCAGTTATAATAATATGGGCCTCGGCGGGGGTGCAAACGGGGGCGACGGATCTTTCGGGTTTTAAACGAGATGGCTTTCCCCTACTCCGCTAACGCCCGAATCCGACCTCCGCGTGACAACGAGCGGGGGGTCTCGATGATCGAGGCGGCGATATTTCTCCCCCTTCTTTTTGTCGCCATATTTATCGTTATCGGGATATCCGTCATGGCCAATGCCCGGATGAGTCTCGGCAGCGCGATGACCGAAGCGGCACGTCTTGCGGCGACCCGGGGCGATATCGAATCGATGGGTGCTATTCAACTGATCGAACCGGTAGGCGATTATTACAGCCCCGGTGGCTCATTCGACGACATTTCGGCTCTTATCACCTCGGGCGGGGTTAATGTGAACGATGCCGAGTCTTTCTTCAACCGATGCCTCCCCTTTGTCTACAATTCGATATCTCAGCTAGAGGATCTGCCACCCCAGCTTGTCTATACCATGGTCTATATCAACCAAGCGCTGCGGCAGAGCATCGGCTCGTCGCTCAAATTCCCGTGCGTCCCCCCGGGTGGTGCACCGCCGTCACCATCGCAAAGCAATTGCGCCACGAACCCAGGTAATCCCTCGGCAAATCGGGGGTGCGTCGGATGCTATCTTCTTCATCCAGAGCTCCTTAATTACGTTTCAATCTCCGCGGCACCGAATCCACGGCGTTTTGCGATTCGATGTGAGTATAGCCCCTCAAATGTTTTTCTCGATCCGATCCTTCGTGGTCTGGCCCTCCTCACGGGCAGCGGAGGGAGTAGCGCAGCCGGGATCGTGATCACCCGGGATACCGTCTTCGAGATAACAAGTATCGGTGGCTAAGCGCGGGTATTCGATGAAAGTAGATCGACCACACTCCCCCCCTTCGCTGCGGATACACTCCGAAGGAGGAGCGATTATCCCGATCGTTGCGGTGATGTCACTCGCACTGATTGCTACCCTGACGATCCTCGGCATCGAGACATCCCGGGTGAAGAGCGCGGCGACGAAGCTGCGCGGAGTCAATGAGCGGATCTGTAAAAACGTAGCTCAAAAAGCGGTCCTTCCAAACGAGGCGGTGGAGCTCTTTAGTAATGAGATAAAACAGCTTATCCCGATCGAGCCGTTCGTTAAGATAACCGCGGCGCGACTTGTGCTACCGTTTCCGCTCGATGAACAAGGAGAGCTGGATGGGATATTTTACGATTTCCAATTTCCAGAGGACACCTGCGAGGGGGGAGTAGAGGCTTTTCGTCCTCCCAATACAGGGAGCGCTTCGCCCATCCCGTTCGCGCAACTAAGCCCCCTCCTTGGATGCAGCAACAGCGCTGCCGCCCCGACCCTCTCCGACTGTGAGCTTGAGCACCGGATCTGCGATCCATCGGGCAATCCACATCCGAACTACCCCCGCTCGATGTGGTCCGAGATCTACAACGCCGGTAATACGGTCGGGTGCGAGCTTACCGCGGAGGTTGAGAACGTCCTTTCATTCGGAGCCCCCCCCCGTCTCATCACGGCGAAAGCCGCCTGGTCGATTCCGGTTCGTGCACGAGCTCCGTTCGTGGAGAATCGAAACCTGCCCCTCGCGCCGAGCTCATTCGCGGGGCTTTCCCTTGGCATCGCCACCCAAATGACGACGTGGGCAGGAGCATGGGGGACAGGAACACAAAGCGGCTACGATAATCGCTTTAACTTCGACGCTTACGATGCCGCCTTAAATGGCCTCAACCCGCGACGTCCTCCAACGCCGGGAGAAAATCCGCAGCGTTTAACGTTTCCGCCGAATGCTAATCCCGAACTGTCGGGAAGTACCGTGATCTCTTACCCGCTTTACAGTCTCAATCCAGCCCCTCGAATACCGCCCATGTTTGCACTCCTTAACAGCGGACCCACCCCAACCCGCGCAAGCGAGGAGTTTTTGACCGCGTGTATTAACCCGCTCGTGGTTGTCCGCAACGTAATCGGAGCGACGTTAGTTGAGCTCGCCGCACGGCACGGTCAACTTCGAAATCTCACCCAAGTTGCAAGCATTAATCCCCGCCATAAAGGCGGCTTATGGGCGGGCGAACCTAATCGGCCGGTCGAGATCGTCCCGTTCGGTAGGGACCTCACCGCGGAGCGGTATCAACACCCCTTTGTAACGTACTACTCCGACCCCACCGAGACCTCCGCGGTTCAAACACTCGGAGGAGACCAAGAGGGCTTCTTACTACCATGGGCAAATCCAAACGATTCGCCCCGATACCATGATGACCCCCAGCGTCTTCAACGGCAGACCCTTCTGACCCAACAGCTACGCTACTGCCTCCACCTTTGGGATAACGATCTGGTCAGGAGACCGAGCCTCTTCGTTCACACCGATATCACCCGATTTCTCCCGAGCGAGTTCCGGTTTTTGACCTCGCTTCAAGATCCGAGCAACACCGCACTCCCCGACTCGTTCTTCTACAGGACGTGGGACTACGGCGACCCGTGGGGAGCTCTAACCGCAAACACCGGGAACGTCAGCCGCCTTCTTACCGCAGCCGAAGTGGTTCAATCGCTCGGGACGAGTCAGCTCTGTCCGGCGCCAGACACCCCGAGTAACTTGATGAACTGTAAAGAAAATAACTTTGATCCCGCCCACGACCTCGAGCCGGATTTAAGGGGATACCTCCTCGCGCAGCTTACTCAAATCACCTCACCTGAGGCGCGACTACAACCCTACCCCTCCCCAGGGCTGTTCCATCCCGTCGATCCGTCAAACGGCGTGGTCAGCACCGAGAGTCAGATCAACCCTACCCGACCGATGTTCCTCGACACGACCAAAGCGGTGAATCCCGCCCGCTCCGTCGTAACGATTATAACGACTAAGGGTTTTAAAGAGGCTCCGTCAACGTCGTATCACCAGGACCTCAAAGCGCTTGTCAGTGAGCTTAACCAAGCGGGCCGACCCGTCATCATCGTCTTTATCCCCGCAACCGGAGCGGACTCGAATACCACACCGAACTATTGTGAACTGCTTCGACGGGGGAACGACTGTGCCAGCCCGGAATCGGGGGCGGAAAATAATCGACTCTTCTTACTCAGTCCATATGCAGTACAATATGGGAACACTTATACGAATGGCACCGAAGCTCAGGCGTTCATCAGTTATTGGGAGGACCTTCTAATCGACGATGGGACGCCGCAAGATCTCTTTGCGCCGTTTGTCGGAGAGGCGATATTTAGCGATGCGATCGTTGGACTACGACCGAAACTTTAGCTGGAGCTCTCGGCGGGGAGCCACCCTCGTTGAGTACGCCATCACGACCGCGATACTGGTCGGGGTCTTCGTCGTGGTCGGTCAACGTCTCTTCGAAGTGGTATCAAGTCGGGGGAACGCCTCGGCGAACACGGTACGGGAAACAGTTCCCTGTGGCGGTGACCTCGGCGCACTGCGACCCGCCGTCGGCAGCTCCGACCCCAATCCGTGTCTCTAAAGAACGATCCCTCGCCTGCGTGAGGAGATCTTCAAACAAAGCTTAAGGGGCCGGTGTGTCGGATGGAACAGCCGATGGAAGGGCCAACGGCGGCCCCTCGTTCGCGGCATCGAACTCACGCGCTTTCGCCGCCTCGAGCGCAATCGCCTTCACCCCGCTCCAACTTGGATGGCGCACCGAGTAGATTGAAGACAGGAGCGGTTTAATCGACCGATCCCGCCGCTCGATAACGAAGAGAGCGTAGTCACTTGTCCCCGGCTCAGCGTATGCGAACACGACCCACAGATCGTCGGGCGAAGGGGCTGGGTCAACGTGACGACCATCGCCCTGCCGCACCCCCACAAGGGTCCGATCCGCGAGCTTAAACATCTGGACGGCGTTCCCCCCGGGGGTGTTATTCGCAAAGTAGATCCTCTGACCATCGACGCTGTAGACCGGTTGAGAGATCACCATCCCTTCCGCCTTTGAGACGAACTCCTCACCACCCCGAACTGAGTTCAGGAGCATGATCCGCCATCCAGGCCAGAAACGGTTGGTGGAGAACGCAATCGTCTCACCGTTGGGGGACCACCGCGGGGTAATATTCCGTCCTGAATGTTTGGTTAGTGGGCGGACCTCTCCGGTTGCAACCGTTACGGAGAAAATATTCGACTCAGCTCCCCCGGCCCCACTTTCGCGGGAGAAGACGATCGACTTGCCGTTAGGATGCCACGCTGGCTGGTCCTCGTTGAGCGCGCTCGTGGTCAGGCGGCGCTCCTCCGAACCATCCCACCGCACTAGGTACAACTCTTTGTTTCCGTCCCGGTCGGACACAAACACGAGCCGTTCCCCATCAGGGGACCATGCCCCACTATAGTTATTCCCCGGGCCATCGACGAGCGAAGAGAGCCGCCGCCCATCGAGATCAAGCACCATAACCCGATCGAAACCGCGGACCTTGGCGGTGAAGCTGAGACGCCCTGAGAGCCCCTTCGGGACGCTCAACGTAAAGTCACGCTCGAGGTCCACCGGAGCAGCTCCTACAGCCGCAGTCACCGAGGAGCTTACGCCGGAAGCGGTGCCAGGAAGAGAGGTCGGCGTCTCTCCAAACAAACCAGCCGGGGCGAGGAAGAGAAGCCCGGCAAGGAGCGTTACCACAATCTCCTTGCGACCGAACCTCGCCGAGCAGGAGCCCGAAAAACGGTGCTCTCCCTCGCGCTGCGTCGGGCGGCTACGCTCCGCTCTGAAGATGGCACTAGTCATAGGCCTGGGTATCCCGTCGCCGCCGCCGGCGAGCCTCACCGTGGGCGGAGCTCACCTCAGCGCCTTCCACATCGGCCGTGTCGAATAACGCCTCAACAAAATCGCGGGGGATAAACGGACGGAGGTCCTCAGGGGATTCGCCCACACCGATGTAGCGGACCGGTACACCCAGCTCGCTCTTTATCGCTACGACAACGCCCCCCTTCGGCGTACCATCGAGTTTCGTGACGACGAGACCGGTTAGGGGGACGGCCGCGTGAAACTCGCGCGCCTGGGCGATCGCATTTTGACCGGTGGTGCCATCAACGACGAGCACCGTTTCATGGGGTGCTTCAGGGACCTGTCGCGCCGCGATATTCTTCACCCCCTCCAACTCTTGCATAAGGTTCGCCTTGGTATGGAGCCGCCCAGCTGTATCGATGACCACAACATCGACACCCTCTGCTTTCGCCCTCGCAAGGGCGTCGAAGACCACCGTCCCCGGCTTCGCCTCGGGAGCCCCGGTGACGACCGGCACTCCGATACGAGCGCCCCACGTCACCAGTTGATCAACCGCTGCGGCACGGAAGGTATCGGCTGCAACCATCAACACTTTCGCGCCCTCAGCGTGCCACTGGGCGGCGAGCTTCGCCGTTGTGGTGGTCTTCCCGACGCCGTTTACCCCCACCATCATCACGACGAGAGGATCGCCGCCCCTCTTGAGGGGCCGAATCGCTGGATTCAGTGGCGTCCCCTTCTCGAGAAGATGGAGGAGCTTGAGTTTTAACGCTGCGGTAAGCGACCCCTCACTTACCTCGTCTCCGCGCGATATCTCAGCCCGAAGCTCCTCGAGCAATCCTCGCACCGTTCCCACACCGAGGTCGCTCCCCACGAGGAGCGCTTCAAGCTCCTCAAGCATCGACTCATCGAGCTTTGGCTTTCCCGCAAAAACGTTCTTAATCCGTTCGAAAAGACCGAGACGGGTTTTGGTAAGACGCTTTGAGAGACTCTCTGGCGCGGCAGTCACCTCAGCGAGGGGAACCGGCGTTGGGGTTGGAACCGGGGGCTCCTCAACGCGCTCGGCAACGGCAGTCATCGGGGGCACGGCCTGCGGGACGAGCTCCTCAGGGACTACCACCTCAGAGACTGCGGACTCAAACGCCTCGGTCTCACCGGCCTCGAGCTCAGCGACCATCGGCTTCACAGGGAGCTCGACACTGGGCTCCCCCTTTACAAGGGCGCGCAGCTCCCGCACTTCGCCCCGTAACTCACGCGACTCAGAGCGGGCTATCTCAACAGCCCGGAGAACCTCCGTGCGGGTGTCGTTGAGGGCGTGCTCAAGCTTTTCAAGCCTTCCACCCATCACCGTGGCGCGGTCGGTAATCCCGGGAGAAACGGGGGCAACGATCTTTGAGCGACTTCGCCGTAGAATGAGGAAGCCCCACACG
Organism: Bdellovibrionota bacterium; assembly: GCA_044352465.1. Lineage (GTDB taxonomy): Bacteria > Bdellovibrionota_C > UBA2361 > UBA2361 > UBA2361 > JBILDU01. Next base: position 10,714 of record JBILDU010000084.1, read on the forward strand.
AGCGCCACAAGGGAGACCCCGAGGAGGAGAAGGCTTACGTCAGCCGGCCAATTTCCGGTACCGTACTCAATCGACCAAGCTCTCAGTTGGTCCACGGTCGTTGTTGGAACGGTTGACTCTTCCATGAGGAGGATCCATTAAAGCTAGGCCAAAAACTCAGCCGGGCCGAAGATGAAACCGGACTGAGGAATTAAAGCCGAATTACGAATTCGAAACGAGCTCCCACAAAAGGGCCGGGTGTCCCTCTCTCGCAGCTCTGAGACCGTGTAACGCTTAGCACCTAGGAACGCGCGGGCAGCACCAAGACGGTTAGACCCGGTGCGAGCCAGCCCGCTCCCGATAACCCAAACCCCGCAAACCTAACCGCATCACCGTCAGCGGCGAGAAGCTTAAACAAAGTCGAAACGAGGGGTTACACCGCCCCGTTACGCTACCTGACTGTACGCTTCCTGTAAAGAAACGCTAATCATCTTTGAAGCGCCGGGCTCCTGCATCGTAACCCCAACAAGATTGTCGGATACCGACATCGAGAGCTTGTTGTGGGTGATCATCAAGAACTGAGTCCGGGCGCTCATATCCTTAATCAACGCCAAGAAGCGGGTCAGATTAGCCTCATCGAGCGGTGCGTCAACCTCATCGAGGACACACAGCGGACTCGGTCTTTCGAGGAATATCGAGAAGATGAGCGCCGTAGCACACAACGCCTTCTCGCCACCGGAGAGGAGCTCGATGCTCTTGAGCTTCTTGCCCGGAGGGCGCGCAATTATCTCAACACCAGAATCCAACGGGTTAGCGGGATCGACCAGTTCGAGGTCGGCCTTGCCTCCTCCAAAGAGACGGGGAACCAGCCGGGTAAAGTTTTGTCTGACCGACTCGAACATCGCCGTAAACCGCTGTTGGGAGGTCTCGGTGAGTCTTTCAATGGTTCGACGGAGCGTTTGGGCGGCGTCTTCGAGATCGCGGCGCTGCCGACTCAGATCCTCCAGCCGCTTATTCTCCTCGGCGTAACGCTCGATTGAGCTCGGATCAACCTCGCCCTCACGCGCGACACGTGCCTTCAACTTCGTCACCTCGTCGGTGTACGACGCAAGGGTCGCCTCATCGAGACGAGCTACCTCACCTCCGGCACCGATCGCAGCGAGGCTCTGGACGAGCTCCTCTCCGTACTCGGTCAGAGCCCGCTCGTGAATACTTGCTCGCTCGAGCTCGATTTTTTGAAGCGACAACTCCCCTTCCCCCGCCTTAGCTCGGGCACCATCGAGGGTCCGCCGTGCGGCTTCGAGCTCTTGATTCAAGGTGCTTAAGGTGTGGTGGCCCTTTTTACGAACCTCGTCGACGCGCTGCGACGCCTCGCGCAAGCGACTAAGCTCCGCCTGTATCGGCGCATCGTTCTCCTGCAGCAACTCTTGGAGCGTGGCCTGGATGCGCCCCTCCTCCTCCCGATGCTCCTCGATACGCGCCTCCGCCTCTTTGATCTGCTGCGCAACCTTCGAGATATCTTGGGCCGATTGCTCAACGGTGCGAATCATCGCCTGGAGGCGGCCACGCACGTTGCCCTGCTGATTGCTCAGCTCGCGGGCATGCGCCTGGCGCGCGCGACTTTCGCGGAGCGCCGCCGCATGTTTCTCCTCAGCCACCTGGATGGCTTTGACGAGCTCCTCGCGCTCGCCCTGAATACCACCCTGGATACGCTCATCATCAGCGATCTGGACCTCGAGCTCACGGGCGCGCCCCTTAAGCTGTACCAGCCCACCATCGTGGCGCATCGTGTAAAAACTATAATCGGTGAGCATATCGCCCTGGAGAGTCACGAGGGTCACCCCCGGTGCGCTCGCAACGCCGCCAAAGAAGTCGAGCGCCGCATCGAGGGTCTCAACAACGTACACACCGTGAAATACCCGCTCCGCCGCACGACGACATTCCGGCGTGACCTCGACGACATCGAGGACGCGCGGGAACGGAAGGTCCGGAGTTGCTTCGCGGGGGCACTCCCCGGCGCGAAAGACACCGAGACCGACGCCGTCCTTGGGATTGCCACCCTTCTCCACTACCTCGGCGATGAAGGTTCGGGCGATCTCAGCGGAGCGATCGGTAACGAGGAATTCCCCCTTCTCGGCGAGCACCGCCTGAACTGCCCGGGCGTACTTCGAGGGCACCGTTAATCCATCGACGAACAGCCCCGCCTTGAAGCCGGCCAGAACCTCGGCCCGTTTCTCTCCCAAAGTTTTCCGTAGCTGAGTAACCGGTGAGGCCGCAAGAA
>JBILDU010000014.1:0-39223 GCA_044352465.1 Bdellovibrionota bacterium
GAGGTCGTGATGATGGGGGAATCACGTTGCCCCCTTCGGCAGCGTGGGGTTAAATCAAGGAGCGCGCTGCGCGCGAGCAAAGGCTCATCGAAGTTACCGCTCACTTGTGAAGCCCGACCATGGCAAATCTCCACGAAATCACCACCTACCTCGACTCCTGGCTGCAAAAGGAGAGCTTCACCGATTCCTCCCGGAACGGCTTGCAGGTTGAAAGTGAGTCGACTGAGGTCACGCGAGTCGCGCTCGCGGTCGACTCAGGCCTCTCCGTCTTGGAGAAGGCGGTTGCCTTAAACGCGCAGCTGCTGGTGGTTCACCACGGACTTCTTTGGGGAACTGAGCAGCCGGTTGCCGGGACCTTCGGCCGAAAGGTGCGGACCTTGCTTCAAGGGGGGTGCTCGCTCTACGGGTCCCACCTCCCCCTTGATGCGCACATGGAGGTCGGAAACAACGCCGAGCTTGCTCGCGCCCTCGATTTGACCGGACTGGAACCGTATATGCTGTACAAAGGGGGCTTTCTCGGGATCCGCGCCCGCACACCAACCCCCCTGCCCTTGAGCTCGTTTGTCGATCGCGCCCAACGCTTCACCGGCGCAACGAGTTGCCTCACCCTTCCCTTCGGTCCACCGTTGATTTCAACGGTGGGCATCGTGACCGGATCCGGGCTCCTCGCCCTCGAAGAATCAGCCCGCCTCAAACTCGACCTTTTTATCACCGGGGAACCAAAGCAGAGCGCATACCACGACGCCAAGGAGCTTGGGATTAATATCCTTTTCGCCGGGCACTATGCGACCGAGACGTTTGGTGTGCGGGCAGTCGGTGCCCACCTCAGTAAAAAGTTTGGCATTGAGCCCCTTTTTATCGATGAGCCAACTGGGATATAAGATCGCCTGCGCGCGACGGCATACACCGCGTGCGCTCAATCGTTGTTCAGATGAGTTTAAAGCATGAAATTTCTCAAGGATCTTAACCTCCGCGATAAACGTATTTTAGTTCGAGCCGACCTTAACGTCCCGCTCGACGCGGCAGGTAAGATCTCAGACGACAATCGCATCAAGCAGTTTGCACCGACGGTGAAAGCGATCCTCGAGGGGGGTGGACGACCGATCGTGATGTCCCACCTTGGAGACGACGGGGCTCAATCGCTGGCGCCGGCGGCAGCCCGACTCGGCGAGCTGACCGGGACAAGGGTCACCCTTGCCCCAGACTGTATCGGCCCCGAGGTTGAGGCGCTCGCGGAACGCTTGCCGGCGGGAGAGATCCTGGTACTCGAGAACCTTCGTCGCCACGCTGGCGAGAAGGAGAACGATGGTGAATTCGCGAAGCGGTTGGCGCGCCTCGGACAGGTATTTATCAACGATGCCTTCGCCACGGCCCACCGGAAACACGCCTCGATGGTCGGCGTACCCAAACTCTTTACCGAAAAAGGGGCGGGGCTTTTAATGCAAGCGGAGATGGAGCATTACGAGCGCGCGTTAGTAAAGCCGAAAGCGCCCCTCTGCGTTGTTCTCGGAGGTAGTAAGGTTTCAACGAAGCTGAACCTCCTGCTCAACATCGCGCAAAAAGCCGACAAAGTAATTATCGGTGGTGCGATGGCGAATACATTCCTCGCCGCCCAGGGCATCCAAATGGGACGATCGCTCGTGGAGAAGGACCTTTACAGTAAGGTCATCGAGCTGCTCGGAACCCTCGCCCGGCGTGACTGCAAACTGTACCTCCCGGTCGATTTCATGGTGGGACCGGGCCCCTCCGTGAAGGGGCTTGCTCGCGCAGTGCCCGCTCTCGAGGTCCCGCCCGATACTATGGCCCTCGATATCGGCCCGGCGACAAGCCTCCTCTACCGGGAGGCGCTCCACTCAGCTGAGACCATCGTCTGGAACGGTCCGATGGGAGCTTTTGAGAACGAGGACTACGCGAAAGGCACCACCGATATGATCGAGAGCCTCGCCAGCGCACACGGCTTTACGGTGGTTGGTGGCGGAGATACCGATGCGGCGATCCACCAGATGGAGCTCGCCCATAAGTTCGACTACATCTCAACCGGCGGTGGCGCATTTCTCGCCCTGCTCGAGGGGAAAGGATTGCCCGGCTTTGCCGCGCTCGAAGGCTAGCTCAACGAGCAATGGGAACGGCGGTGCGTTTTGAGAAACGTTGCCGAAACCCCAGAAGTGAAGACACCTTCGGCAAGCGGCCCCGCATGCTGGACCGTAAGGTGATTTCGTAAATTGCTGCGCGGCTCTTTTTTATCGTTCCCACGGCTAAAGAGCGCCCCGTGCTCACTCGATAATTCAAATACGGTTGAGAAAGCTGCTTTCGAGACCGTGCGTGAATCCTGGAGACAGGTTTACAGGTCGATTAAGGGCCTGATTGCACATGGGGCGTGGGTCGGGAAAACCAACGCTGGGGGAGGCCGCGGAGCGAGGCAGTCGTTGGATTGCCTCTCCACGAGGCTGGGGGTTTTGGGGCCGTTTCGCTTGGGAGCGGCCCATCGGCCGGATTGAAAATCCGGTAGGTCAAATCGACCACCGTGTCGCCACGCGAAGTGTAGGGGGTTTTGACGTATGAATACCGCGCGAGTTTCCTCTGTCCTCGCCAAGCAACTGGCGACGATTCGCCGAAAAAAGATCCAAAAACTGAAATCCCGCATCGCTGCCGGTCGCTACACGGTGAGCAATACCGCGCTTGCCAAAGCACTTTTCCTCGCTCGATAATTAGCGACGGGTGGATTTTCGCCCGTGAAGCGCGACGCAGTTCGGCGATGTGGAAAAAAGACCGTCCCAAACTCGATGATTCGAAGGTAGGCGGCCTCGCCTTCTTTTTCTCCTTAATCGTCGTCATCCCACTCGCGATCTATGGGACTCTCTTTCTTTTCGTCCATACCGATCGTGCGGCGCTCGCCAATTTCGGACGATTTGCCCTCGGGGCGGTTGCCGGAGCCACGCTGGCAAAGCTCACTATCCGCGGACACACCTCGGTATTTATCCACGAGCTCAAACATTCGATCATCGCTAACCTGGTCGGAAACAAAGCCACCGAGTGGCGGATCCGAAAACATGCGGGTCACTTTCAGTACGAGTTCACCGAAAAAACTCGGGGCTATAACGCGTTCATATCGCTCGCACCTTACTGGCTACCGCTTTTCACACTTCTGACGTTGGGAGTGGGCTTGGCTGGGTGGCACTCCGATTGGACGACGGTGGCGTTCATCGTGGGAATCGGCTGGGGTGCCGACGCGCTCCTCAATCTCCGCGATATCGCCCCGTATCAGACCGACTTTAGCGACCTGCGGGGTGGATTCCCTATCGGGGTCACCTACGTGACCGCTCTCAATTCGTTCTTAACCGCTCTGCTCCTCACCTTTATCGGGTGGGGCACCCACGGACTGAAACTCCTCGGTACCTCCGTATTCACCACGCTCCACCAGATCGTAATCCGGTAGGGAGGCGCTCAAAGGACCAGCGCTCTTGCCTACCTCTCCCGGACGGCGTGCGCGCTGACCAAAGCGTATGCGACCGCCAAAAAAGCGGCGCGAAGACTTGCGCCCCTAGGCCGATGTGGTCACATACCGAATCCCCTTCCAAAACATGCTCCAAAAATAGGCTCTCCTCCGCTCCGGCGCCCGGCCTGCTATCCCTGGTAGCCTGAGCTGGATCGGCCTCCCCGAATCTGCTACACCTTCAGTTGAAACGCTTATAGCAGGATTTCTATGCGTCACCTTCTCCTCGTTACACTCTCAGTCTTGGCACTCTCAGTCGGGCCCGTGAGTCAAAGTGCCGTGGCTGAAGACAGCGGTGTGAGCGCTGAATTTCTCCGCTTCGTTCGCCCTGCGCTTGTTATCGGTGCAGTCACTTTTCCGGATGCAACGTGTAACGAAAGCGTCTTTAAACCGTGTGTTTGCGCCTCGCAGACCCCCGCGGAGGTGAAATACCGCCCCGCTCTCGCCAAATGCAAGGGCCGCGCGGGTGTTGTGCTGGAGGGGAGTCTCCGCACCGCCTTCAGCGTCGTTTTCCGTGACCGCGCGAACCGCGACCGCTACGCCCCCCCCGGCTGGAACGGATGTACCTCCGCCGAGGTGAATATGGGGCTCGCCCGTTGTAGCTACTACAAAGCCCAGAAGGTCTACCGGACAGCACGGGCAACGACCTACTGCTTCCCGTTCAGCGGAACCTCGCGACAGATGGCCAAAGCCTCCCGTCTCACGATTAAGTTGAAGGACTCACCGAAGGATTCCAACGACCCTCTCGTGCGGGTGTGTCTCCCCAACTTTAGTGCGAAGAATCCGATGAATTAGAGGGGGCGTCAGCGGGCCTCAGTGAAAGCTCAGGCGGATACCGCACCCAGTCGAGACACAGCGCATAAGGTGGCGCGGTCATTCCTGCGGCCCGCCTATCGCGGGCGGCGAGTATCTCGCCGATTGAGTCGGCGGGGAGCGTCCCCCGTCCTATCTCGACCAACGTTCCCACGATGTTGCGGACCATATATTTTAAAAAGCCGGTGCCGACGATCCGATAGGTCAATAGGCTTCCCTGTTCCGTAAGCTCACTCTCAAGCACCCGCTTGATGGGTGACTTCGAAGCACACTTGGCCCCCCGAAAGCTGGTGAAATCGTGTTCCCCCGTCAGCATCGCGGCAGCCCGCTGCATCGCCGCGATGTCGAGCTGCATCGGGACGTGCCATACACGGGAGTAATCGAGTACCAACGGGGTATCTCGATTATCGATCCGATACGAGTACTGTCGTGCGATGGCGTGTTTGCGAGCCCGAAAGTCGAGCGGAACAAGATCCGCCGTGAGAACCGCGAGGTCCTGTTTCAGCAGGCTGCTCACGGAGAAACGCAAGCGGCGAAGATCGGGCAGGTCAGGTACGAGGAAATTAACGACCTGACCCCGTGCATGGACCCCCGCATCGGTTCTACCGGCGGCATACACGACCCGGATGTCCTGCCGTAGAACCACAGCGAGGACCCGCTTGAGCTCGCTCTCAACGGTACGGAGTCCGGGCTGATACTGCCACCCCTGGAACGCCGCGCCGTTATACTCAATGATGAGACGAATGTTGTACACGACCCTTCACGAGGAGCTGGGCGATCTGGACCGCGTTTAACGCAGCTCCCTTTCGCACGTTGTCCGCGACCACCCACATGTTAAGGCCATGCGGTACCGAGAGGTCAGCTCTCACACGCCCCACATGAATCTCATCGGTGTTCGCGATATCGATCTGGAGGGGGTAGTCGTTGTCGTCGCGGTGAAGCGCGAGGCCCGCTACATCGCCACAGATCCCAAAGAAACTTTCAACGCTGAGCGGGCGCTCAGTCTCAATATTGACGCTTTCGGCGTGGCTGTGAAACACCGGGACTCGCACGGCGGTTGCGGTGATCCGCAGCGCCGGAAGATCGAGGATCTTGCGGCTCTCGTCGATAATCTTGTGCTCCTCTTTGGTGTACCCATCGTCCAGGAAGGTGTCGATCTGCGGAATACAGTTAAAGGCGATCTGATGGGGGAAAACCTCTTGGGGGAGCGCTTGCTGATTGAAGATAGCTAGCGTCTGTCCCCACAACTCATCAAGCGCCGCTTTCCCCGCGCCGGAGACCGACTGAAAGGTGGTCACGACAACTCGCTTCAATCCGGCGGCTTTATGGACCGCATGAAGGATCGGGACGAGCTGAATCGTTGAGCAGTTCGGGTTAGCGATGATCTTTGAATCCTCGGTCACGAGGTGTCCGTTGACCTCTGGCACCACGAGCGGTACCCCTTGCGTCATCCGAAAGGCGCTCGAGTTATCAATCACCACAGCACCGGACTCGGCGGCGATCGGCACGAACTTCTTAGCAAGCTCCGCGCTCGTCGCAAAAAGAGCGATGTCGACACCTTTAAACGAGTTTTCGTCGAGGAGCTCCACGACGACCTCCTCACCACCGACTTCATACATCTCCCCCACGGAGTCCTCGGAGGCGAAAAGACGCACCGCGCGACACGGTATCTGCGCCTGACCGAGACACACCACCATCTCGTTTCCAACGAGGCCGGTCGCCCCGACGATAGCGACTACAGGCTCCTTTTTGATAATCGGACCGGACTTACGACTCGTCATTGATATCCTTATGAGTTAACGGGTGCACCGTTACGGTAGCCCCGAACTTGGGAACCCAATTAACCGGAAATATCCGAAAATAGTCAAGAATTGGGGGGGGCGAAGCGCCGATGGGCCTATTCTGCTCCCGCGATGGAGTATATACCGTGCGGCTGGGTTACGCCCCATCCTGACGGGTGCACCGAGCGGACTTACGAACGATACGGCCGTGTCGGGAAAAAAGAACTATGGTATAACCCGAGAGCTGGAAAAACCCGCGCCTCGGCGCCGAAATTTGATACCAGGCTCCCCCTCGTGGGGGAGCTAAGAAAAGCTTAGTTATGACAACCGATTCCCCCACCCCCTCCCCGAATCAGCCCGGCCAGCTTCCCCGATTTAAAACCAAGGGGGGATTGGAGATACCGTCAGTCGACTCCGCCACCCTTATCGCAATGCGTCGAGAGCTTACGGAGCTCAGCGGTATTTCTTTACTCCAGACATCTGAGGCTGCCGGGTATAGCATGGCGATGGTGGTCCGGTACGCTCTGGGTCTATCTGCGCAAGAGGGTCAGGTCTGCGTCATGGCGAGCGACAACCTGAGCGGCCTCGTTGCTTTGGCCACCCTGCGTCACTTAGTAAACGGCGGTGCAGCGGGAGCCGCGCTCATCTCAGGGGCGCCAGCCGCCCGCTCCCCCGAGCTCCAAGCCCAACTGCGCGCCCTCACCGCGATGGGGGTACCGATTGAAGAGCTCGAGCCCCTCTGTACGGAAGGATACCTCGAGCGGATCCTCGCTGATTGCCACAACGTGTTGTGGGGCGCCTCGGATATCACCGAGAATGCAGTTCCCCACCTCGCGGGTATCGTGGGTGTCTTAAATGAGGGGCGAACCCCCGTACACGCTATCGAACTACCCGCAGGCATGGACCCCGACACCGGCAAAACGATCGGAACGGGACTCTTCGCCTCATCAACCCTCTCGCTTGGTCTTCCGCTCGCCGGGCTCTCCGGCGGTCGAGATCGGGTCGGGCGCCATTACGTGTGCGATGTCTCTTTTTCTAAGGAAGTTTTCGCTCGAGCCGGGGTTGCCTGGACTCCGCTTTTCGCTGAGCAACCGGTTGTGCAGATCTTCCCGGTCGATAGCTAACGCGCCGGCCATCCCAGGCCATAGTGGAACCGGGAAAGGCAAACAACGGAATAGAGAGTCGCCCTCTGGGCGCGGCTACTGAGCAAGGCCACTGCGGCCGTGTACCTTATCGAATCGGTCGAAGAAGCGGGAAACCGCTGTCAGCACCCCCGGCGCTAACAGCGGTCACAAAACTATCGTCCAAAGATACTATTGGGCCGGCATACCGTAGAGGGTCCAGCGGAATCCGTCGGTCGGATTTCCGTCGGTCAACATGATGACCCACCCCTCTCGCGGAGGAGACTGCTGACCATCACTCAGAAGCTTTACCGCTCCGGTCTCGACCGCCTGAATAAAGTCGACCCCCCCCTTTCGGTCGTCCCAAGACTCGGGACGACGGGCGTCTGGATATCGCGAGGATACAAGCTTCGCTACGGTAACTTTAGCGGGGAGAGACTGCTGCACGATGACACCCTTTTACTGCTACGCCTGACCTCATTAAGCCTGCGCGTCCGGTTCTACCGTCTGTTGGACCTGCATCGCAAAAAACGGCGAAGGACCGTGCTTCACATCACGCATCATATCGGCCGCCTCGCGGGTCTCGACGGTGCTCCACTGGATGACCGGCTCGCCCCGCGGCCCTGGCTCTCCGATCGAGGTCGGAACCAAAAAGAGGTCCCCAGCCACGGCATCTTGTTTCGCCACCAGCTGCACGATGCTGACCGCCATCTTCTTGGTGTCAGCGGCACGCTTAGCCACTTTCTTCAAATCGTCCATCGAGCGGGAGATGACCCACTGGTTCCGGCTCAAGCCCGGGCATGCATACATAACCTTGCCGTTGTCGATAGCGCGCTCAAGTTCAAGGATCCAATCGATTGACATAAAATATTATCAGTACCAGTTGAAAAATTTGTCAGCGAAAAAGAAGAAAAAAACTACGCTCCCTTACTGGGTTCTTCGACATTATCGATACGCTCCTTGAGCTCCTTACCGACCTTAAAAAAAGGTAATTTCTTCGGCGGGACAGCGATCTTTTCCCCAGTCTTCGGATTGCGGCCTTGGTACGACTGATACTCTTTGACCACAAAACTCCCGAAACCGCGGATCTCTATGCGACCACCGCTCACCATCGTCTCCCGCATCTTTTTGTAGATGAGATTTACCACCTCTTCTGACTGGAGGACATTGATGCCGGTTCTCTCCGCGAGCTTCTCTATAAGTTCCGATTTATTCACGCTCGTTCACCTCGAACAAAAAGTGAGATTTAGCTAGGGTCAGGTGCCGCCTAACTTGGCTTTATATACCGGGTCCGGGCCCGATTGTCATCAGCTAGTTAGGTCGCTTTGGCCCGACTTCACACCGTTATTTTCAACGGCTTATAATGGTCAGATGAGGCTAGCAGGAGTTTCGCCGCACTAAAAAGGATAAAATCTTGTAAAACCGTACCTTTGAATGCAAACCGTTTGGATTGTCTCATAAAATCGAGATGGCCATCGGGACGGCGTTCTAATCGAAGCTCGGACTATCCCACTTAGCCGATGCCCAGAGCCTTTCTCGGAACGCCGAAACAAACTATCTTTCAAGAATGGTTCCCTCTTCATCGCCAAACCTCGAGTATTTTAAGCGTGCCGGCGAGCTTACAGCGGGCTCGATTAACCTCTCCGAAGGGGCTCTCATGGTGGCGCAATGGAACTACCCGGATCTTGATGTGCACGCCGAGCTTCGTAAGCTTGATGAGCTGGCGCAACTCGCGGCCGCTCGGGTTGGCCTGACGACCACCCTCCCCGAGCGAATAGCGGCGCTCGTACGATTCCTGTCCGAGGAACAGAAGTTTCGGGGGAATATCGAGGAGTACTACGACCCGGCGAACACCTTTCTTAACGACGTCCTTGCCCGGCGGTGTGGCCTACCGATAAGCCTTGCGGTGGTCTATATCCACGTCGCTCGATTTGTCGGGGTTGAGCTAAGCGGGGTCGCGACACCGGGCCACTTTGTGACCCGAGCGGAGCTTGTTTCGGGGGTACCGATCTTTGTCGACCCATTCTACGGCCTCATCCTGTCCGAGGAGGAGCTCCGCGCTCGCTACCGAACGGGAGAACTTCCCGCAGAGGAGCTCCCTCCTGAGGTACTCCAGCCGGTCGACAACCGCCGGATACTCATCCGCATGCTCACCAACCTGAAGCATCTTTATGTAGCTCAGGACGACGTTGATCGCGCCCTGGAGTGTTGCGAGCGGAGCCTCGCCCTCGATCCTAATTCGCGCGCGGATCTGCGCGACCGCGGCCTGATGCTCCTCGATCAGGAGCTCTTTACGGCAGGTATAGCCGACCTCTCCCGGTATCTTGAGCTGGCCCCCAACGAGCCGTGGTCAGCCGCGGTGCGGGAACGGCTCACGGCCGCGCAGCGCCTGATGGATACACTCAACTAAGCGGCGTGTAAGAGATCGCAACACTGCGGAAACGCCCCCGCACCCGCCACAGACCGGAATACCCCCACAGGTCAGCCCCAGCCGCCAAAAACTTACCTGAGTTGAAATTCCTCGAGAGTGACCTTATCTCTTTAGCAATGTTCGGAGATAGTCCCGCCCACAGGACTGTTTCAAAGGTCAATGATGTATGGAAACTTTTTATGCCCCCTATGCCGGTCACGAGCCCGCCACTATCACGGTGAACGGGCACCGTGTGATCGTCCTCGCTCATGACCAGGCCACAATCGAGGAAACGCTCGATCTCTTCGGCGGGGACTCGGTCCACCAACTCGAGAGCACAGGCGAGAAAGACTCAGAGGAGCTTCTCGCCCAGATCTCAGCCGTTACCAATGCTCACGTGGTCGTGACCCCGAGCGAGGCCTCAGTTCCCGAGATTTTAGACTCACTCAAAGAGGCCCTTCCCTGGGTTCAATAGGGTAGGTTGTTGCCTTCCGTAACCCCGCCCGCTCTGCCCGTTGGAACGAGCGCACCACAGTGCTACTATCGGACCTCCAGGGGGACTGAATCCCCCTCTTAAAACGAGTGACGACGGTATGGGCCGGATATTCGAAAAACGTAAAGACCGCATGTTTGCCCGGTGGGCGAAGACCGCGAAAGCCTTCACCAAGGTGGGCAAGGAGATCGCTATCGCTGTGAAGCTGGGGAGCCCCGAGCCGGCCTCAAATCCCCGACTAAGGATGGCTATACAGACCGCACGCGCGCTGAACATGCCGAAGGATCGCATCGAGGCGGCGATCAAACGAGCTTCAAGTAAAGACGAGGCTTCACTCCAAGAGGTGATTTACGAGGGGTATGCTCCCCACGGAATCGCGGTGGTTGTTGAAACTGCAACGAACAACCCGACCCGTACCGTTGCCAACGTCCGTACGATCATTACTCACCACGGCGGAACCCTGGGCACCTCAGGCTCGCTCGCTTACCTATTCGGCCGACGGGGCGCTTTTACCATCTCCCTACCGGGGGGTGACTTCGACGAATTCGAGCTGGAGATGATCGACCACGGCCTCGAAGATATCTTTGAATCGGAGGACGGCTTGCTCCTCTATTGCTCGTTCGAAAATTTCGGCACCTTACAGAAGGCACTCGAGACAAAAAAAGTCGAGGTCAAGAGCGCTGGTCTACAGAGGTTCCCCCTGACGACTGTCCAAGTGACACCCGATCAGGAGCGTGAGATCGAAACACTCCTCAATGAGCTCGAAGAGGACGACGACGTCCAGCACGTTTACCACAACATGCAGCTGAGCTAAGCGCGCTGGCGACCGCAACAGCGAAGCGCCGCTTTGCTGGGCGGCTGGGACCCTCCCCGGAGCTGTATGCAGATTTCGGCCTTATGTAGATTCGGGCCGTATACCGAGTAGAGACAGAGAAGAGTCATATTACCCTCGGCAAGAATCGAACTTGCGACCCCAAGTTTAGGAAACTTGTGCTCTATCCAACTGAGCTACGAGGGCATGCGTGGTAGCACTTCACCGGTAATAAAATCCTGAGCAAAGCGCTAAACAAAATTATCGGCGATCGGCGCGCTACGAGTCAAGTTATCTCGGACTACCCCCTCCGATGAGCCACTGCCAACACGGTGCCGGGGGCACTCCACGCAACCTATCGTTTAGAGCTTTCAAGAAAAGGCATCGGATCAACGGCGACGAAGCGACCGCTCCGATTCTTTACCCGCACCTCAAAATGGCAGTGCGGACCGCTCGCTCGACCGGTGCGCCCTACCGTCGCGATCTCCTCACCTTGGGAGACCTCCTCACCTAAATCGACGAGATTCTCCCGGTTATGGGCGTACACCGTGAGCATATCCCGGTGCCGCAAGACCACGGTATTCCCATAACCGCGAATACCTTTGCCGCTGTAGACAACGATCCCAGCGAGCGCTGCTCGAATGGGAGTCCCCTGAGGAGCCGAGAGATCGATCCCTTCATGAAATCGTAAGAGTCGATGCCCGAACTTAGAGGTGAGATGAGCTTTTTCAACTGGCCACGACAGGCGTGGGTTCCTATCGCCCGGAATCTCGAGTCCCACGGTCGCTAAAGGAACGGTGGAACCGGTTGGTGCCGAGGGTCCCGCAGACACACCTGGCCCCACCGGTGACGCCGCGGCTTTCTCCGTAGCGAGCTCCGAGATGACCGGAGAACCGTCGCTGTTCCCTACGGGAATCTGTAACACCGCACCGATCTGTAAAGTCCGCGGATCGCCGATCGAGTTCGAACGCAAGACTTCCTCCGCAGACACACCGAAGCGCGCGGCGATATCATATACCGTATCACCGGCCTGAACGGTGTAGGTCCGTGAGATCCCCGCGCCGATCGGTCGATGGAAGGCGCACCCTATGAGAAAAGAAAAGGTCAGCGAAAAGATACCGGAGCGGAGGGGGATGTTCACATTCACAGCAGATCTTGCTCAATTCAGCTCGGCGCTACTGCCCTTCGACGAAGCTACAAGGCTCGAGTTGATACATCGTCACTCCCCCACCCTTCGCCTCCCACAACGACAAGATCTGGCCACGGGAATTTCCAACCGGGGCGACCATCCGCCCACCTGGATTTTTCAGCTGGCGCACCAACTCCGGCTCGATACTCTCAAAAGCCGCTGAGACGACGATGGCATCGTAGGGAGCATGCTCCGCCCATCCGCGACGTCCATCCCCACGCCGCACCAGAATATTTTGGAAGTCGAGCCCGTCGAGGAGGTGCCGGGTCCTCTGCGCTAGGAGCCCCACGTATTCGACCGCATAGACCTGCGCACCCGCGGCGGCCATGACTGCGGAGCAGTACCCCGATCCACAGCCGATCTCCAGTATGCGCATCCCGGGAGCGAGGCCGATAAGGGCCAGCATGCGGGCTACCGTAGAAGGTTTTGAGATTGTCTGGCCGTACCCGATAGGGAGTGCGTTGTCATCGGTCGCGCGGAGATTGAAAGCCTCGCTCACGAATTTATCGCGAGGAACCGCGGCGAAAGCCCTCACCAGAGTCTCCGCGGTTGCCTCGTCAAGAACACCAGCCTTTTCAACGATAGTCTCGGCGAAGCGAACCCAGCCGGGAGAGATCACTTTTCTTTGGGGGTAAGCCACTGAGTTATCCTCTGCGTAGAGCTTTAATTACATGGGCTTCGTCTCGATGGACCTATACTTCCGAGGGGGGAGAGAGGAGGCAATCCCCTTTTTAAGAAGATTGCGACGACTTCGATCCTCATCCCCAATGCGTTCCGTTCCCGACGCTCAGTCGCCCCACCGTTTCCCTTGATGGCGAAGGGTTTTCAGGCCATCATCGGAGAGGCGATGGAGAATTACTATAAACTACTGGGACTTAACAGCTCGGCTACCGCTGAGGAGATTCGCCGCGCTTACCGCATCTTGGCGCGCCGGTACCACCCCGACGTCAATCCTGGTAAAGCCTCAGAGGACCGCTTCAAAATTATCGCCGAAGCTCACCGGGTTTTAAGTGATCCAGAGAGACGGAAGGCTTACGATCTGGAACTTGAAAACCACCTCCGCGCGGCAAGCCCGGGAGGCGATCCGCGAATCAACGCCTACCGCAGGAACCAATCAACGGCGCGAACTTCGGCCCGTCAGAAGTTTTACGAAACGCGCTACGAGCAATTCGGCAAGGTAAAGCCGGAAAGGGCGGCTGAGCCCAAGCGAGCTGCTCAAGTGGTCGCGGAGCCTACCAGCTCGAAACTATCGGCCGATATCTCGAAGATCGCCGCGATGGGGCGCAAAACTTTTGACCGTGTATTTGGAGGGGCGAAACGGGCAGCACCGGGTGAGTCCTCAGGGGCCCCTCGCCGTGCGGCATCCGCACGCAGCGACGGAGAGGTTGACCACCGCGATATTGCCAAGATATCACTCATCGAGGTGTCGGTAACGGTTTCAGATGTGGTGCACGGGGTGAAGAAGACCGTGGAGATCGGGGAGCCGGAGGGCCCCCGCAAGGTCTCGGTGCGTATCCCACCCGGTGTCCGGAACGGGAGCGTCGTCCACCTCCGCGCAAAGGGGGGTACCGGCGAGGATCTGGTCATCATCGTCCGAGTTGCGAGCCACCCCTTTCTCTCGATGCACGCCCGTGGCTTGGTAGCGGAGGTCCCAATATCGGTGAACGAAGCGATTTGCGGAGCTTCAATTACCCTTCCGTCCCTCGACGAACCGGTCGTCGTTAAAGTCCCACCGGGAGCCCAAAGTGGAACCGAGATACGCCTCAAAGGCCGAGGGGTCTCTCATAAGGATGGTTCCCGGGGAGACCTTTTTTACCGCTTAATGATTAAGGTCCCCGAAGCGCAAAATGCGGTGGGCTTTCATGAGCGGGCGAGCGAACTTGAGAGATACTACCCTCAGCCAGTAAGACAAGCTCTGCCGAAGAATCTTCTCGAGCTCTAATGTTGAACGAGTCGAAATCACCCACCGCGGCGCCCCATCCGCTCGCTCCAATCGGATTCCTGCTCCAAAGCTTCTTATGCCAAGGAATAGCGCTGGGATGCGGAGTTGCTCTCCGCCGCTTAATCGAGACATTTACGCCGCTGTGGGGGTGGTGGACCATGCTCATTTTGGTCTTTACCCAGGCGATTATCGCATGGAGCGTTGCGCGGTGGACTAAACTTCCGGTGGCGTGGCAGCTATTTAATCTTCTGGTCGTCCCCGGCATCGCCGCGCTCTTCTTCTTTGAGGTTCCAGCCCTTCCTTTTGCGATCCTGGTCGTGCTGGCAGCGCTATTGTATCTGCCTACTTTTTGGACGCGGGTCCCCTACTTTCCGACTTCGGTCGAAACGTACGCCGAGGTGGCCCGACTTCTCCCCCCTGAACGCGACTTCACAGCGATCGATCTCGGCTGCGGATTCGCCCCGCTCCTGCGCTCTCTGGCTCGCTCAAGCCCGAGGGGGCAATTCACCGGAGTCGAGATAAGTCCGCTCGCCTTCCTCGGTGCTTCACTCGGAAGCCTGCTCCACTCCAACGTAGCGATCCGATGGCGGAGCATCTGGAACGTCGACCTCGGAAAGTACGACGTCGTCTACGCGTTTCTGGCACCGGGCCCGATGCCAGAGCTTTGGGCAAAAGTTGTCCGTGAGATGCGACCCGGTTCGATATTTATCTCTAATACCTTTGCAGCTCCTGCCGAAGCCGACGCTGAGATTCCCATCAGCGATAAGCGCGGCGCGCGGCTCTATGTCTACCGCCGTTGATAGGGTTCACGGCGGTCAAGCCGAGGCACGCCGCGCGCTCCGGAGGCGGTCAGAGGCTCTCAGCGGGACCTTTAACGTAGCGAATTAGGAGGCTGAGGGTTGCGTCACCGGACGGCGGGATCGCTGCCAATTCTCCCACCATAAGACCACCGGTGAGGCGATATAGATGGTGGAATAGGTTCCCGAGATAATACCGGCGACGAGGAAGACGCTGAGGTCGGAGATCGCGCCTCCCCCAAAGATAAGCAACGCAACCGCTGAGAAGAGGGTCAGTCCGCTTGTGATAAGGGTCCGTCCGAGCATGGCGTTCATAACCTCGTTCATCAAGCTCTCAAGGTCATAGCCCTTCCGTTTACGCATCTCCTCACGGAGCCGGTCGAAGATAACGATCGTATCGTTCACCGAATAACCCACGATGGTGAGCGCCGCCGCGAGCGATGCCATCGAAAGGTCGTGCCCCACCAAAAGGTACACGCCGATGGCGACGATGAGATCGTGAGCGAGGGCAACGAGGGCCCCCATCGCGAAACCAACCTCAAAGCGGAAGGCTACATACAAACAAATAGCGACAAGACCGAGGATCGAGGCGATAAACGCTTTAGACTTTAGTTCGCTCCCGATGGTAGGACCAACATAATCCGTCTGAAGGATCTCGAATTTCTCACCGAAAGCCGCTTTGATAGCAGCGGATACCTGCTCGCGAGCGGTGTTAGCTTCAAGGTCGCTCACGCGAATGGAGTAGTCGTTGCTCCCGACCTCAAACGCTTGGACCGAGGGGTCTTTGACGCCCCCCTTCTCAAGGGCGATACGTACCGCATCGGTCGAGCCAGCCCCCTCGATCTTGACGAGGATCTCGTTACCACCGGTGAAGTCGATACCATATTTTCCGGCTCCCCGCTCAACCCATACATAAAGGGTCAAAGCGCACAGGATGGCTGAAAAGAGAAAGCACCATCCCCGCTTCCCGAGAAAATCGATTTTGGTACCAGGTTTGATCAGTTCCATATCTTTACCGTGGAGATAAGCTTGCTAGATAGAAAGAGCCCGCTGAGCAGATTTGAGCTTCAACGTATCGAACGCGAGTCGGGCGACAAAGACCGCACAAAAAACTGTGGTAAGGACGCCGATTGACAACGTGACAGCAAAGCCGCGCACCGGTCCAGTGCCGAAATAATAAAGGATCGAGGCCGAGAGCAGGGTTGTCAGGTTTGAATCGAATATCGCGCTGTACGCCTTATCGAATCCCCCGAGCACCGCCGCATCTCGGCTCGCCCCGTTTCTCAGCTCCTCCCGGATACGCTCAAAGATGATGACGTTCGAATCGACCGCCATACCAACAGTCAGAGCCAAGCCCGCAAGTCCGGGCAGCGTTAGTGTAGCCCCAAACGCCGAGAGAAGTCCCAAGACGAGGAGAATGTTGAGGATGAGGGTTGCGTTAGCGACAAGGCCAGCCTTGTTGTAGTACACCGCCATCCAGGCGAATACTAAGACCGAGCCGACAATAATCGCGAGGACGCCTTTCTCGATCGACTCTTTACCGAGGGAGGGCCCAACGGTGCGCTCCTCCATAACGACGAGGGGCGCGGGCAAAGCACCGGCTCGAAGCACGATGGCGAGCTCATTAGCTTCGGCCACGGTGAAACCACCTGAAATGGAGGCCTGCCCGCCCGTGATCGCATCCCGAATCACCGGCGAGGAATACACAACGTTATCGAGGATGATGGCGAGATTTCGCCCCACGTTCTCCGAGGTGATACGGCCAAAAGTCCGCGCGCCGTCGGGCGTCAGATTAAGCATGACCTCGACCTGACCTCCGGGGGAAGCCCAGTAAGCGGTCTTCACCGCATCCCCGGTCATCAGCGCCTGATCTTCCACCCGAACCGGGATCTTCTGCCGATCGTAAAGGGTGACCGCGTTAGCCGACGACTCCACGTTGGGGAGGAGGCGGAACTCCAGCTTCGCGACCGAACCGACGACACGCTTCACTGCGTTGATATCGGAAACACCCGGCATCTGCAGGAGGATCCGATCGGTCCCAACCCGCTGAATCACCGGCTCCGAGACACCGAACTGGTCGACCCGGTTTCGTAACGTTTCGATAGCCTGAGTGACAGACTCTCCCTCAATTTTGGTGATCTGCTCCGGGGTTACGCTGTAGATAAGCTTCGCCCCACTGCCATCGCTTGGAGACTCAACGAACGAAACCTCACGAAAGTTCTCCGCCAGCCGTTGCTTCGCCTGCTCCAGCCGCAATGCACTGAGAAGCGAGAGCTCGATCTGACTCCGCTCGTTTACCTTCACGCGGGTCACCGCGATCTTTTGCTCACGCAGATCCGAGCGCATCGCATTCGCCATACCGAGCAGCCGGCTCTTCACCGCCTCTCTTGTTTGGACCTGGTAGACTAGGTGGACCCCACCGCTCAGATCGAGCCCTAACGATATCGGCTTCGAAATCCACTTCACCCCCGCGAACGACTCACGAAAGATTGTGGGGAGGAGCATCACGACCGCCAGCACGATACTGGCTCCGACGATAATGGCCCGATTCTTCGTAGTGGTACCCATGATCTAAACTTCCAAAAGATTCCGCGCCGTGGCGCTTGGCCGGGCTCGTGCGGGAATTTCTACAGCTCAATTACGCGGCGTTCTTGCTCTCAGCCTCTTTTTCCTGGCGTTTGGCTACGTGCGCCGGTTCGACCTTCACCTTCACACCCGAAGAGAACTCAATCAAGACGTGATCTTTTTCGATCCCCGCGACCCGACCGATGAGTCCCCCGGAGGTGACCACGGTGTCGCCACGCTTTAACGATTCGATGAGTTTCTGATGCTCCCGGATCTTCGACTGCTGGGGTCGAATCACCATGATGTAGAACACAAAGAAAACCATCACAAACATCGGCAACATCTTGCCGATGAGGTCAAGAAATCCAGGGGGCTGCGGAGGGGCGACCGGGGCCTGCGCATAGGCAACCGACACCTGCACCACCGCATTCGAAACCAACGCAGCCAAAGCCGCCCAGAAAGCAAAAGGAGCATTCGAAGTACGCGTCACTGAGGTTGAACTCCCAAAAAA
Source organism: Bdellovibrionota bacterium (assembly GCA_044352465.1). GTDB lineage: Bacteria > Bdellovibrionota_C > UBA2361 > UBA2361 > UBA2361 > JBILDU01. The sequence goes on from JBILDU010000014.1 coordinate 17,927, forward strand.
AGAAGAATTAATCCGCCTTCGTATACCACTCCCACCCCCTTTTAACAAAAGCCACCATGCGGGCAACAACCACCACCCCATAACCAGGTGAACATGTGTAAAATTAGCTAGTTAAGATGAACTCGCTTCAGCCGGGGAGGTATTCCACCGCGCCTTCTCGCGTCGATAGAACTCGGCATAAGTTCCGGCTGCGATAGCCTCTCGAATTGCCCCCATAAGCTCAAGGTAGTGGGTCAGATTGTGTACGCTGACGAGCTGCGGCCCCAACATTTCACCCACCCTAAAGAGATGATTGATGTATCCGCGCGGGTAGTTCCGGCACGCCACACACCGACACGTTGGGTCTAAGGGAGAAGGATCTGTCACGAACTGCGCGTTCTTGATGTTGAGCTGCACCTCCTCTCCCCGGACGAACGCCCTACCAAAACGACCTGCCCGCGTGGGCATGACGCAATCAAACAGATCAATTCCCCGGTACACCGCCTCAACGATATCCTCAGGGGTACCGACTCCCATGAGATAACGAATCTTACCGTCGGGCAGTTGCGCGGGATGGTAAGCAAGAACCCCGAACATATCCTCTTTCTTTTCCCCCACGCTGAGCCCACCGACGGCGTAGCCATCGAAATCGAGCTCGGCGAGCTTTTGAGCGGCGTACTCACGGAGGTGCGGAAAGAGTCCCCCTTGGGTTATGCCAAAGATGGCTGTGTTGTCATGCCGCCGCGCCTCGAGCGACCGCTTCGCCCAGCGAAGCGTCATCTCGAGTGAGCGCCGAATCGCCTCTTCGTCTTGCCCGGCTTTTGGGCATTCATCGAGCACCATTGCGATGTCGACCCCGAGCTCCTCTTGAATCTGGATCGAGATCTCGGGGCTCAGAAAGCATTTCGCGCCGTCGATATGGGAACGGAACTCGACCCCCTTCTCGCTCAGTGTCCGCATTCCCTCCAAACTAAAAACCTGAAAACCACCGCTATCACTCAACACCGGCCCCGACCAATTCATGAAGCGATGAATATCGCCGAGAGCCCGCACCACGCTCGGTCCGGGGCGAAGCCAGAGATGATAGGTATTCACCAACGTTATCTGCGCCCCCAGCTCCCGTAAACGCTCGCAGTCAACCCCTTTGACCGAGCCACGGGTTCCTACCGGCATAAAGTTGGGGGTATCAAACGCTCCGTGAGCGGTGCGATAGGAACCACGGCGGGCGCTCCCATCGCGCTGGAGAACGGTAAATGTCTTGATTGGTCCAACGTCGTTCATGTACGGACGATATCACGAGAGCTTAAGGAATAACATTCGCTACCGGGGCCTCGCTTCACACGCCACCACATCACGACACAGACTTACCGCCGGGACAGTTCGCTCCTGCGGTGAACAGAGCTTACCCCCCAACCAGCATTCCGTCGCCGTAACTAAAGAAGCGGTAATCGCGCTTCAGTGCGAGCTGATACAATTGGTCAAGCGTGGTCGCTCCGATAAAAGCCTCCACGAGGAGGAGGTGGGTTGAGCGGGGTTGATGAAAGTTCGTCACCATTCGATCGATCGTTCTAAACTCGAACCCCGGTCGGATGAAGAGGTTGGTCGAATACCACTCGCCATCCCCTCCGTCGTCATTCCGCACCATGCTCTCGAGCGCCCGCACCACCGTCGTGCCGACCGCGATAACCCGCCCCCCGCGTCGCCGGCAGGCAACGATGTTTTCGAGCGCTTCGCGGCTGAATCGGTACAGCTCGCCCCCCGGGGGAACGATCTCGGGTGTGCCCACCTCCTCGTTCCATACCGCGGTGAAACTTGGTGCCCCAACATGTAACGTCACATACTGGAAGCCGCACCCGACCCCCTGAATCCGCGCAAGGAGATCCGGCGTAAAATGCAAGCTCGCCGTCGGTGCGGCAACCGAACCTTCGACCTTCGCGAAACTGGCCTGATAGTCACGCCGGTCCTCATCATCGCCGCGCCCACCCCGTATGTAGGGGGGAACCGGCATAACTCCCACCCGTCGTATCAACTCTCCCACCTCTTTGAGGGAAAGGCGGGGGTCCTCCGCTCCGAAGCGCACCACAACACGGTGCTCCGCGGGGCGATCGATTACCGTCGCCGTGAGCCCCTCGGGAAAAGCAAGGCGCCCCCCGGCCCTCATCTTTTTTAACGGCTTGCCGAGACACACCCATTCGTTCTCGCCGCGATGCTCCAAGAGCAGGAGCTCGGCCGCCCCGCCGGTTTGAAGGTTCCCGAAAAGCCGCGCCGGGATAACCCGACTGTCGTTAAACACGAAAAGATCGCGCGGATCTAAAAACTCAACGATATCCCAGAACGATCGCTCCACGACCGCTCCGTTTGTGTGCACCATGAGTTTGGCGGCGTGATAGGGCCTGACCGGCCGTTGGGCTATCCGCTCGACCGGCAGTTCAAAGTCGTACGGCCTGTCGGCAAGCGGCGATTGAGCCGGGTCAAGTCCTGAGAGCTCTCTCACGTGAGGAGTGCCTCTTTAAAGCGGATTAAAAAATGGGCGACGACCGACCTCTACTTCGGTCCATCTTTCACTCGGGCCCCATCGCTTCATCAGCTTACCGAAGACCGCTCCCGTTTTACCCGTTTGAGCGACGCCGAAAGAGCTCCCCCATCTCGATCGGGACAGGGAACAAGATCGTTGAATTGTGTTCAGCCGAGATATCCCGCAACGTCTCGAGGTAACGCAGCTGCAGAGTCGCCGTGTTCTGCGTCATTATCTGGGCCGCAGCGGTGAGTTTCTCAGCCGCTTGATATTCACCCTCGGCCTTGATGATCTTCGCCCGACGCTCACGCTCCGCCTCAGCTTGTTTCGCCATGGCACGCTGCATCTCCTGGGGCAGATCGATATGCTTAATCTCCACCATACTTACTTTCACTCCCCACGGGTCGGTACGGCTGTCGATGATATCTTGGATCCGTAGGTTGAGCTTCTCACGCTCGGCGAGGATATCATCGAGCTCTGCCTCACCGCAGACACTTCGAAGCGTCGTCTGAGCCAATTGATTCGTCGCAAAGAGGTAGTTCTCAACCTGGACGATGGCCTTGGAGGGGTCGAGCGCACGGAAATAGAGAACCGCATTTACCTTAATCGACACGTTATCTTTCGTAATAACGTCTTGAGCGGGAATATCCATCGTAATGGTGCGTTGATCCACCCGGATAATCTTCTCAACGAAGGGAATGATTAAGACGAGCCCAGGACCGCGCAGCCCTGCGAGGCGCCCGAGGAAAAAGACAACCCCCCGTTCGTATTCCTGCAACACGTGCACGGCGCTTTTCAGTACGACCAGCAGAAGAACGATCCCAACGATAATTATGTTCATAACCAGACTCCTCTTACGCTTACGCTAGACCTTTTTTACTTCGACGGTGAGATGGTCGACAACCCTCACTATCTCTATCGGAGCATCTTTTTCAACGAGGCCCTCAGCAACTGCGGCGCGCCAAATCTCCCCGTTCACAAAAACTCGCCCCTCCGTCGTAAAATTCTCGAGCGCCGTCCCCCGCTGACCCACAAGCCCCGTAGCTCCGGTAATGACCCGGCGACGGAGGCTCTTTACCGCGAGTCCCGCGACCAGCAACATCAACGCTCCCAGGAGAACAACCGGGGGAAGCACCACCCACGGGTCTACCGCCAAGCCCGGCGCCGCACCAGCGTCGATAAGATAAAGCGCACCGAGCGCGAGCGCAACGATACCACCGATCCCCAGAATAAGGCTCGGGAAAAACATCTCAGCTCCGATAAGAACAGCCCCTACTACCAGAAGAGCTATCGCGCCCATGTTCATGGGGATAATCTGACTCACCGCCAAGGCGAGGATGAGACAGATGACCCCCACGACCCCCGGAACGATCGCTCCGGGACTATACAACTCGATCGAGAGCCCCGTGGTAGCACCGAGCCACAAAAGTGCGGCAACGTTTGGATGAGCAAAGATGTTGACGATCCGATCGCGGAGCTCCATCTCGTAGACGATCAGCGGCAGCGCCGAGTAATCACCGAGTTCAACGATTCTTTGGTCCGCCATCTTCACCTTCCGCCCCTTAATTTTCTGGAGGAGCTCAGGGATATCCTTGGCCACGACATCGATGACGCCGAGCGTCAGCGCTTCACCCTCCGCCACCGAGACGCTCTCCCGCACCGCCTTCTCCGCCCAGGCAGCGTTCCGGCCGCGCTGCTCCGCCACCGACTTGACGAGAGCAACGGTCATATTTTCCGCCTTCGCGCGCATATCGCCTTCGATATCTTTACCATCTCCGGCGACGGGATGGGCCGCACCGATACTGGTACCGGGAGCCATCGCCGCGACGTGTCCGGCCAGGGTAACAAACACCCCTGCAGAAGTAGCGGTACCCCCCGATGGAGACACATACATGACGATCGGGATCGGGGATCCGAGGATCGTCTGAATCATCGCCTGACTCGTATCGAGAAGACCCCCCGGAGTATTGAGGCGGACGATTAATAACGACGCATTCTCACTCCGGGCACGCTCGATGGCGTTGGTGAGGTGGCTCGCCGTACCGGGAAGGATCAACATCTCCATATCGATGACCGCCACTGTCGGTGCCGACTGCGCGACCGTCGGTGCCACCCCCCAGACGAAGAGGTGTACAAATATGTATAAGGTGACCGCCCAACATCGCCGCAACATCATCTTCCCCCTTCAACGAGCTCAAGCTTTCGCAGCACGGTTTGTAGATCGTTCCAAAAGAGCCGCTTTTGGCCCGGCTCCGCCAACACGGCGCTCAGTTCTAATGTCGTAAGCCATGGGCTTCCATTGAGCTCCCCCCACGTTGAGCATTCACCCGGTAATCCGAGGAGACTCGCGGCCCGGGTTCCCAGAGCGATCCCGACACTCGGCAAAAGCCTTGGCAGCACCCCAACCAGGTCGCTCGAGGTCACCGCGGCGCTGATGGTCACAAAACCTATCGTCGCCGGATCGCGGCGGAGGCCCTTCGAAATCGCAGCATCGAGAAGCGCCCCCGTGCTCCCCTGCACGAGCGAACCGCTCTCATCAGCAAACCCGAGAAAGAGTAGTGGGCCATCGAGAGGCCCGTGTATCTGAAAAGGGGGCACGCCGCCCTCAGGCGTCGGCGTGACACCTCCCCCTACCTCTCGTGGGATCCCCCCCGGATAGTTCGGTCCCACCGAGTCGAAAAATGCAAGGATCTCTGAAGCCGAAACTATCACCGCAATCTTCCTCTCCTGGGGGGTTACTCGAGCCGTAAAACCGCATCGAGGATGCGATTCGCCACCCGGCCTTTGAAAGTCGTGGCGATCTCGTCTTGGCGACCGTTGCGATCGACGAGCCACACCCGATTGGTATCGAGGTCAAACGCATCGGCCGCGAGATTTCCAACGATCATATCCGCGTTCTTCCGTTTGAGCTTATCCCGTACCTGCACGAGGAGCTCATCGAGTTCACCTGTCTCCACCGCGAAGCCGACGAGAATCGGTTTGCGCACCTCCCCGCGCCTCTCCCCGAGCTCCGACAAAATATCACGGGTCGAGATCAACTCGAGGGGGGCTGGTGCAAGGCCGCTCTTCTTCATCTTCGTCGGCGCCATTTGGGTCGGCTTGAAATCAGCGACCGCTGCGGCCATGATGACGATATCGGGAGACTCTTCGCCGTTAAACACCCGGGCCATCACCGCCTGAAACATCTCCTCCGCAGTTGTTACCGGTAGACATTCGACCAAGCTGGGAACCTTCACGGGGGCCGGACCATGCACTAACGTCACGTGTGCACCCCTGCGAAAAGCCTCACGAGCGAGCGCCGTTCCCATCTTTCCGCTCGAACGATTCGACAAAAAGCGCACCGGGTCGAGCGGTTCACGGGTTGGTCCCGTGGTTATCAACACCCGTTTCCCCGAAAGGTCCTGAGTCGAAACGACTCTGCGGACATGCTGGAATATCTCCTCGGGGTCAGCCAGCCGACCGGTGCCGTTCCAACCACACGCAAGCGCCCCCTCCTCCGGCTCAACAAAGGCAACCCCCCGCTTCCGTAGGAGAGCGATGTTTTCTTGGGTGGCTGGATGTTCGAACATATTCACATTCATCGCGGGGGCGACGAGGAGCGGCGCCCGCGTGGCGAGCGCCATCGCCAAGAGCGAGTTTTCGGCAAATCCTGCGGCAAGCTTTGCGATCGTATCGGCGGTCGCGGGCGCTACAACCATTGCATCAGCCCAATCGGCGAGATGAATATGCCCGATCCCTTTAACGGAGGACTCCTCCCAGAGAGAGAGCGCCACAGGATGACCGGTTACCGACTGAAGGGTCAGCGGGGTAATAAACTCGGTGGCCGCCGGCGTCATCACCACGCGAACCTCGTAACCCCGCGAGACGAGCAAGCGCGCGAGCTCGGCGCTCTTGTAGGCAGCTATCGACCCGCTTACTCCGAGCAAGACTCGGCGTTTCTCCGTTGTCATTTGATCGACCATAGTTCTTGATCCTTGATTCCGATTTTCAAGCTCTGCGCTTCCCCGGGGAGCCTTATCCGCCTGAGTGCCTTACCCGGGCGCATTGGACTGATTACTCAGCGACAAGAAACGGGTTACTCCGAGCCTCGATGCCGATCGCAGTCTCCGGTCCGTGCCCCGGCAGGACTCGGGTATCCAGCGGTAGCTTCAAGAGGACCCCCTTAATACTCGCCATAAGCACGTCGAGATCGCCACCCGGCAGATCGGTTCGACCGATCGAGCCTTGAAACAGGGTATCCCCCGCCACCAACACCCGATTGGATCGGTTGTAAAAACAGAGATGACCCGGCGAGTGGCCTGGGGTGAATAGCACCTCAAAGGTCGCCTCCCCGACCGTGAGGGTCTCTCCACCGGTCAACATCGTATCCGGCTCCGGGCAATTTTGTAGGTCGCTCCCCGGCAATCCGTACATCGCCGCGATATCCACGACCCGACTTCGAAACTCCGCCTCGCCGGGATGACCGAGAACGCGCGCACCGGTCACCTCTTTGAGCCGTCGTACTCCACCGCAGTGGTCAAGATGGGAGTGAGTAAGCCATATCTCCTCACAACGAAGTTGACGTTTCGCAAGCTCGTGGAGGATCTGATCGACATCGCCACCCGGATCGACCACGACCGCCGTGCCGCTCCCCGGCTCAAAGAGGATCCGGGAATTTTGCATGAACGGGGTGACAACGCAGGTGAGAATTTCCAACATAGCCCCCTATCGTCGCAAAAATAACGAAAAGTTTCAATAAATTAAGCCATCCCATGAAGCAACAAGGGGAGCTAAAAAAGTCTTAATAAACCCCGCGGTTCCGCCGACTTATACGAGTGGAGCGAACCGAGGGAAATTAAGGAACGACACCGGCGCATGCAATCGAACTCGCAACCCCTGACCCGACGGGGGCACCTGAACCTCGCGGCAGATTTCGCCGCCGACGCTTGGTTCCCTGGCGACCGGGGTGTTGCGACTGAAGCTGCCTCCATCATCACCGCCCAGCCCGAGTCATTCGATCGTGAAAAGCTCATCACGACCGTCAAAGCCGACTTCTCTGTGTTTGCTTACACCGCTCTCAACCTCTCCCGAAAAGCTCGCCTCAACCAGACCGCTGAGCTCCTCGACGACGCTCCGGTCGAACTTATCCGGAAGGCCTCCGTCGCGGATCTCTCCGAGGTGCTCCGCCACGCGGCGGCGCGATGCGGCGGTATGCCGAACGGCGTTGACATCAACTTCAATAATCTCCGGATTCGCCACGCCATCGTCAGCGCCTCAAGCGCCGAGCTCCTCGCTCAAAGCTTCGACGTCGACCCCCAGATGGCCTATACATGTGCGCTCTTTCGACAGATCGGCTCCGCACTCATCGCCTGGAACTATCCCCAAGCATGGCGCCGCGCACTCACCCTTGTGCGCGAAGATACACCGATCGATTCGATCATCGGAAAGATCCTCGGCTTCACCCCAAGCCTCCTCGGTCTCACAATCGCTCACCGCTGGGGCATCGCCCCCGAGCTTCTGCGGGGCATGGGAGATACAACCATCTACAACCGAGCCAAAGAGAGCGCCGTACTGAATGGCGAGCGTCTGCAAGAGCTTTGCACGCTCGGCGAAACGATCGCTCAGGCTACCGAACCGGCAGCCTATCCCGCGGCCGTGAAGATGTGGCCGCAGGTTCGGGCGACGGTTGAACGTCGCGTCGGACCCGATGCCTTCGCGCGACTGCGCGATTCGCTCGCCTACAATGCGCGGGTCTACCTCGCAGTAGAGCCTCCGATATTTAAGCTCCCCCTCGAGCTCCTCGAGCCATCCGGTGACACAAGCCCCCGCGCCCCCACCTCACGCTTCGGGAGTAATCTTTTTGCGCAGCGGTGCCCTGAACCGCTCCAGGCGTTGTTCCGCGACCTCTACGTTTCGATCGATCGGGGAGCTCGAGAGTCAGCTCTTACTGCTCTGATGAACTCAATCGCCCCAACCGCTGGATTTAAGGGCGGGTGCGTCTTCATCCACGAGGCCGACACCGATCTTCTGAAACCTCGTTTCACCGCGGGAGATCTCCGCCCTGTGGACTATCCGACGTTCCGTTTACGCGGGGAAGCCGCAGATCCGGTAACGGTGACTTTCCTACGTGTTTCATCCCACGAGCCGCTGCGCGATGGCAGCTCGATCACCGGCGCGCTCGGGGAGACCCCCCATGCCGGAGTACTCAAACTAGTTGCCGGCCCCGAACTACGCGCGCTGCCGAGCGCCGAAATCGACTTGCTGTTCCGTGCGTTTCGTCGGGCCCTTGAAGATTGTCTTGAGCTCACCTGAACTATGGGACAGCGCACGGCGCTTGCCCTCATCCCATCCGACGCAGCGCAGCTAAGAGATCATAGCGGCCGGTCCGTCCAAACTGGTCCAAAGATTCACGCAGCGCTCTCAAGCGATCGCTCTCCGCCACCGGCGAGAGGTTCCCTCCGAACTTGAGCCGACCCGCCACATCGACCTCGTTTCGTAGGGCAACCAGACCATCGCGAACGAGCTGGAACGGCTCGTCGAGCGTCCCAACATACCGCTCGGGAAAAATCCGAGTCGTCGCCCTACCGGCATCGGCATCCCACTCATCGAAGACCCGCAACGCTCCCGCCACCCCGTTTCGGATCCCCTCAAGGGTTGTCTCCGGCTCACGGGCGATGCGGATCTTCATCCGCTCGATCTCGCGGGCGACGAAGTAAAGCTTGGCGACAAGATGCATCTTAATCAGGGCATCTTTCGCCGCATCGCGGTCTCGCCCTGCTAAAGCCGCCGACAATTCGCCGTAGCGTGTGGCGAGAGCTCCCCCGAACTCCCGATAAGGCAACACATCGAGCCGCCGAATGTCGTGCGGTTCAAGACCAAGCGAGCGGGAGAAACCGCGCACCTGCCCCGGTATCTCAACGGGGCGGATTCGCGGGCTAAACAACAGGTAGCGTTGCTCCAGCTTCGGCGCTGCCGCAACGATGATCCGCTGATAATCCCTCAGCACATAGTCCGACTCGATCATGAGCGCCTCGATCGCGCGTTCATCGATCTTAATGAAACTCTCCTTCGAGCGGGCCCGCTCAAGTCGGCTTATGATCTTCTCGACCGAGCGCATGAGAAGGAGCTGGGCGCGTGGAGGATTTACTCGGCTACGACTGTCCTCGAGGGTCGCTTTCAGAAGGATCTCGTGGGCCCTCTGTTTACTAAAATCAACCGAATCCTCTAACTGCTGCAACGCCGCGCGCACGGTCTCCGTGAGTCTCCGCCGCAGTTGTCGTCGTCCACTCTCATCGAGCTCGGACCAACGACTCAGCGCCCCGTGGACCTGACCAAGCGCGCCGTGAATCTCCTTCAAAATCTCCAGTTCCCTCCCATAGCCCGCGCTCAGGTGATGGATGCGGCGCAGCACCGCACCGGGAGAATCATAGACCTGGACCTGGAGATCGCGCCCCCCGAGGCCGTGATCGCCCCGGAGATTTCCACGGGGCTCTTCCTCGACCGTCCGCCGCACCACGAGAAGTTTCCCCCGGGCTGGCTCGGGAAGCGGGAAAGAGTCGTACCGCGCATCCACGCCAGGGTCATTTCGTCCAACGACGAATACCCGAAAATGCCTTTCGACCAAGGGTTTGGCACCATCCCAGGCACGTTTCAAGGTATTGATCACCTCAAGCGAAGCTTTCCGCGCTAACCGCTCGGTGGGACGTCGCTCCAGATCGGTGAAATCAGCGAGTCCGAGCGATTCGAGCAAGCCCTCGGAAAGGCGGTCAGGGCTCACGAGACACGGGAGCACCGAGGCTTTTTTAGGGTCGAAATCAGGCGCAAACGAAATCTGTCGTCCGCCGATCCACTGAATCGATACCAGTGGCACGATACGGTCGGCAGGCTCAACAAAAAGCTCTTGAAAGCGCTTAAACGGACCATCAGGCAACGCATTCCACACCACGCGCCGCAAGCTATCCTCTCGAAGTCGACTCCCCGGTGCCACCTCGAGCTGGGCGAGCGGAGTAAAGTTCCCTTGCCACGCCCGCTCGCCGTAAAAGTCGATCTGCCGCTGACGAACGGTGTGTTCAATCTCCTCCAGCGTTCGAAGTTCACCCAACAATTTCTCGATCTTTTTCTGCTGCCCCGCGGGAAAACTTCCAAGATCAACGCCGACGCTATAGCCTACTCGGGCCAATCCCTCCTCGGCGTGATGACGGCGCTCGGAAATCGTTGAATGAACAGTCATAGACACCATCGGTCAAATCGGGCACTGCGTTTCCCCTTCGGTGCGCTCCGAGAGCGCACCCGAACTCCACTGCGAGGGCCGGTTTTACGGTTTGCGATAAGGGGATAATATACCCTGATTCGCGCTCAAAAACACCTCTCCGCAAATAGGTGCACGTTGGCGACTCAAGTTGACTCCTCAGGCGTAAGGGGGCACATTTGTGAGGCAGCGCTGATGGCAAGGCCCCGACGATGGCCCCCTCAGGCGTTACTTCTTTTTTACGTCCGTACGGGTAGGTGTACGACTCGGTTTTTGCTGAGGAGTGTAGAGGTGTGCGAGCAGCCCGACACCTCTCTACTCCTTAGCATTGTGTGTAACGATCGGTTCCTTTGACCTGACAAGGTGTCACGTTCAAAGGCGTACCGAACACGATGAGGTTCTTTGGGGTATCTCCAGAAAGGCGGCTCGGATGTCACCCATGACACCGCAGAGCTTCGTGCGTTTGGTGGTGGAGGCTGTTGGCCGTGTGAGGGCGGACGCCTCGGTGAAAGCTGGTGAGGGTCTCAGTGTTCGTATCGATGGACACCCCTTCTACCTCGACAACTTGTGGCGGATGGTGTTGGCGGATACCGCCAGCGCAGAAACGATCATCGCTCGTTATTTCGAGCAGATCCTCTCTGAGGAGAACTCGGGGAACGGCTATCGACTCGGGTGGTATGAGCTGAAACCGCAGATCATGCCGCGAATCCAGTCGGACGAGGTCTTTCAGCGGATCGAGCCAGCCCGACTCCCGCATCGGCCGTGGATCAACGGTACCGTGATCACGTTCGTGCGGGATCATCGCGACTCGATGGTTTCCCTCCTCTACGAGGATATCGAAGGGTGGGGCGTCGGGCTGGAGGAGCTGGATTCAACCGCGACAGCGAATCTGATCCAGCGCTCAGCTCTTCCGAGGCTCAGGGTGAAGCGGCATGACAGCGGAGGCAAGCACCTCTTGGTGCGACAATGCGACGGGTACGACTCCGCTCGATTGCTCGACGAAGAGCTGCGCATGCGGATCGCCGCGGAGCTTGGTCCGACATACCTCGTCGGCATTCCCGCGCGCGATCTGCTGATCGCCTTCTCGACCGAACCTCATCAGTTCAGCGAGAACATGGCCACATGGATCGGCAACGCCTTCGAGCGCATGCCGTATCCGATCACTCCGCACCGGTTCCTTGTCACGCGGGATGGGATCGCCGGGACCCTCGACCACGAGGTGAACGACGAGCCGTGGTAAAGCGACTCAGGGGCTCCCGGGGATTTTTCTACCCTTAGGTTACTAAAACGTACACCTACCCCGGGCACCTTGCCGTGAAGCACTGTGCCGCCAACTACCGTGCCGATCCGCCCGGAGACGGACTCCACGAGTCCGCCTATTATTTTGCCGGATCGCTCTCGCCCTCGGCTACCCACTGATACCCGATTCCGCGTACGGAACGAATCGAGTCCGCTCCCCCTTTCCGAAGGTGTTGGCGCAACCGCAAGATCGCGTTATCCACCGTGCGCTCGGTGGAAAGGTCGTCGTCTCGCCAGAGCTTCGCGAGGATATCCCGCCGGCTCACGACGCGGGGGGCAGCTTCGATAAGGAGGCGTAATACCTGAAAGTCGCGTGTCTGAGGATATTCGACCGTTCCATCGGAGAGGGTCAGCGACATACTTTCGAGATCGATCGTCACGCCTCCGACCGAGACCCGCCGCAAGCGACGCGGAGATTGCAGCGCCCGTTCAATCCGTAAAAGTATCTCTTTGAGATGGAAGGGCTTCGGAATGTAATCAACCGCTCCCAGTTCGAATCCGGCCAGGCGGTTCTCCGCTGAACTCATGGCGGTCAGAAATATCACCGCGGGCGCTGCCGGGCCGAGAGAGCGCACGAGCTCAAAACCATCCCCATCAGGCAGCCCCACATCGACGAGCATCAAGGCAAAAGCTTCCGTACGAAGCGCCGCCTGGGCAACCGCGCAAGAGTCAGCGAGGACAACCGTATACCCCTCCTTGATCAGTCGCTCCTTCAGCGTCGTTCCGAGGGAACGATCATCTTCAACGAGAAGTATCGCGGTCACGGGTTCTCCCGGTGCGGTAAAGACTCCCGAGTATCAAGCGAAGGAGGGACCTCCTGGATCTCGCCGGGGAGGGTGAGTTGAACGGCGAAGCCCTGCCCATGCTCCGGAAAAAGCGCTGCGCCCCCCATCTCCCGGGCGAGATGTTTCACCAGAAAGAGGCCGATACCGGTACCGCTCCCTCCATAGTGACGGATAAAAGCGGCACCAAGCGTGCGCCTGTCTCCCGTGAACCCCCGGCCATCATCAACGCAGGTGAGCAGTAAACTGCCGAGCCGAGCCCGCTCGACCGTAACCGTTAAATTTTCCGCCCGACCGTGCACGATCGCGTTCTGACATATGTTTCCGAACATAGCGTGGAGCACCCGCTTATCAGCCCGGAGCACCGCGTCGCCCCGCAGTTCGAGCCTCAGATCAGGAAACTGGTGGCGGAGTTCAGCCACGAGGTCGGCAAGTCGAATGGGCTCGATAAACCACCGTCGGTCGCGCATATTCGCCAGAAAAAGCGAATTGTCGAGTTGCAAGGTCAATCGACTCGTCTCTCCCAAGAAACGATCGATGAGCGCCGCATCGGCCGAGTCCCCCAGACGCTCCTTTAATATCTCTGCTTGAAGACGAACCGAACTCAGAGGAGTTTTCACCTCATGGGTAAAAGCCGCCAAGAACTCCTGGATACGCCGACTTTCCCGCATCTCCCGGAACATGTAATAGGTGAGTGCGATGCCCCCCGTTGCGATCACCACGAAAAGAGTGAGCCCCTCCCAGAACAGCATCTTCTGATACCGTACCAGGTCGCTCGCCACCCCCTCATCGAGCTCGATCAGTCGACTGACTTGCGCTTGCGCAAAATAGAACCACCATCCGGTGAGCGACAACGTGAAAGCGAGCCACACCCCCGCCAGCACATATCGCACCATCCCCCGTCCGTTGGCACCAGGCCGCCTCTTTAAGTGCGGTGATTTCACCATCTCGTTAACTCCAGGAACGGACCGACCGTACGTCAGCCGCGGGGCACGATAGTCTCCTGCCCCCCCATATACGGGCGCAGCGCCCGCGGAATCACCACCGAACCATCGCTCTGTTGGTTGTTCTCAAGAAGCGGACTGAGTGCCCGGGGTGAGGCGATGAGGGTATTGTTCAAGGTATGACAGAAGATATTCTTCCCCTCACCGTTACGATAACGGGTGTTGAGCCGTCGGGCCTGGAACTCGTGAAAAGTCGAGCAGCTGTGGGTCTCCCCATAACCGTTCCGCGACGGCATCCACGCCTCAATATCGTTCTTGAAGACCTGACCCTGCCCCATATCTCCGGTGCATACATCGACGACCCGATACGGTAGCTCTAAGAGCTGCATCAACTCCTCGGCGTTCCCCAGGAGCTCCGCATGGAAACGGGCGCTCTCCGCAGGATCGTTCTTACAAAGGATAACCTGTTCGACTTTGTAGAACTGGTGCACCCGATACAAACCGTGGGTGTCTTTACCTGAAGCCCCCGCCTCCCGGCGATAGCACGGAGAGTAGCCGGCGTACCGTTTGGGAAGATCCTCAAGGTTCAAAATTTCATCGATGTGATAGCTCGCCACCGGCACCTCAGCGGTACCGATCAGGTGGAAGTCGCTATCGCGTTCATCGAGGTGATAGGCCGACTCCTCGCCGCCGGGAAAATACCCTGTCGCCGTCATCGCCCGGTTCGGCACGATGTGGGGCGGGTCCATCACGGTGTAGCCCTTTTTATGGAGCAGATCGAGCGCAAGACTCATCACGGCGTGATGCAGCCGCGCCCCATCACCCTTCAAAAAGTAGCTCCGCGTCCCGGCGACCTTCACCCCTCGCTCGATGTCGAGGATATCGAGCCGCTTACCGAGCTCCACATGATCGAGCGGCTTGAACGAGAACTGGGGGGGAGTTCCCCACCGCTTCCGTTCGACGTTATCAGCATCGCTCGCCCCGTTTGGAACCTGCTCAAGCGGGATAGCCGGGAGGAACAATTGCTCCTTCGACCACCGCTCCTCCAGCACCCGCAGCGCCTCGGTAAGGTCCTTCATCCGCGCCGCCAGTTCGCGCATCTCCGCGAGCTTCGCCTCCTTCTCCGGGCCTTTAAGTTTCGGCAGATCCTTATTAAAAGCGTTCTGCTTCGCCCGCTCGGACTCGAACTCACTGCGGGCACGCCGGTAATCACCATCGAGGGCGAGGAATGCCGCCACATCGAAGCGGATACGTTTCATCTCACAAGCGCGTTGATACGCTTCGGGACGGGCACGGAGGTCATTCAGATCGATCATGTGAATTGGCTCGGCAAAAGACTGGCAAACTTCAGAAAATCTACCCTTGCAGCATAAAAAAAGCAATCTGATCAATCAATTCGGCCCCTTCGAGGGAAGCGGCGAGGGGTAGCAAAGGTGACTTAAACCGGCTACAAAATACGTAAAGTCGAAAGCATGAAAGAACGGGAAGTAACACCAGCGGCGGTCGAGGAACAGGTGGTTCGGGGCATCATCAAACGGGTGACCTATCGAAACGCCGAGAACGGCTACACCGTGCTGCAACTCAACGTGGCGGACGCACGCGAGCAACTGACCGTCGTGGGCAACCACCTTGACCCGAAAGTGGGGGCTCACCTTGTCGTGCGGGGCCAGTACCGCGAGCATCCGAAGTTTGGCCGTCAGTTTCACGCGACGACGATTACGGACACAGCTCCGACATCCTCGTCGGGGCTTGAGACGTACCTCGGGTCCGGTCTCATCAAAGGGATCGGGCCAAAAACCGCGAAACGGATCATCGACGAGTTCGGTCCGGAGGCGCTTGAGGTCATTCACCGCGACCCCGAACGGCTCGCAAAGATACCGGGCATCGGGAAACATAAAGCGATTATGGTATCGCAAGCCTTTGCCGAGCAAAGCGACGTCCGAGAGGTAACCCGCTTCTTGGTGGAACACAACATCTCCTCCGGACTCGCAGCTCGAATCTACGAGAAATATAAAAATCGCGCCGTCGAGGTGCTCTCGCGTGACCCCTACATCTTAGCCCGTGATATGCGCGGCGTTGGTTTCTCAACGGCTGACGCTATCGCCATGAAACTAGGACTCGATCCGCAGTCACCCCAACGCCTCAAAGCGGGTCTCTACTACACCCTCGAGAAAGCGGCGGACGAGGGGCACTGCTACCTGCCCCTGCAGATGCTCACCGAGCGGGCGCATGTGCTGCTCGGATGCAGCGAACCCCTCGATCTCGAGCCGTCTCTCACCGCCCTACTGGAAGAGGACTACATCATCCAACTCGAGGAAAAGGTATTTCTGAAGCACCTGAATCGGGCCGAGGATTTTGTCGCCGAGTTTATCGCCGCGCGATGCGGCGAGACCGAGGCACCGGTTGTTGCAGCAACCGACACCCGACTTTTTCTCGAGAGCGCCCAGCGCGAGCTCGGCATCGAGTTCTCGGCCGAGCAGCTTCACGCAGTGGAGCTCGCCACCCGCCACAAGTTCATGATCATCACCGGCGGCCCCGGATGCGGCAAAACGACCGTGACTCGCGCGCTGGTCTCCGTCTTTAAACATGCGGGGAAGATTATCTCCCTCGCTGCGCCCACTGGCCGGGCGGCGCAACGCATGTCCCAGGTTTGCGGAATGCCTGCCAGCACTATTCACCGGCTCCTCCGGTACGACCCCTCGCGGGGCGGATTCTTGCATGGCATCAACGATCCACTCATCGCCGATATCGTGATCGTCGACGAAGCTTCGATGATCGATATCGTGCTGGCGAAAGACCTCTTCTCGGCCATACCTCGCCACGCCACCGTGATCCTCGTCGGCGATAAAGACCAACTCCCTTCGGTCGGACCCGGCCGGGTCTTCGGAGATCTCGTTTCCCTTCGCGAGGTGAAAACGGTGGCGCTTTCAAAGCTCTTCCGTCGAGCTGAGGAGTCCACAATCAACACGATCGCCCTCATGATCAACTCAGGGGCGACCCCAGACATACCCGAACCGGACGGAGTCACCAAAGCCGACGGATATTTCCTGCCCCGTAAGGACGCCACCGAAGCTGCCGCGATGATCGAAAAACTCGTCGCGGATCAGATTCCCCGAAAGTTCGGCATTCCACCCCATGAGATTACGGTGCTCACCCCTTCGAATCGAGGGCCACTCGGCACGATCGCTCTGAATCAATCCCTCCAACAACGGCTCAACCCATCCGGTAGCATCGACCTCGAGCAAGAGCTCCACCACAACGGCACCGACTTTCGTGTGGGCGATCGCGTCTGCCAACGGGTCAATAACTATCAGATCGATCCCTTCGGCGTCTTCAACGGCGACAGCGGAACGGTGCACTCCGTCAGTAAGAGCGAACGCGCGCTGGTGGTCGAGATGTGGGACGGTCGACTCGTGAAGTACGACACCCGTGACATCGGTCAACTTTCACACGCTTACGCGATCACGGTGCACCGTTCCCAAGGCTCTGAGATACCTTGCGTCGTTCTAGCGATCCATGAGTCCCACTTCACCCTACTCGAGCGTCAACTCATGTACACCGCTGTAACGCGCGCGAAGAAGCTCCTCATCGTGGTCGGCTCAAAGAAGGCGCTGATGTTGGCAACAAAACGCACCAATTCACGGCGGCGACTCACCTTTCTCGCCGACCGAATCGCCCTGAGTGTGCGTTAAACTCCACATCGGCGAGCAAGACCGAACGACCATTCTAGTGCCGTCTTTGCGGCCTCAACGAGAAAACGGAGTCCCGACGGAACCTTATACATGGGCGCTGATGTATTCACCCCCGCTCTTCCACTCTTTTCCACAATTCTTCACATTTAGCCCACCCCGACGTGATAGCGTCCCCTCGTTATCGCCACACCGCCGCACCGATAACGCCGCGCTCGGAAAACGGAACCGGCTCCGTGTTTACCGGACGCGCGCCAACTGAAGCGAATGCAGCAGGAGGCGCAGCGACGCGAGGATTCGCGTCGTCTGGCGTGAATCGCAGCTTGGAGCGTCTGAACATCTCCTAAGAAAGGGAATCGTTCAGTAAATGCTAAGAGGCAGGCACGACGGATATGGAAGCGAAAGAGAATCGGACGAACGAACAGAGCGTTGGCCCGTCTTCAAAGCTAGGCGAGACCTCAGCCCACGGCGCTATCCGATCGGATGCGCCGACAAACTTCGCCGATTTTCGGGCGCTCTTCTCGGCAAGCCCCACCGCGGTGGCCCTCTTCGCTTTCGACGCACCGATCTCCATCACCCCGGACAAGCCAACGGTGCTCGCCCAGATATTCGCTTCTCCAGCCCGGTGTTGTGAGGCGAACGAGAGCTTCACCAAAGCGTGCGCAGGGGGAAGCTCCCCGCTCGGTCGAAAGCTCACAGATCTCCTCCCCCCCTCCGCGGAGACGATCGCCCTTTTCGACCGTTGGATCGACAACGGTTTTCACCTCGCTCACACCCCAGCGCACCCCGTGTTCGTTGAACGGGGTCAGGTGACGTATGAGTTTTCGCTCTATCCCGTCTTCGTCGAGGCAGCCCTCGCTAAGGTATGGGTTCTCTTTCGCGATGTGTCCGATCTCCAACGTGCGCTTGAGGGCGCCCGGCGCGCTGAGGAGCACTACCGCACCCTCGTCGAACGGCCGGGGCTGGTTCTCGTGCGAACCCGCCCGGATAACTCGTATGTGTATTTATCGCCCCATATCGAGGATATCATCGGCTACACACCGGAGGATTTCAAAAGGAATCCGGGGCTCATGGAGAAACTGCTCCACCCCGAGGACGTCGCGAAACACGCGGCGATCTACCATGCTCGCCAAACCAAAAGCCGCAAGACACTCGAAGTGGAATTTCGAGTGCGCAGCACCGACGGAGTCTATCAGTGGTTTTTAGAGCGACAAACGCCCCTCATCGGCCCCGATGGGGAGGTCGCCTTTTACGATTCGGTTGCGATAAACATCACCGAACGAAAGCAGCTTGAGGCACAGCTCCTCCATTCCCAGCGACTCGATGTCATGGGACAGCTCTCAAGCGGCATCGCCCACGATTTCAACAATCACCTCACCGCTATCATCGGGCAGATTCGGTTAGCCCAACACGCCCTCGAGCCTCACCATCCGGCGCAAGCTGAGCTTTCCGGTGCAGAGCGCGCCGCCAAAGGCTGTGCTGAGATGATCGGGCAGCTCCTCGCTTTTGGGCGGAAATCGGAGCAACCCAGCGCTCAGTTCGAACTCGGTGCTACAATAAACAGCACGGTGCACATGCTGCGGCACTTCCTCCCTGAATCGGTCACCCTAGAGACCGCGATCGACCCAGACGCTGGTGCGGTGCGAGGAACTCCCTCGCAGCTTCAGCAAGTGCTTATGAATTTGGGGATCAATGCCCGCGATGCGATGCCAGCGGGTGGAACCTTAAAGGTGAGGGTGCAACGCACCACCCTGCCCCGCTCCCGGGGTGTGGCATACCCCGCACTCGAGCCGGGTGAGTATATCGAGGTCAGCGTCACCGACACCGGGGTTGGCATCCCACCGGCCATCTGCGCTCACATCTTCGAACCGTTCTTCACGACGAAACCGGCTGGAGCGGGCACGGGTTTAGGGCTCAGTATGGCGCGCTCGATCGTGGAGGATCATGGCGGAGCGATCGGAGTGAGCAGCACCCCCGGCCAAGGCACAACGCTGTCCTTCGTTCTCCCGCGTGATGGCGCTCCGGCAGAGGTTTCGGCACACCCTGCTTCCGCGCCAGAGGAGGTACGCGGAGGTTTCATTTTAGTGGCAGAGGATGATTCGCGAATCTTGTCGGTGGCTTCCACGGCGCTGCATCTCCACGGCTACTCCGTTATTAAAGCAACCGACGGCGAGGATGCGCTAAGACTCTACGATCAACACGCCAAAGACATCGCCTTGGTCTTCGTTGACCAGACGATGCCACGCCGTTCCGGACTCGAGGTCATGGAGAGTCTGCGGAAAAAACGCCCCCAGCTACCGATTATTTTTACGAGCGGTCACGGCAAAACCGGGGTGCTCAGCGATATCACCGACGACGACGCCACCGTCTTTATGGG
This sequence comes from Bdellovibrionota bacterium, assembly GCA_044352465.1. Taxonomy (GTDB): domain Bacteria; phylum Bdellovibrionota_C; class UBA2361; order UBA2361; family UBA2361; genus JBILDU01. Next base: position 37,739 of record JBILDU010000014.1, read on the forward strand.
GAAACCGTACTCTCTGGTGGACCTTCTCGCTATCGTCCGGCAACTCCTTGATCGGTCAGGCGAGGTGGAGAGCGCTCAGGGGGTTAAGCTGAGATAAGCGCGCGAAGCCCCCCTGAACGCACCCGTACAAAAAGCCCCCTGCGGCCCTCTTTTCTTCCCTTGTGCCAGCTTGATAAATAAGGACACAATCAATCGATTAAAGAGGGTCCTATGGTTACCGTGCCGCGTCGTCTTTCCCACTACATTTTGACTTCGATGTTGCTTCCCCTGGCGCTGGCCGGATGTGGTGGCGGCGGTGGCGGTGGCGGAGGAGAGGATTTCCTTGGAGCCGCGGTGGTTGACATTGGAGCCTCGCCTCGACAGATCGATACTGGCGACCGCACCGTTGTGAGCGCATTCCTCTCGAGCGTAAACGAGGACGGTATCGCCCTGAAGTTTCGATTTCCGAAGGAGCTCAGGTACGTACTCGACTCCTCACGGCTGATTGTCGATGGCGATGAGCGTGATGCCTCACCGAAGGTCTCGATAACCGTCGATAACGATTCGTTCCTCGTTTTCTTCCTTGCCCAAGACGACTTCGATGACAATGCAAACGGAGTAATCCAGTTCCAACTCGAAGCTGATGAGGAGATATCCGACGGGGAGGTGGAGGTTGACCCGGATGTGGACGATCCGTTAATCGACAACAACTCCGAATTCGACCCCGAAAATCCGGAGTTCGGAGCAGAGGCGTCGGTTTCAATCTCAGTGCGGAACTAACCCACGCCCCCAAACGGCGGTTTGAGATGCTTGGCGGGAGTCCTCGGGCTGGCAGCCTTGCCGGCGGTCTCTAGCCCAATTTAAATGACGCTTGTATCCGAGAAGCAGCGTTCGCTGGACGAGTTCAGCCAGCCGTTCCATTTTCTCAGCGCCGCCCCTCCTATCTACTCATCATATCCAGTGGCGAAAAACGACGTCATTTCAGGATATAAAAACGATGTTTGGTGGGTTTTTTAACAAGAAAAAATCGGCGGAGGTCGCTCAGCCAGATGCCAAGCTGAGCACAGCCGTGGCGCAATCGATCTTCAACGTGGTCGGAGCGCACAGCATACCGACGATGCCGGCGGCAGCGCAAAAAGCGTTTCAGCTGGCGACCGACCCCCGGGCTGAGGCACGGGATTTTATCTCGGTCATCGAGTCGGACGAGGCGCTATCGGCTCGAGTAATGAAGATCGCGAACTCCGTATACTTCGATCGAGGCAAGCCCAGCACCACTATCGAGGACTCGGTGATTATCATCGGAATAAATGAGCTGCGCTGTCTCTTAAACGCCACCTCTCTAGCTGAGGTATTTCCCTCGAAGCACACCGCGCGCACTCAACTTTGGGCGAACGACATCGCCACGGCGCTTATCGCTCGTACCCTTGCCGAAAGGTTCTTGCCCGCCAAGGCTGAGATCGCCTTTCTTGCTGGGCTGATGCACGACATCGGCAAGCTGCTGTTACT
>JBILDU010000085.1:0-12930 GCA_044352465.1 Bdellovibrionota bacterium
CCGAAAGCACGGAGTGAGTGAGCCGACGTACTACAGCTGGAAAAAGAAGTACGAAGGGATGACGAGCACCGACCTACGCAAGCTGAAAGGCCTTGAGGACGAGAACCGGAAGCTGAAGAGGCTCTTAGCGGACTCGCTGCTTGATAACGATGCGTTAAAGGCGCTCCTTGAAAAATAACTCAGCGCCCGATGAACGGAGGCAGGCGGTGGCGTTTCTCCGGAAGGAGAAACGCCTCTCCCTTCGTCGGGCGTGCCGGTTAGTCGGCATATCCACATCAGTGTTCCAGTATCGGAAACGCAACGATCGAAACATCGCTCTTCGCCGCGAGATTAAACGGCTTGCCCTGAAGCACCGGCGGGATGGGTACCGTTCATTACATCGGCTTCTTCAGTGGAACGGCTGGAATGTGAACAAGAAACGAGTGGAGCGGATTTATCGTGAGGAAAAGCTGCAATTACGGCGGAAAACGAGGAAGAAACTACCGGCACATCTCCGGATGGAGGTTCCAGCACCCAAGAAACTCAACGAGTGTTGGTCGGTCGATTTCCTGAGCGATGCTGATGTGACGAGGCGACAGGTGCGTATCCTCGCCGCTATCGATGATGCTTCAAGGGAGTGTCTGATCCTCAGCTCCGCACGCTCAATGACGGGTGCCGAGGTCGTAGCTCAGCTCGACCGGGTCGCCCTCTTTCGGGGTTATCCAACGTTCCTACGGATGGATAACGGACCGGAGTTTCGGAGCGCTGCACTCTCAGCGTGGGCTACAAAGCACCGAGTTACCCTCATATTCATCGAACCAGGGAAGTCGTTTCAGAACTGCTTCGTTGAGTCTTTCAATGGAATATTGCGGCGGAAGTGTCTCGACCTAAACGTGTTTCACGACCTCGCTCATGCGCAGGCAGTCGTTGATGCTTTTCGGAACGAATACAACTACGAGAAAACCCACGAGTCGCTTAAGGGTACCCCCAGCGGTGTTTACTTCACAGCTCAGAAAGGAGTTAAAAGATAACAACCGGACTATGCCTCAGACCGTAGCGAAGAAGGCGGGCTGATCACGTCCCATAAATATGTTTGACTGGACGTAGGTAATGAATCCCTGCATGCAGGCGCAGGTGGCTATAAACGGTGACGAAGTCACCGATGAGGTTGAGCGCTGCGACGACAGAACCGCGCATTCCCTCAGATTACGTTTGTCCGATTATCGGAAATGCGGGACACGTGTTCTCGGCTCACCTCGGCAACTTCGTGCCTAGCAGCCGCCTCTTGAAGGATCTTCACTCTCCGATCCTTCGTAACCGCTTTCTCCTCTCGTCGTCATCTTAAAGAAGACTAAGCTTCATTCTGTGGCTAAAAAAGGGCGTAGGGCAATGCACGTTTTCTGTCTGGAACCCTGTGGCGCTCATACCAGCAAATGCCTTTGATAATTATTGTGCATTGCGAGCGATAGAGTTGCGTGGAGGAGTTTATGTTCATTTCAACCATGAAACGTTCCGTTGTAACGATTGCATCCTGTGCCGTCTTTTTGTTGGCGCTTTCAACACAAGCACGAGCAGAATCAACAAAAGAGTTGCAAACCTCAGCTCGTCAAGCGCTACAAAGTCTCTATAGAACCTCTCCTGGAGCCGCTGCGTTAGGTAAGAAGGCCGCTGGTGTTCTCGTTTTTCCCAAAATTATGCGTGCTGGATTCGGCGTAGGTGGACATTATGGAAACGGGGTGCTTTTCAAGGGAGACTCCGCGGCGGGCTATTACAATACAACCGCAGCCTCGTTTGGATTTCAGATCGGTGCAGAGACCTTCGGCTACGCAATCTTCTTTATGAGCCAAAAAGATCTTAACTACCTCTCAAGCTCTGCGGGGTGGGAGATAGGTGCAGGCGCAAGTATTACGGTGCTCGACCAGGCGTTAGCTGAGTCTATCTCGTCATCGACGATTCAAGATGGCATCTATGCAGCAGTCTTCGCTCAGCAGGGCCTTATGGGCGGGCTATCTCTTGAGGGCACAAAAATTACACGATATACCCCAAATGAATAGGTGGTGAGGGGTCTAGTGGATTTCGCCATGCGACGGCTCTGATGGCTTGCATCTGTGTCGCTTTCGGGTGACGCAACAAGCCCTCAGTCTACCCTGACCCCTTTGTCGGTTCGTGATGTTCTTGCTTTCTTTAACAGTCTGAACGCCACTTCCTCTCCGGGAACCCATAAAGAGCCGCAAGTGAGAACAGGTTTTCTCCTTGGGCTATTCTCACTCTGTGCTCATTGAGGGAACGCACCTGTAGGCAGTTGAAACGTAACTGAGATCGAGTGGAAAAAGTTTCGAGATATCCTGGGTCCGCAAGGGCGTGCGGGTTCGATTCCCGCTCGAGGCAGTATGAAAATTTTGGCAGTTCTTTCGGAGAGCAGCTCGCCGTGATCGTTCGGGGGCCACCGGTCTCGGGCACCGAGACTCGCGCGGGTGCTCTTTCATGAACGGAAGCACATCTGTTCATCTGGACTGTGTTCTGACCCATCCTTGGCTGATCTCTCGATTTTCGGCCTTTCGATTCCTGGTGCATTCGGGAGTCTCACAAAAAATATACTCCGGCTGGAATGTGAGTCGTTTGGCCTATATATACGCGCGGGCTCGTACGGCAACTTGTAAGAGCCAGCTTGGGCAGTGATGCTGCTCGTTCGGGTAATTCGTCGTTTTTTCAGGGGCTTGGGTTGAGCTAGGGGCTCGCGTCCAAGAGGGGCGGCCGCCCGGGGGCTCTTTTGCCTCATTTTTGATTAATGAGGCAACGTATGGTACCCGAGAAGGGCGTCCTGGGACGCACCGTCTAAAAACACCTCGATGTTGGAGCTTCAAGTGGCAACCCGTGTAGTATCTTCGGTCTCAGTGTTTGCGTTCGTGTGCAGTCTGGCCATCTTCCCCTCGGCCAGCCCGGCAAGTGCTGCCGAATTGGTATGTGTCAAATATGAATTTGTCTGCCGTCCCCGCGAGCGATGTCTAAAGAAGGCCGCCACTGCGGTGCGATTGGAGAGTCGACAGTGTCCGAAAGGGTACACGCCAACCTATAGTGTGCTTGGAATCGACGATGTCGAAGCTCTCGTGAATACCCGAGTCGCTTCCTTGAGTCCGGGCTTACGCGGTCCTGTTGGTCCTCAAGGACCCGCGGGTCAGGCGGGGCCTATCGGTCCCCAAGGTCAGCCGGGCGAGGCTGGTGTCGCCGGTCCGAAAGGTGAGGCTGGACCAGCGGGAGTACGGGGTGAAACCGGGCCGGTGGGGCCGGCTGGCTTGCAGGGGCAACGGGGGGAGTCTGGACCGCGTGGCCCGATGGGCGCCACGGGGCCGCAGGGTGCGGTTGGGCCAGTTGGGCCGCAGGGTGCGGCTGGACCGGTCGGGCCAGTGGGGCCGCAGGGCGTTGTGGGTCCCCAAGGGGCAGCTGGTCCGGTTGGGCCCCGAGGTCTAACCGGTCCGATGGGACCGCAAGGACCTCAGGGTGATGTTGGTCCGATCGGGCCACGCGGCGAAACTGGTGCCGCTGGCCTCCCAGGACCGGTTGGTCCAAGCGGAGCATCGGGCTTGATCAATCAGGTGTGGGTGCGCGATTACTTCGATTGGTGGGATATCGATCTCCCGTCGAATCCTTACGGTTCGATCACCTGTAGTCCCGGTGCGGTTGCCTTTCCTGGTGCCGCAGACACGGGGCGTTATTTCTCGGGTCTTGTTCCTGGGGGAACCTACCTTTTCACGGTTTGGGGCACCATTGAGTCTGCGCTTGATAGCACCAGTTCCTTTAATAGCTGGGTAGCGGTGAGTCACATGAACGGTGCGACGACGATGTGGAAACAGCTTGGAGCGCGTGGCGCGAACTATCCAGATGGTACGGCCCCCTTCTATAACTCGGTCATGGTGACCGCCGATTCTCAAGGCGCTTTCACCCTACGGTATAAGTGCGGGGTGAGGCTGAGCGGATTGAGTTACCTACGCCTGCGTTAAGTTGAGCTTCCTCTTTTTTGGTGAGGGGCGCAGGATTGAGGAATCGGTTTCCTCAATCCTGCGGAACTGGGCTCTTAAGGGGCCGACTCGAATCGAGTTTTGAGGCTCTTGGGGGAGGTCCGGTTAGCGGACAGTGCCCCATAAGGAAACGATTTCAATATTGAGATTTTCCCTCCCAAAGCTTCGTGCGTTGTTGCGCTATGGTTTGGTGTTAGGGAATCAGCCCTTTCCCTCGCTTCCTCCCTTGCGTTAAGGTTCATGTAGTATCGCTTTTATGGAGCTCTTCTCATGCGCACATTCCCCTTGTTAGCTGTGTCGTTCGTCGTTTTTGCTAGCCCTGTTTTTGCGGAGGACTCTCTTAGAGCAATCCTCGATCGAGTTGTGAAGCTAGAGAGCGAAGGGGAGATTAAGAAGGCGCTCGAGGAGTTAAGCTGGGCGCAAAATTCACTCAATGAGGCCAATAAGAAGAAGGTCGCCGACCTTTTGCCGAAGCAGATCGGTGATTTCGTTGGTGGTGAGGTCTCTAGTAACGATGTCATGGGGATGAGCGCCACCGAGCGCAAGTATACCGACGGTAAGAGGAGCATCAAGCTCTCGCTGCTGGGTAGTGCTGCGGGTGCGGGAAAGACAGCCAATAATCCGTTCGCTGCCCTAGGTCAGATAGCAATGATGGGGGCGGGCATGGATCCCTCCGCTCGGACTACCCGGATGAACGGGCGGACGACCACGATCAAGCAAGAGTCGGGGAGTGATCAGATTGAGATGATGATCTCTTTGAAAAACGGTTCGACCGTCCGGCTTGAGGCGAGCGGCGTGACCGACGGAAAAAAGTTTGAAGAGATGGTTCAAGGACTCGATTTGACGCCTCTTGAGAATTATCTCTCGTAACGAGTTAAGTCACAGGGGCTGCTGGGCCGGGTTTGCCGAAAGATTGTCCGACCGTTTCGCACCTCCGGGTGCTGAATGGCCCCGCGGCGTCTGCCCTGACGTAGAGGCGCGGTCAGTGCCCGGATAGTAAGCTTTAGGTCCCGGTTCTCTGCGGAGCAGGGCGTGCAGTTTCGTTGTACCTCTCTTATCTTTTTCCCTCGCGCGCGGGGAGTCTCGTCCCGTTGGGGCGGTAGCTTCTGATCGATAAGGCTCATCTGATTGCTCTCCTCAAGCGATGTCAGTCGGTAGGAATCTGTGAAGGTATCGGAAACTATGCGGCGAAGTTGCGGGGGCTTGTCGAAGGGACGAGCTTACTGACGCCTCTTTGGTGACTCTCGCTTCGGGCTATCGGAAGGCTCTCATTGCTGCGGCAAAGGACTCTCCTCATACCTCCGTTAGGGCCCGATGGGTAAAAATGCGAAAGGCGATGCTCATCACTGAACTTGATAATAATACTCAACAATCCTTGATCGTTATACTCAGGAGAGGTCTTGGAACCGTCTGCTCTTAGTGCTAAGTTTTTGGCACTTTTGAACTCTGAAAAGTTCTAAAATTAAAGACAGGATCAACTATGAGCGGATCAGAAAACGCGGGCAAATGCCCGGTAATGCATGGCTTAAAGCGTCACACCCAGGCTGGGGCGCTGTCTAATGCCGATTGGTGGCCGAATGCGCTTAATTTGAAGATCCTCAATCAAAACTCTCCCCTTTCGAATCCGATGGGTGAGGGGTTTGATTATGCCGCTGAATTCAAGACCCTCGACCTCGCCGCGGTAAAGCGAGAGGTGGAGTCTTTGATGACAACCTCCCAGCCTTGGTGGCCGGCAGATTACGGGCACTACGGTCCGCTTTTTATCAGGCTCGCGTGGCATAGCGCCGGTACATATCGTATCGGCGACGGTCGGGGAGGGGCTGGGTCTGGCACAATCCGTTTTGCGCCGCTTGGAAGTTGGCCCGATAATGCAAATCTCGATAAGGCCCGGCGTCTTCTCTGGCCGGTGAAGCAAAAATACGGTCGGAAGATCTCTTGGGCTGACCTCATGATCCTTGCGGGCAACTGTGCGCTCGAGTCGATGGGCTTTAAGACTTTTGGATTCGCGGGTGGTCGCCCGGATGTCTGGGAGCCAGAAGGGGATACCTATTGGGGGCCGGAGACTGATTGGTTGGGCGACAAACGCTACACGGGGGATCGCTCGCTCGAAAACCCACTAGCCGCAGTGCAGATGGGGCTCATTTATGTGAACCCCGAAGGCCCGAATGGGAAACCCGATCCGCAGGCCGCGGCCCGTGATATTCGTGAGACTTTCGCTCGCATGGCGATGAACGACGAGGAGACCGTCGCTCTCATTGCTGGTGGGCACACCTTCGGGAAGTGCCACGGTGCAGCGAGCGCTGCTCAGTACGTAGGTCCTGAGCCTGAAGGGTCCTCCATGGAGGAGCAGGGGCTGGGATGGAATAATACCTTCGGCACCGGAAGAGGGGCGCATACGATAACCAGCGGAATCGAGGGTGCTTGGACCAAAGATCCAACCAAGTGGGACAATAACTACTTTGAGAATCTGTTCGAATATGAGTGGGAGGTCGAAAAGGGTCCCGGGGGCGCTTGGCAGTGGAAGCCAAAAGATCCAAGCGCCAAGGGCACGGTGCCTGATGCTCACGATCCGACGAAACGTCACGCTCCGATGATGCTGACGACCGATATCGCATTACGAGTTGACCCCGCCTATGGGCCGATCTCGAAGCGATTTTATGAAACCCCCGCTGCGTTCGCCGATGCGTTTGCGCGGGCTTGGTTTAAGCTGACCCACCGCGATATGGGGCCTCGGTCACGGTATCTGGGGGCTTTCGTTCCGAAGGAAACGCTTCTATGGCAAGACCCGGTGCCGGCGGTAGATCATCCGGTAGTCGATGAGAAAGACATCGCAGAGCTAAAGCGCCAGATCCTTGGTGCGGGCCTTTCTGTCTCCCAGTTGATCTCAACGGCGTGGGCTTCCGCGGCAACCTTCCGTGGGACCGATAAACGAGGTGGGGCCAATGGCGCGCGTATTCGACTGGAGCCGCAACGAAGTTGGTCGGTTAATAATCCGGCCGAGCTCCAAAAAGCTCTCGTAGCGCTCGAGGGGGTTCAGGTCGGGTTTAACAAAACAGCGACGAACGGCAAGAGGGTTTCTCTTGCGGATGTGATCGTGCTTGGTGGGTGCGCTGCTGTTGAGCTCGCGGCCAAGAACGGTGGGGTCTCGGTGACGGTGCCGTTTACACCGGGACGAACCGACGCTACTCAGGCAGAGACCGATGTTCAATCGTTCGCTGTTTTGGAGCCTACTCACGATGGCTTCCGAAATTACTACGGTCCCAAGCATACAGAGCCTGGTGAAGAGCTCTTGTTGGAGCGGGCGTGTCTCTTAAGCCTTACCGCCCCGGAGATGACGGTCCTCGTCGGCGGACTCAGGGTTCTTGGAGCAAATGCCGGTGGGTCGCCGCTCGGAGTTTTTACGAATCGGCCAGGTACCCTCACCAACGACTTCTTCCGTCATCTGCTCGACCTATCTGTTGAGTGGAAGCGCTCGACGAAGTGCGGACATATTTTCGAGGGTCTTGAGCGGGGGACGAACGAGGTGAAGTGGAATGCGACGGCAGCTGATCTGGTTTTTGGCTCGAATTCGCAGCTGCGAGCTCTCTCCGAGGTCTATGCTTGTGATGATTCAGCCGAGAAGTTCGTTCACGACTTCGTAGCGGCGTGGAGCAAGGTGATGAACCGTGACCGATACGATCTCCCATAGGTCTATTGAGAACGGAAGGCTGAGCCCCCTCGTACTACTCGGTTCAGAGTAGCACGACGGGGCTCCTCTTTTTGGGGAGTACCCAAACCTCCGCATCAAATAGGGGGTTGATTCAGGGCTGGTGCAAGGTCTCACTTGCTCAAGCAAGAGCTACGGTCTTGAAGTCGGTTCGCCCCGCTCCGTTGGGCTTCGCCTTCTCAAACGCCGAGCGCGGAAACAGTTGGTTTTAAATCCATTTGGCGCAACGAATCGCCATCTCCTGCTCCGCGTCAACCGATCGGTTTACCGAAGTAGATAGCTTGGAGCCGTTCGTCGCTTCGTACCCGTTGAGGGGTGTCATCGAGTGCCACCTGCCCGTCATTAAGAACTACGATGCGGGAGCAGAAACGCTCGATGAAGGTAATGTCGTGCTCGATAATAAGAACTGTTTTTCGGGCAGCTTGAAGCGATCGTATCGAATCAGCTATATCATCTTTCATTCGCGGCGAGACTCCAGCGGTCGGCTCATCAAGAAGCAGCGTGTCCGCGCCAGCAGCTAGTGTGCGGGCGATCTCTAAGAGTCGCATCTGGCCACCCGAAAGTGAACCCGCTTTTTCATGTGCCCTGTCAGCAAGTTGGATCGCACGGAGCTGCTCGAGCGCTGCTTCTTTGAGCGCCCGAGCAGCTTTCGTCCACGGCAGAAACATTCGTCGCTCTCCAGGCTTCGATTCAAGAGCAACCAGCATATTCTCAAGGAGGGTCATGTCACGAAAGATCCCGAAGTTTTGAAATACCCGTCCGATACCACGTCGTGCCCGTTCATGGGGCGGAAGGCTATCGACTCTTTCTCCCCTTAGGGAAATCGTCCCTGAATCGCATCGTATAAATCCAGAGATCGAGTTAAAGAGAGTCGTCTTTCCGCTACCGTTTGGTCCGATAATGCCGACCGTTTCTCCTTGAGTGTATGAGACGGAGATTCCTTTTAGGATTTTGCGGCCCAGGACTGAGACGACGATATCATCTAACGTCAACATGGCTATATCCTTATATCCTGCGCGACATGGGGAAAAGTGACTCCCGCCGTATCCAAACAAAGAGGAATAGGATCGAGGCATAGAGGAGCTGTCGGGTGGGGCCAAGGTAGGTCGAACTGATGTCGAGCAAACGTAACGACTCAGGTAGAAGAACTAGGGCGGCGGCGGCGGCGGGTACTCCCCAAAACGATCCAGGTCGGCCGACGATGACTATTGTTAAAATGAACATCATCTCGGAGAGGCTAAATGAACTCGGGTCGATATAGTTGAGATAGAACGAAAAGAAACTACCGGCAACTCCGGCGATCGCTGCGGAGATGATAAATGCCATCGTCCGAGTTCTCCCCGTGTTGGTTCCGAGGGCTAACGCCGCCGTATCGCTCTCCCCCGCCGCGCGAAGTGAACGCCCAAAGGTTCCGGAGAAGAGAAAAAACAAGAGTGTCTGCGTGATCGCCATTATTACCCCGAGAAGGATAAGGAAGTTTATATTTGAGCTGAAATCAATACCCCAGAAATGAGGGCGTGGAATCGCTGTTATTCCGAGAACTCCATTGGTGAGACTCCGCCAATTAACCAGGATCGCGGATACAATGGCGCTAAACGCTAGAGTCCCGACGGCGAGATAATCGCTCGAAAGCCGCGCCGCAATGGCACCCAAAAAAAAGGCGAAGAGCCCGCACAGCGCGGCGCTGAAAGCGACGCATTCCCAAAAAGTTCCACCGGCGGATGTCGATAAGAGCGCCGTTCCATAGGCTCCGATCGCGTAGGACGCGATGTGCGCAAGGTTAAAAATTCGTCCGAGACCAACGGTAAGATTCAAGCTTTGCCCGAGTAGCGTATAGATGGCGATGAGAATGCCCAGATGCACCGCGTATTCAGAGTTTAGGAGAGCCATGGAATTTTCTACGTCTTTCGCTCCGTAGTCCCGAATACTCCACTTGGTTTTATCAGGAGAATTACCAAGATTAACATGAAGGCGAACCCATCCTTGTAGCCGGCTGGAATAGAGTAGCCCCCTACCTCAACTCCGACTGCGAGGTTCTCGACGATTCCCAAGATATAGGCCCCGGCGACTGCGCCCCATACGTTTCCAAGACCACCGAGAACCATCGCTGCAAACGCCTTCATTGAGTAGATTGCCCCCATCGTTGGTACAAGGTGACTTTGGTGCCCGATGAGCGCTCCGGCGTACCCAGCAAGGAGCATCGAAGTAAGGAACGCGATTAACGTAACTGTTTGAGCTGATATCCCCAGTCCCGCAGCTGCCTCCGGATGTTCCGCGATAGCGCGGAAACACCTCCCCAGCTTCGTTAGATGAATCACATAACCAAGGATCGTAAGGAACAGGAAGGCACTTCCTATGATGATAAGTTCGATCGGTGTGACGTACACACCTCCCCAGTCGAAGCTGACGATGCCTGAGAGTTGATTAAGGGAGCGGACGTTTACGCCGAAGATCATGGCCACCGCTGACTCAAGAATCGTGCCGAGTGTTATCGTGGTCACAAGGGGAAGGAGGCTATTCGTGCGGACAAAGGGGGAGATGAAGATCTTAAGCACGAGAAAGCCGACAGTCATCATGAGCACGCTTGAGCATACAACTGCGAGGAACAGGTTGAGCTTAAAGTCGGTATGAAAAAGGAGGAGTGCATACGCGCCGAGCATCATGAGATGCCCATGGGCGAAATTAAGAACTCTTAGGACCGCAAAAGTCAGAACAAGCCCGGCACTCACGAGCGCATAAACGCTGCCAGTGATAAGGCTATTTACCAAGAGTTGCGGCAAGATCTCCCACATGCTCTGACCCTATTCGATATAGCTGCCCCTGTCATCCTCCCACTCCCTCGCCCACTCGCTCGTCCCGCCCACTCGCTCGTCCGTCCCAACTTGTTAAGTTCCCGTGACGACGATTAAAAGTCGGTCATTTCAGGTCAATCGCTGGGGCGATGGGCCAGAAGCCCCACTTCCTCGTCCGTCCCAACTTGTTAAGTTCCCGTGAAGATGATTAAAAGTCCGTTATTTCAAATCAATCGCTGGGGCGATTGCCCCCAGAGGGCTTGTCAACTTCTCGGTCCTCTGTGGGCAACTGCAAGTTGCCTGTTGCTCTTATCGACTTAAATGTGCACGAACATAGATCGCAGGGAGGGATGCCCTCATAATCAATAGACCGGCTTTGTGGGAGGGCTTGAGACATGCGAGGAGTTCTTTACCTAGCGCTCTGGGCGCTCCTTGGTTCGCGTGCGGTTGTAGCAAGCGGGGAGAGCCGCTTTGATGGAGATGGATTAGTCGCGCTGGGACTTTTTCGTGGAGTAGTGGAGGAACATATCGCTGGAATTCGTCAGAGCTTACGGATAATTGCGAGCACTGAAGAGAGTAAATCCGCAGAAAAAGAGCGATTCAAGCCGCTGTTAATGAGGCTGGGCCAGGAGCTTTCGACCGACGCGACGGTTTGGTTTGCGTTACCCGATGGGAGTTATTTCTCGACTGAACGAGGCGACATGAGCACTGAGAACCTTCGTGATCGTGAGTACTTCCCCCTACTCCTGCGTGGAGAGGAGGTTCTTGGAGCGCTCGTGGTGAGTAAGTCGACCGGGCATCGGTCCGTAGTCGTCGCGGTTCCGGTTGAGGTAGGCGGGGGGGTGATAGGAGCCGTGGGGGTATCATTACGGGTACGGTTACTATCAGGCTTAGTCGAACGTTTCGGTCGATTCAAGGACGGAGACTATTTTTACGCGCTTAACGGGGATAGTCGAATTGTGCTGCACCGGTGGGCCGAACGGATGTTTAAGACACCGAGCGATGTTGGGGATGAGGAATTGGGACGAAAGTTCAAGCAGGTCCTCGAGAGGCAGGATGGCGTCTTCGACTACACGTTAAATGGTCACGCGATCAATTCCATCTACTCGTACTCGCCGATGCTTGGTTGGCACTTTTTTCTCGCAAAAGAGAGCGCTGGTGCGTGCGTTCGGTAATACCCTCACAGAGCTGGTTTCCCCGGGGGAATCTGAGGAGCGTCCGTGGCGTCATAAAATCCGGTGAAACGCCAATCTTTAAACTCCCCAATCGCAGTTTTAAAACGTGAGAAGCCAGCGTTCTCGTAAAAACGCGGCGCTTTGGGATGATCCAGTCCACAGGTGCTGAGCCAAATCCGCTCGGTTCCAGCACTCCACATTAACTGAATCATATTATGAAGAAACTTTTTGCCGATGCCTTTATGAAGGAGGCTCGGAATGAGCCCAAAATGAACGAGCTCCAGACTTTTCGGATTCGTGGCATCGATCTCAGCCATTCCGACTGTAGTCGCTCCGTCTTTCAAGAGATACATCCACGTTGATGGACTATGGAGGATGGTCGCGATCTCTTCATGAGTCTGGCCGGGGCGGTAGTTCCAAAGATAGTCGCGACCGACGGCGCGGTAAATGCTCAAATACTCCTCGACAGAGATTCCGACCATTCGAGCGAGAGAAAATGGCTCCAGGGAAAGTAGGGTTAGCTTGGGATCGATGTTCATCTCAAGGTAGATCACCTCGCTTTTAATAATTGGAACGTTCTCCCACCGAGATCTGTTATCCGGCCCCGTCGATAACCCCATATACGCATCTCCCGAACTACCCCTTGGCCCAGCGTAACAGCTTCTAAATTGCTAGTAATCCCCTTGTCCGTCCCAAGTATCTAAGTTATTGATCGGCAACGAGAAAGCGAAGAACTCCGGTGGAGGGGGAGTCCTCGAAGGGAAAAAAGAGGCTTAAATTTGCAACAGCTGCTCCGTGTTTCCGAGAACGGAATCATGGGCAGACCAAGAAAACAAATACTATCGAACGAAGTCTACGAGGTTTGTATGCGAACGGGGCATGGACTTCCGTTCGTGTGCACGCTGTATATGCAGCTTATTTTGGAGGGTATCGTTGCGCGAGTGCAGCGCGACCTCAAAGTGATAATCAATCACTTTGTCTGGATGGCGAACCACGCGCATATCATTGTGGAGGCGCGAGATGCACAGCAGTGCACGCGCTTTTATGGGGAGGTCCAGAAGCAGCTGACGGAAGCCGTGAAGCGATTACTGGGTCGGGAGCACTTGAGCCTTTGGCGTAGTAACGAGACCTCCGTAATGCACCTTGGCGATCGTGAGTCGGTGATGCGGCGGATAGCGTATCTTTACGCGAATCCCGCGCGAGCTGGGCTCGTCAACGCTATTGAGCAATATCCAGGCGTGTCATCGTGGAGTGGATTTCAA
>JBILDU010000002.1:0-89282 GCA_044352465.1 Bdellovibrionota bacterium
CGGCCCCCCCCCCCCCCCCAGGTAGCGCCCGCCGTTTATAGCCGGTAGAACCGCCCCATCGTTTTTGAAAGGGGGCGTCTATGCGGAGCATGAAAGATATCGAACGGCTTGTAGCTGAACAGGAGTCGAGCGGGGGTTAAACAGTAAGAGCTGCTACCTGTGGCGGCAAAAGGTACGGCAGGAGGGAAAGCGCTTCGTCCCGGTCGTCGTTACCGACCGGGTTGAGCGCGAACTCGAAGGCGGTGTCCGGCTCAAAGTCGGGCAGCACGATCTAAAAGCTGTGCTGGCAGCGCTCCGATGAAAGGTATTTTACCTGAGATTCCAGTATACCTCTGGCTTGGGGTAACCGATATGCGGGCGGGCTCCCCGCGACTAAGCGCCCTGGTGCACGAGCGAATGAGCCGGTCGGTTACCAGCGGTGGACTGTACGTTTTCTTTAGCTGGTGTCGAAGACGGATAAAGATCCTCTACTGGGACAAGGACGGCTACGCGCTTTGGTACAAGCGTCTCGAAGCTGGCACGTTCCGAGTTGAGGTCGTTGACGGCGTGGAAAACATCAGCGGCATCGATCTCGAACAACTTCTTTCTGGGATCGATCTTTCGCGCATAGTTCTTTGTAGAAACGTGGAAAAAGGCTTGTATACTGCGCCTTAAGTGGGTACCTCACTCTATATGGGTGAGGATCAATACAACGAATTAATCGCCAGCGATCCTCACGCGGCAGCGAAGCTCTTCGTCGCAAAAGATGAGGAGCTTCGCGAACGAGACCGCGAGATCGAGAAGCTCCGTAATCACCTTATCAACCCCACGAAAGCAACTTTTGGGGCGAAATCGGAGCGACTACCCACGTCCACCCAAGCACCGCTCTCCCCGGTCGAGGAGTTAACCCCGGAGCCCGCGCAGGAAGCGCTCCCGACGATCGAGGTTCCAGCGCATACTCGGAGTGTCAAGCGAAAGCACCGTGAGATCCCGGAGGGCACACCGGTCACGGTCATTCATCCCCCGCCAGTGGCGACCGAGTGTAGCTTCTGTGCCAAAGAGTTGGCGATGCTCCGCACCGAGGTCACAAAGATCCTCGACTATGTCCCCGCCACGGTGAAGGTCGAGGAGCACCACCGCCCGGTGATGGCGTGCGCGCACTGTAAAGGGGTGGCGCCGATAACGACCCCGCTCCCGAAGGGGATTCAACTCATCCCCCGAAGCCCCGCTGGTGTTGGGCTCCGCGCCTTTATCCTCGTTTCGAAGTTTCAGGACCATATCCCGCTCCACCGCCAAGAGGTGATGTTTGCCCGGCTCGGGTTCGAGCTTACTGGAAACCGGATGTGCCACTCATCGGTTGAATGACGGGCTAGGGTTTGTAGCCGAGCTCCTCCATCCTCTTTATAAAGCGATAAAGGCTGAGCTTCTTCGTCAAGGGTATCTCCAAGCCGATGAAACAACGATTAAGATCCAAGCGAGAGCTGAGCCGGGACGGTGCCACACCGGGTATCTGTGGGGGTTACTTGGTCCACCCCCTTGAACCTCGTGTACTTTCACTATGCTGATTCGCGGGCGGGCGAGATTCCAGAGGCGCTGCTGTACGGGTTTGAAGGGGTGCTAGAGACCGATCTGTATGCCCGTGTTAACAGCAGGGTACAATCAGGTCTATACCGCCGAGCGAACGGTGCGGGGTGGACGGTTACGCTGGGGCTTGAGGGACGGATACCCAAATGCGGTAGAAATCGCCCAATCAGAATCGTCGGGGAAAATATACCGCGTGCTAGCTCGAGAGATCTTGCGGCACCGCGGGGACGCGGCGCCCTACCTGGGAAAACTCAGAAAGCTTCCCCCGGCTCCTTAATTTATTGTGGTTTGCGCCACAGCTAGTCCACTTATAGCGGTTGAGCCTGCGCTAATTGCTCCAACGTTTGTGGTAGCGCCACTTACCAAGTTGATCGAGTAAAGACTTGTCACCCCTCCTACCGTGAGGGCCGCATAGCCAGTTCCCGAGGCTACGGCGGTACCCGATGTTGTGGTTCTTACTTCAGGCGGAATTTCAAATCCCATTCTCGAGGTGAAATCCAATGCATTACCTCCCAAGGTAAGCACTTGACCAAGTGTCTGGGTGCCTGAGTTGGGCGGGGTCTGAATGTAGAGAGAGTCCGTTGCAGAGTCTAAAGTATACTGGGTCGTCATAGTGATCCCTGATTGCGCAAAGGCATTTGTATAGGAAGTGCCAAAGACCGAAGTGGTTCCAGTATTTATGTCTCTATCCGGGTTAATCCCAGTAACGCTGGATTCTCCTCCGTTTCCGTCTACTGGCGCACCGGTGATGGGGTTGATCCTGAAATTTAGGGATCCGCTTACGACTCTAATTCTGTCAACGGTAGGATTGAAATTAAATCCATAGCCGTTCGATAACGGATTGGGCAGTTGAACAGTAGTGGATCCGTCAGAGGTGAACGCAATTTGCCCCGCAGAGCCGATTGCAGAGACTGCTCCCGTTTGTGGGTCCATGAGATAAAGGGTGGCGGTATCCGCAGAAGAATTGACCCCTAACGTGTAATACTGTCCTGTAGACGGGCGGATATCTAAGCCCACCAGAGTCTCTCCTGGGGTTACGCCAGAAACAGAGACCGAAGTTGCGGTGCCAGGCGTTGTGCTGCGAAACCTGAGAAGGCTTAGTCCATCTGCGGAGAGCGCAACCATCGGTACTCCTGAGGGCGTCTGCAGAGCTAAGCCAAGAATATCTGTTGAAACGTTCCCGATAAGGTCGGTCGCGCTAATAGCCCCCGACGCTAAATTTACTTGACAGAAAACCTGCTGACTTGAAGAAGCTAACTCGAGTATCGCAAAACCCTGCCCACTTGAAACCGCAGCGTTAGAGCTTGAGGCGTTGATCCCGGAGGGAATGTCGAATCCTCGAGCTGCGATAATATCAGTTCCTAGACTAAGGCCAGATGCTTGAGTGCCTGCATTCGGGGGAGTTTGAATGTAGAGAGAATCCGTCACTGAATCCAAAGTATAGAGCGTCGTTATGGAGCCATTGTTAGGCTGGTTATTGGTATAGGCGCCTTCTTCTACGGTTGTTGTTCCCCCGTTTATAGCTCCGTCCATGTTGGTGCCGACTACGGAGCCGCTGGCGCCGCCAAAGTCACCGTCAATGAAGGCTCCCGTATTGGGGTTAATCCTGAAGGTTTGACCACTACTCGTGACTACGCGAAGTCGGTCGACCGCAGGGTTAAAATCAATGCCGATGCGCGTTGATGAGTCCACACCAATCCTGACTGGATTTCCGCCGGCATCAACATAGGAGCCTGTGGAACCGACCGCGGTTGCAATGCCCGTTTGCGTCGAGACTGAATAAAGCCGAACGGTTCCAGATGTACCGTTATAGCCTAAGCCGTACAGCCTGCCGTTTTGAGGCCTACGATCAATACTCGCGATGACATCTCCCGCAGTGACGCCCGTGAGAGACGTAGCGCTAGGGGCTCCTGCAGCGTCTGAGGTGTTAAATGCCACCACCTGATTTCCCGTGAGGAGAGCATTCGCATTCGGCGTCGGTGTATTGGTCGGGGTGTTAGTTGGAGTGCTGGTCGGCGTGCTTGTGGGAGTAGCAGTCTCTGTCGGCACTTCGGTCGGTGCGCTAGTGGGTGAAGCAACGGCCGTTTGTGTTGGGGTTGGCGAGGGGGTTGGCCTATTTGCCAGACATTTAACGGTGACACGCTTATTCGTGGCTGAGGAAACAGAAAGGAAGCACTGATTTCTCTGAATCCTGAGGCGCTGACGCGGGAGTAGCGCCACTGAGGTAGTGGTGCTTGTCGCTTTTGCATTTTGAGAGTTGTTTAAGGCGGCTCCGCACCTTACGACAATACGACTAAAGGACCTTGCGCCTACGGTTACATTACAGCGTTTGCCACGGACTCTTAACGTGGCAGATTTCTCCAAGGTTCTTGTCACGGGAGTAGGAGTCCCTGCGGCATTGGCCGTAGCCACATACGACGTACCGCCGAAATTGACCGCGGCGGCGCTTCCCAAGAGTAACGCGCTAATTTTTAGGAATCGAGCAATGGAGGAGAGTACGCTAAAAGTCATAGGCTCCATTCGAACAAAGGCTTGGAGTTGACAAAACTAGCAGTCACTTGACGAAAATGCTACGGATTTTTTGATGAGTGGTAAGGTGCCGATTCTGCGGCGGCGAGACAACGCCCCAGAGTGCGGAAACGAAAGTAACAGCGCCCCTCTCATAGCCCCCTACCCCCTCGGCCTCCTACTAGCCTTAATCACACCGAACAGAAATTCTGCTAGTCTCTGCCCATAGAGCGAAAGCCCAAGTTGGTCGGCTGGCCGTAGAGCCTCCACCTTATACTCCTTCGTCAGTGTCCTACGATTCTTCATGCCCTCTCCTTGACCATAGAGCTCAAAGAGAGGGTCGATTAACTCAGACTCCATCAAAACGGGGGAGGATTATGGTATCGTTCCCCCGCCGTTAGTATAAGCGGAGCCGGTACAATTAGCCCCGGTGTAATAAAGAAGTCTTAGGACATCGAAACCACCCCGACTAACGCAAAGCGGATACCGAGCTCCGTCTATCGATACGACGACGGTAACGCGGTTGAATACGGGCACGAGAATCTTCCCTCACCTGCGGGTCGGTCGAGACTTTTCCCGTGACGAGCCGATTCTCGCCGACCAACACCGCGGCGCAAGCCTCTCCTACGGAGCGCGTGGATTACGAGGATCGCGCGAGCCGCCGTAGCGTCTCGAGAGCGATATCGTCGAGGCGAGCATGGGGGGCGATCTCTGGGTAAGATTTGACCAGCATCTCGGTTACTTTCGGGGCGAGTGTGTTGCTGACCTCGCCGATTTTACGAAGCTTTATTTCTTTCGACCTCAACGAGAGGTTTGGGGCGCATAGTAATGCAGTCGTTGTCAGAGGAAGCTCCGCGGGGTGAATCCGGAAGGTCTCCTCGATTCGCTCTGTCGTTGCATAGAGCTCGTCGATGAGATACCCCGGAAGGGTTGGTGTCGCGATCATGCGCGCGAGAACCGCATCGGCGACCGACAGACCGATCTCCTCCTGTTCAGCCAGCTCACCGACCGCAAGAATGAGTTGATGACGAATATCATCCGGCGTGCGTCGTGAGGCGAAGACCCGCTCGATCGCGTCCGCAGCGGCATTCGCTGAAGGATCAAGTGCAGCTAATGCTTCGATCGCCACGAAGGTAATCGGTTCAAGCGCGGCATCGGCGGGGTCATCTGGTATTGGCGTGGTCTCGAGAGCTTGACGGAGAGCGCGCTCCACCGCGGGAATAAGCTCCCTCCCTCGTGAGCCGAGTGGAATAATCCCCTGTAGGGTACGCTGTGCAAGTAGCGGGTTCTTGCCGTGAAGGATATCCCCAGCGAGCTGAAGGAAGCGCTCCCCGAGCGAACCGTTCATACCAAATTGCTCGCGGGGAAGCCGGGAAAAGAGATGCCCGAGGAGTTCGAGCGCTGTACCCCTTGTCTCCTCCGCAAAGCGCGGCGAGGCCCCGACCGTCAAGAGCGCTGGTATCGCTGGAGCTGCAGCCCGTCCGAGTGAGCGAAGCGCTCTTACCGCATCGAGATCGTGCAACGGGGAGTTCAGGCACCCGGTGAGTGCAATCGCAGTATGCAGCGAATCGATGTACGGAGTGTCGTCTGACATTCGCGCACCGAGATGCCCCAGTGCGCTGATAGCTTGGCGAAGCCGCCCTTCGTGATGAACCATCAGCGCGGCACCTCCGGGATCGATCGGTGGTGGGAGTGCTGGTGGGTCAAAAAGCGCCCCTGCGAGAGTCGCCACAGAATCTGCGCGAATTTGTTCATCCCGCGTCTTGCCGACAAGTCCGCGGAGCCTGAACCAGGCCGAAGCCATAACTTTCGATTGCCCGGCCCCTTTCTCCTCTTGATGCAGAGCGGCACAAGAACGCAAAGAGTCGCACGCTCGAGCGACTGTTGCATCTTTGGGGTACACCCGGATGGCTGCTTCCAGGAGAGGGTAGGCGATGGGCGCGCTGATCGAACCGAACCGACTCAAGGCGACCAGGGCGCGATCAATGATAACCGGAGGGAGTTCGGCGTGCGGCTCATAAAGTTTGCCCACGATCGCTCCGGCAAGACGCTCAAGCGAGGTACGGCGTTGTTTCTGAAAGGCGCCACTGAGACACGTTGACCAAGGACCACTCGCGGCCTTACTCACCTCACCGGCCACGTAGAGAAGCTCGCTGAGAATCGGGAAAGTCGAGCTCGCTTGAATTGCCTGGGTAAGTGTCGGGATCGCCGGGAACACCTCTGCGTGGAGATCGGTTGAGGGCGAATGCACGAAACGCTCGATCTCGGCTGAGGCGATAGCTCGCGTTGAGGGTGTGGTGTCGTTGACGAGCCGAATCAGCGTCTTCAGGATACGTGCCGGCTCTGGACGAAGCGACTGGGGGCCGAAGTTCACCCCGTGGAGGTCCTCTGAGGCCTGCTCAGATGATCGTGGACGATTTGAGGGGGGCTGTCGCTCTGTCACGGGGGTCCCACGTTAATAGCTCATCGGCGAGTGGATCTGAGGGGACGGTAGCGCATTTCGGTGGTATAATCGAGGGCGAGGAGTCGCTTCAAAAATGGGCAGGCGCCCAGGATTGAATTCACTTCACGACATGCTGGCGAGCATGCTGGGAGGGGAAATCCCGCGCGTCGGGGAAAAGAGTTTTGTCAGCCTGCCCGGGATAAGCCGGGGGATTCTTGTCGTTGGGGTGCCGCAGAGCCCACTGAGAACTCTTGTAAGAGTTTCGGGCTTTTAACTACTCAGAGGGCGTGGTTCCGGCACGTTGCTACCGCGATATTCTTTCCATACGCAGATCATTTGGGGAGGGCGGTTTTTCTATGGTGGTGTTTTTCGGCGGCAGTTCTTTTGGGAGGCAAGGCAGCTCATTTTTCACCACTGATTTTTTTGAGGCTTCTTTTTGAGGTGAAGAGGATATGACCCAAGATACCGGGCCGTCTCAGTCGTTACCACGACGGTTCTCCGCGCTCCGGAAGGAATATGCGCAGAAGAGCCTGTCGGTCGAAGAGATGGCGCCCAATCCGATAGTCCAGTGTGAGCAGTGGATCGCGGAAGCCGCGGAACGCGGGATGATCGAGCCAAATGCGATGGCTCTGGCGACGGTTTCCGCAGAGGGGAAGCCCGCGGTTCGAACGGTCCTGCTTAAAGAGCTCAACGAACGGGGGCTCATCTTTTTCTCCAATTACGAGAGTCGAAAGGGCCGCGAGATCGCAGCCAATCCCGATGTCGCTTTACTCTTCGTGTGGCCGGAGCTTGAGCGGCAGATTCGGATTGAGGGAACTGTAACGCGGGTAACACCGGGTGAATCGGATGAATACTTCTCCTCACGTCCACGGGGGGCCCAATTGAGTGCGCATGCCTCAAAGCAGAGTGCGCCGATCGATCGACGGGAGACGTTAGAGGCTCGGATGATAGAGCTCGAAGCTGGCTTTGCTGGGGGGGCGATATCGCGCCCGGCTTCATGGGGTGGGTACCGGGTTTCCCCAAAGTATTTCGAATTCTGGCAGGGGCGGCTCAATCGGTTACACGATCGGATCGTGTACGTTTCTACCCCGCAAGGCTGGCAGCTTCAGCGACTCCAACCGTAAGAGCGCCGCGTAGAGAAAACCCGTTTTCGGCCTTTTCGAAGCTTGGAGCGTGCTTTCCGGAGGACGGATGTCCGTAGGAAAGCAGATAAAAAGCTAGTGGTTCGACCATTAAATTCTTTCACCTGCAAGGTAATAGAATTTATGCTCACCACTAGTCCTGAGTTAGTTTTTCACTCCGCGGGAGTGAAAAAACTTATTGGTCGAAGGACTAGTGTGCCTTTCACGCCGCATGGTGAAAAAAATCATTGAAAGGCGCACGAGCGCGCCTCGTTATTTTTATGAGCTCGAAGAGTTCTCCCGGTTTAGCGTTCTCCAAAGACACCATCACTCAATATCTTCTTCGCTTAACGGCAATCTCGGTGTAGACTCTGCAAAGCTATGGAGTTTAGTCATCGACCAGAGGCAAAAAATTCCCTTCAGGGCTCTCCGGAGAGGGAACTGAGCTTGTCCTCGGGGCAAGCGGCGTTGCGCTACCATTTTGAGGATCTGATTCGTGAGCACCATGCGGATCGTCCATTAAGCGTTCCCTTCGCCATGCGTGGCGCGGGGGTAATCGCCCGACTCGCAAGTCAGATTCGCCACGAACTGACGCCGCCGGAGGGAGCTGTGCTGGCGACAGCGATTCTAGCTGGTGGGATGACCGAGGGGCGACCGGAGGAAGCGTTACTGCTTGCGCAGCTCCGGGTGACGCACGATCGCGATGGTGCGGAAAACTTCGTGCTTCCAGCGTTGGGAGGATCGCGTGACGGTGCTGGGGTGCATATCGCTCCGTGGATGAGCGCCTTATCGGGTGAGATTTTTAACGCACCGGTCGGAGTTATCAGTCACATCGATGGCCGAAGCCGCGATACCCTCGTTCCTGCCTATTCACCGCAGGCGCAAGAGGAGGCGCTTGACCATATCGAGCGCATCGCTGCGGATGTGAACGCTCAGGGGCGACGTGGCCCGGTCCTTCTTCCGAAGATATCCGGCGGCTCGATTTTGCTGGGTCGTATCCTCGATACTGTGGTTGAGTCTAGCGCGGCGGGTGATCCCGTTATTTATGGGGAAGGTAGATTTCCCGGAGCACCCCTCCTCTCGGTTTTTCATCTCGGTGTTGATCGCGGGCGTGAGGTTGCGTTTCGTGTGGCGGTATTCGCCGTGCGAGCCGAGGAAAATGCCCAGCTACGCCAAGGGTCGCCGCTCTTTTCGGGAGGGCTGTTCCTCAAGGAGTATTGCGTTGCCGCTCGACGGGGACCGCTCGCGTTCGAGGATGTACGGATAGTCGATCTCGTCGAGCGCGCGGCGTAGGAAGCTACCAGAGCGGTGGCTTCTTTAGTTTAAACCTCCGGGGGGACAACAGGTTGGCGTCGGGGCCGAAGCTGAATAATGATGCAGGTGATGAGAGTTGCGAGCGCCATAATCGCCCACTCGAAAACGTAGCCGAAGTGGCGACCTGCGGGGATCACCGTATCGAACACAGGCACCGGATAGTCTGTTAACGGGCGGGCAGTTTTGGTGTGTTCTCCTAACTGAGCCATCCCCATCACGAGTAGTTCCTCCCGACCAGCCGATGAGGTCACGATCTTTTCCTGCGCCTTCTCCGGGTCGGTCGTATTCATTATCTCGAGATAGAAGGGCTCGATCGGGAATGGGAGTTGGCGTTGCATCTTTGCAAGATCGACCCGGAGCCATGCATCCACCCACGGAGCGCCCTCGCCAGTCGGTGGATCGCTCGGCGCAAAAAGCCTCCGCGTGAGGGGCTCTTTTATGAGACCAACAAACGAGGCTTGCGTCTCGCGTTGAAACTCCTGGCGAGCATTTTGGTATTGGAGGGGAAGAAAACCACGATTGACGATAACCATACGATCGGAGCCGGTAATCTTCAGAGGGGTCAGTACGTAGACCCCGGCCTCCTCCTCGAGGCGTCGATTGCGGAGGACCATTTCATGAGCGAAGTCGTATTCACCTGACACCTCGACCCGACGATAGAATAGCTCCTCTGCGGGCGTGTCGCGAACTGACTCGACGGCCACCGGAGCTATCTTAAGACGATCGGTCATCTGGGCGATGTAACCCTGCTTTTCAAGGTGCCGTTCCCATTGCCAGTACGATGCGCGGAGCATCCCTGCGATGAGGATAAGGCCGACGACGGAGACGCGAGGTGAGAAGTATATTTTCATGAGGAACTGGATAAACCTCTATATTGGGTGAATCCTCGCTAGTTTACCAACCGAGCGGCTGTTTCAGAAAGTTTTTTCATATCAGAGCCGGTCCAGACTGCCCCCGCGGCGATCGATGGGCCCCCTCTGGCACCGATGCTCCGCTCTGGTGCCCAGGCTGCCCTCCCTGGCAGGCAGCTGCCACGGTGAAAAAACTCTCTGAAAACTCCGTTAGCTTCGCCGATGGAGGGGTGGATTTGATTCGGAGCCCGGTTTTAGGCTAAAAATACGGAAAGTTTCAGTTTATTTGGGGTAGTAAAATAGCTACCCAAAACTCTTCCGCTCTTTCGGGGGAACGGCGTGCTTCATATCCTTGGAATCGGTACAGCTTATCCTGAGACGGTTCTCACCAACGAGCTCCTCGTGGAGTTAAGCGGGGGAGGGCTCACCCGCGAGACGATCCAGTCAACGGGTATCGCTCGCCGCCACTCAGTGCTCCCCGTTGATTATCTCTTGGCCACCGGCAATGCCGATGCCAAAGCAGGTGAGGGGGTGATGCTCTGTTCGCCTACCGATTTGGCTCTTCGGGCAACCGAGAGCGCGCTCAGTCGCGCCGGCCTCGCGGCCGATCAGATCGGTCTTATTTGGGGTGATGCCTGCTCGCCCGTTGAGACCACTCCGTCGGAGGCGCAACGACTCGGTGCGCGGCTGAACATTAAAGCGAACGCCTATGATGTCGTGACGGGCGGAAACGGACTTCTCCTCCACCTTGATTTGCTCGATGGCTTGACCCCGGAAAAGCTGCCTGACGTCATCGTGTGTGTCTCAGCGAATACGCCCACACAGCAGGTGAATTATCGAACTGGTGTCGGTGCTCCGTATCTAAGTGATGGTGCTACTGCGGTGGTGCTCTCTCCCCGTATCCGCGGAAAGATGACCCTTGATGCGGTGAGTTACGCAGTTGATTCGGTCGATGCGCTGATGGCATTCGATACGTACGGGCATGTGCGTTTTGACGGCCCGAAGTTGTCGGAATATATGGGGAAAAAAGGTGCGCTCGCCTTTGAGCAGCTCGTTTCGACTAAGACTTTACGGTGTGATAATCTAGCCGTGATTCCGCCCCAATTTGATAATGCCTCGAGTGCCACCGTGGTCAGCGGTGGCGGTGTCTCAGGACACCGGGTATGGTCTAATTTCGATACCCGGGGATACACGGTCGGCGCCGCGACTTTTTCGGTCCTAGCGGATCGCTGGGATACTTTGCAAGGGAGCGATCGTATCGCTCTTATCGGTGTCGGTGGTGGGTCGAACTTCGGCCATGCTTTATTTCACGTCAACGAGCGGTTGGCGTAACGGTTAAGGAGCTCGCGTGTTACACATTCTCGGCATGGGGTATTGTCACCCGTCGACGGTCATCGATAATCAGTTCCTCGAGGACCTCGATATCGGTACGAATGCCGAGTGGATCATCGATAAGATCGGGATTAAAACTCGTTTGAGCACGCTGCCGCTCGAGTATATTCGGGAGACTCGCAATCAGGATCCGCGCGAGGCGCTTAAAGTAGCTTCGATGACCCCGACTGAAATGGGCAAGAAAGCTGCCGAGATGGCGCTCGCCCAGGCGGGGATTCGTCCCGAGCAAGTCGGTTTGATCATCGCCAATTGTTGCACTCCGGCGCAGACCGCCCCCGCAGAGGCGCAGCGGCTCGGCCAGGCCCTTGGAGTCGTCTGTCCCGCATTCGATGTCTTTACTGCTTGTCCGGTCTTTGCGCTGCATATTGATCTGTTGAGCAGTTATCGAGAAGACAAGCTCCCCGAGTACGTCCTCTGTGTTTCTACCGCAGCGCTTACTCAGAATGTGAATTACAACGATCGCTCCGACGGAGCTATTTGGGGCGATGGTGCTGCCGCCTGGATTGTCTCGGCTCGACACCCGGGAAAGATCAAAGTCATGGAGTCGTTTTACGCAAGCGATCCAACCCGGTGCCAGGCGGTCGTCGTCGATCGTTACGGGCATTTTCATCAAGATGGTCGCGCTGTTCGAGATTTTTCGGTGCGTCAGACCGTGCGGCTCGTGAAAGCCATTGAGGAGCGCCATCCCATCGACTGGACTCAGGATATATTCATCGGCCATCAGGCCAATGCCACGATGTTGCAACAGATAACAAATAATCGTGAGATCCCCGAGACGAATCATTGGCATAACGTCACCACGGTAGGGAACCAAGCGGGAGCAGGCGCTCCCGCGGTGCTCGCGCAACATTGGGATCTCATTCAGCCAGGTCAAAAGATCGTTGTGGCTGTGGTGGGAGCGGGGCTGAGCTGGGGCTCAATTCTCTTCGAAGCGCAGTAGTTTTCCCACCAGCACTTCGCGATTGCTCCTTCCTGAGGGGCGTATTACGGTCATAGCGTGGCAACGGTCTCGTTCTCTCGATGGCAACGCTCGTATGAATAGTCGTATCTTTCTTGTCGCTTGTATCGCCCTCACGCCATGGTTGAGCATGGCTGAAGACGGCACCCGGGGACGGCTTGCTGATGGCCGCGCTTATCGTACCGATCCCGAGGGGAATCAGCTGGTCGACTATATCGCTGAGCTCGAAGTTAATGTTGAAGCACTCAATCGACGTATCTTGGGTCTCGAGGACGAGATCGCCGAGAAGCAGCGCATTATCGAACGCTTTCATGGTGGAGCAACGGGAGCCGCAGCTTATACCGGAACTTTAAAAGAAAAGGCGCTGGTCGATGGCGTCGCTTCTCAGGAAAACGCGCTGAGCGGCGATTCGCCAGAGCATGTCGCTGAAGTCGCGAAGGTTCGCGCGGAAATGGAGAGCCTGCGTGTACAGCTCGATGGGGCGCGGGGAGAGCTTGCCACGGAGCGGCGGCTTCGCGATCAAGATCAAGCGACGTACGCGGTGGTGTCGCGCGAATGCGCTTCGCTCCGCACCTCGCCGAAACCGAGCTGTGATGCGGCGGTGGCATTGGCACTCCAGAGTGCGTCTCAGCAAGCGCTGGCGCGGGAAACCGAGCTTCAGGGTGAACTCGCGCGGATTCGGACCGAAGGAGCTACCGAGCTTGCGAATGTCCGTACGAATAGCGTCGCGGAGCTTCGGAGCGCTCAAGATCGGGCGCGTGACCTTGAGCGTGAGGTGACGGAGCTGAAACGTGAGCTTGGAGGCATGCGCACGACCATGGCGGCGACGGCAGCTCGTCCAGCGACGATCGTTGTATCGCCGCAGTCCGCGGCGATAAATCCAGCGCCAACTCATGCCGTGGTCGCGGCTGCCCGGCCGGTGACGCGGGACTATGCCACTCGGTCCCGTCTCGCCGTCGTGGATTCGTTACGTGGCAATATGTCCGCCGAGCTTAATCGTGTGCGTGGGCTGGTGAGTTCGCGAGACGACCTTTTTCGGCGTTCCACCGGTCAAGGTGACCCGCGTATACAGTTTAAGCCGAGCCCTCTGCTCTCTTCGAGCCGGAAGACACTCGACGACATCGGCGCAGGTATTCGTGCGGCCCAGCAAGTGCATGAGTTAACTGCACTCCGAACCGATCTCGCTGAGATACGTGCGCTCGTGCAAGGTGATATCGATCTTCTGCGGCGGACAGGGAAAGCCGGTTGATCGTGGCCGCCTCCCCCGCTTAGCTCATCTGGGTATGGGCAATGCGAGCGAGGTAGTACCTCTTAATGAGAGGTGCCAGTGGCGTTTACCGATGTACTGATTTTCCCGCGTGGCAGCGCTGATTCGCCCGTACCGATCGGTGAGATTGTGGGCCACGAAGCGTCGGGGCGAAGGCTTCATTTTGTTACGCGTGCTTCGCCTCTACCTCGACGGGTAACTCCTTCTCAGGAGAGTACGCGAGTTTGAGTTTGAGCATCAGACCGATAGCAACGAAGGCGACAAGCGCAACTTCGCTGTCCCCGAGGTTATATTCTACGAGCCCAGCGACCTGCCAAGCGATCACAGCGCAGCCGATGGCGGCGCACACCAGCGACTCGCTGCGCGAGCGATGCGGCCGGCAGGCGAGGCGGATAACTGCCCAGATCCACCACAGGTACACCCCCAGAGCGAACCAGCCAGATTCAACGAGGATCTGGAGGATGTTGTTGTGGAAATGGACTAATTCGGGCGGGATCTCGGGGGAAAATCTTCTTAAGATCGGACTGTTTTCGTATCCGATGCCGAGAGGGTAGCGTAGCGATAATTCACCCCCGATCTCCCAAATGACTTGTCGTCCTCCAGCGATAAAGAAGTGCTCGGAGGAAACCGCGATTCGGTTGCGCAGGGGGGTAATGACCACAACGAGAAGGACTGCGGTAACGATAAGGGGGATGAGGTAGCGGCGGGCGTGGAGCACCAGTAAGACCAGTCCCCCCACAAAGACACCGAGCCACGGGCCACGTTTGAGGTTCACCAGGAGTGCGGTGCCAAGATATGGCAGCACAAATGCGACCAGGAAAAATATCTCGGGGAGGCCAGGAATTTTGAGACGATTGAGTTGAATCGCTGCAACAATTCCGAGGAGCGAGGCGAAGAGCACCGAAAGTGCGCCGATGGTAAAGCTGATGCCCTCAAGTCCGACTTCTTGGCCGAAACTGAGCGAAAGGAGCAGGAGGAAAGTTAATGTCCCGAGGAGCGCTGCGTGACGTCGCTCTTGTAGGTAACGTAACGTCGCTTCACCTGTCTCTTGACGATGAGCAAAGTGGAGCGCTTGACGATTCAGTGCGAAAGCCACCCCAACCCCGCAGAGGATAGAGATGCCGAGTTGGCCCGATTCGCTAACGCTGCCGAGGAATAGCTGTGGTATCGCGGGATAAGCTGCGGAGATTACCGAGTGCATCGCGGCGATCGTTTGACCGACAAGGAGAGCGCTTAAAATTCGTAGCACATTTGCGCCACGCAAGTCGGCGAAGGCCACGATCGTCACGGTGTAGAATGCGAAACGGATTACCTTTGGGACGCTCCGTCCGGGGTCGAGACCGAAAAGGGCGCTGAGGCTGACGAGGAGCAAAAAGAAGAGTAGCGCCCGGATGGGGAGTGTCCTCGCGAGCTCGAATCGCCGGGTGATAAGGAGTCGGGTGAGCCACAAGCCGTTAAGGGGGATCAGGAAGAGATACGCTAACGCGAGTTTCAGAGGGAGGAAGAAGGCTGCGCCAAGGGCTAAGAGAGTCCCGTATCGCTCGAAGCCGTCCCGGAGTAGTCCGTGAAGAGGGGCGCGTTTTAGGAAAGGGGCGGCGGTTTCGGTCATAGCTTGTTCGATCGGACGGGTCGCTCGCGGCGTTCATCGCACTCTTAAGGGTGCGGTGAATAGGCTCGGCGGCTCGTGCCCCTTTTAATAAGATCCTTCACCTTGTTTCCCGTGTGGGGGGTCCTAGTCCTTCGACCAATAAGTTTTTTCACTCCCGCGGAGTGAAAAACTAACTCAGGACTAGTGGTGAGCATAAATTCTATCACCTTGCAGGTGAAAGAATTTAATGGTCGAACCACTAGGTTTTGCTGGTGTGCCGACGGGCTCCGTTCGGCTGAGCTCACCGAAGTCACGGCCGAAGCCTGCCCCCCTTTCCAGCGCTCGGGCTATCATCTCTTGCACCTCTGGCACCTCTAGTGCCGAGCGGCTGCAATGCTGCTATAGTTTACGCGGTACATCGGCGAGGTGAAACCATGAAAAATCGACTTTTGATTTTGACCATTGGCTTGCTCTGGTATTGCGGAGCCGGCACTGCGATGGGCGAGTTCCGCCCCCAGCCGTTGAGCCCCGGAATGACTGCTCGCGAGGTGTTGACCTTGTGGGGATCGCCGCTTGAACGGGTCGAGCAAGAGACAAAAAGGGAAGAGGTGTGGCGGTATCCAGGGAGCTCGTCTGTCTCCTTCACGGTTGGAAAAGTGATCGCCTGGCAGATCGGAGCAACTCCGCGCACGGGGATTCCCCTGTCAACGGCGATGCTCCATGCCGATCAAGTCGGGGCGAAAGCAGCGTCCACCCGAACCTCGCTGGTCTCGGATGATCAGATGCGAGACATTCTCGATGAGATAGTCCAGAGAAGTCCCGACAGCCCGACAGCCCCGTAAGAGGGCAGGGTTCCCAGCGAAGAAGGGGGGTATCTCCTCGTACCGCTCATCGGGGACCATCTCCGACCTGGCGGTGGTGGACCGGTTACTCCATCGTCGACATCATCGGGGTCGGTTCCTCTTCAGCTACAAGCTCTTCATCGGCGAGGTTCGCGTCCTCTGCGGCAGCCGCATTGAAATCCTCGAGGATACTTTTCGCAAACTCAACTGCGACAGTTTGTTTTGAAGTCTCGATAGTCTTCTTCAAGAAAGCCTCAGTTTCCTCATCGTAGTTGACGTGATCGATCGCATCTTGCAGGAGCCTCTTGTCAGCTTCGCTATCTTTGGAGTTGTTCAGGATATCGAACACAATCTGTAATCCGGGTTGACCGCCGTTGATAAGCGATTTCACCGCAAGGTGCGAATATTGATCTCGCTTTAAGGCGATTTCCTGAAGGTAGGGAAGGGTCTCCTCGCTTGGAACCAGCTCGGCAAGCCCGATTCCTACCGAGTAGTAACCGTCCGGATCGCCTCGGTCTACCGTGTTTTTATAGAGCGCCTCTGCCGCGAGACGGGAACCTTGATTGGTAATCGCTGCGACCGAAGCCTCGCGAAGAGACTCGTTGGTAGCGCCCATGTGCTCGCTTAAGAATTCGACCACATCGTCTTTACCCATCGTTAGTTCAAGCGCCTCGGCATAGGTGTCGCCGATCTCCTTTGAGGGAGCGTTTTTGATTCCTTCAACGAGGGTCGCGAGGTTATCTACCCGTCCGCTTATCGCTAAAATCTCAGCGTAAAAGGTCCTTTGATCGGTTGGGAGAGCTTGATCGCCGAGGAGGTCCTTCACCGACTTGTAGAGTTCGGGGCACCACGTGCAATCATCCCCGGGGAGGGTAAACTGCTCGAGGATCATGTCATCGTAATCGCGTGCCCCCGCCTGAATCGCTTTGAGGGCCTCTTCCGCGTTCGCGTAGAACTGGGCGGCTGGCTTTGTTTCACCCTCGGCGTTGAACATATCCGCCGTATCCCCCCCCTCGGGGCTTGCCCCGTCCAGCGTCGCTGAGTTCGTTGATTCGTCTAGGTTGTTGATATCATTGATCATGTCGTTGCGGACGGTTTCGGCTGATGGGTTCGCTTTGGAGCCATCTGAAACGGTATTTACCGGGGTTTTTGAGGCGCTGAAAAACCAGGCCGAGATAGCCAAAACAGCGAGGAGGAGGATCGGAAATATCTTCTTCATACAGGTTGTTGTTGAAAGTTACCCAGGCGAATCGCCAATCTATCAAATAGCCAGTCTATACAGATATCTGTCTATCGAAGCTGGACGAAAATGTTATCAGGTTAAAGTGAGTTTTCTACCACTTTCGCACTCGGTCCGAGATCTTTTGGGGCTATTCACAGTGAGAAATAACCGTTGCCCCGCAGACTTACGCTTCGCACTCATCCGCGGTCGGACTTTGTGTCCTCTCCGACGAGGATGCGAAACGAATTTTCAGAACCTTTCTAACTACTTTTAATTCATTCGACCCGATTGGGAAAGACCGCCTCGGGGTAGTCCGATGAAGCTGCCACTGAGGGCACCTAACGTCGCCGGCATACTCAAGATTGCGCGCCTTTCGGCCGACAATAGCGTTATGACTGAAAAGCCCCGCATGAACCTCCGTGGAACCCGAGCGTACGAGCTCTTCTGTTCCGAGCTGGGAGGCCAGGTTGAGCGTATGCGCTCGCTGTTCGGGGACGGCGAGGTCTTGTCAGTTTCAGAGGTTACCGACATAGGCCGGATAGCCCACACGATAAAAGGTGGGGCAGGATTCTTTAGTCTCGACGAGGTCGCCGCGGTCGCGGCGCGCCTTGAGGCGATCTTTCTTCAGTTTGGTCAGGTCGACCCGGTTGAGGTCGCGGCAGCTTTACAAACGCTTGATGCCCTCAGCCGAAACTTACCCCCAGCCACCGAAGGAGTTGAACGATGCCGGACCTCTTAATCGTCTGTCGCGACAACCGCATTCGGGCGCAGCTTGAGGAGCTTGGCAGTGGGGCCTTGTTCCGGGTCAAAGCGACGGCCGACGTGACGAGCGGGCTTGAGTGGTTGAAACTCCGCTCTTTCGATATCGCCTTCGTCGACGGCTCAGTTTCGGTCGCCGATCAGCAGAAGCTTGGTACCGGGATGTGGCAAAAAAATCCGGTGGCTCCGCTGGTTGTGTTTCACCTCGACTCTACGTTGAAGAAAGTCCAGAGTGAAGCGCGGCTTTTCGGAGCCGATCTCGCGGTCGGTGATGATGCCTGGCGGGTACTCAAAGAGTCGCTCGCTGGGGTGAAGCCACGCGGATTTCAAAAGATGAACCCATTTAAGATTATGGTTGTCGAAGACCTTGATTCGCCCCGAGATATCGTGTGCTCGTACATCGAGAACATGGGCTTTGAGCATGTCGAGGGCAAACGCTCAGTTAAGGAAGCGATCTCTGCCCTCGAGGGGGAACCTGAGAAATTCTCGTGTATCGTCACCGATATCCGCATGCCCGAGGTGAGTGGCCAAAAGCTCATCGAGTTTGTGCGAAATCACGAAAAGCTCAAGCATATCCCCATAATCGCCCTTACGGCGTACGGCACCGTCGATACCTTAGTCGAATGCCTGAAGGCGGGGGCGAGCGGTTTTCTGGTAAAGCCTCCCCGCAAGCCTGATCTCTCGCGGGAACTCGGCCGCGCGCTCCGTATCTCCGCTCGGGGAGCAAGTCCGCGGCTCGCGAGTCACGACGAAGCTGAGATTCTCCGCGAGATCCTTATCGACCGCGGCATGATCTGAGCGTCTTTCGGTCGGTCGCTTGAGGGATTAACTCTACCGGTCTTTGAAGTTGCCTTTGAAGGTGGCCCGCTCCCGTGTTAGCATCGGCACGCTCCGATTTTTCGGTGCTCTAACGGGTAACAAGCAGTGTCCGATCGCTTCCTCAAACGTCTCCGTGAAAAAGTTCTCGTCTTCGACGGGGCGATGGGTACAACCATCCAGGCGCGCAACCTTAACCCCGATGATTTCGGCGGGCTCGATGGTTGTAACGAGAACCTCGTTATCACCCGTCCGGAGATCGTTAAGGATATTCACGCGACTTTTTTCGATGTCGGCGCTGATGTCGTCGAAACAAACACTTTTGGCTCCTCGGCGGTCGTCCTCGCGGAGTATGGAATTGGGGAGCAAAGCTACGTGATATCGAAGCGAGCGGCGGAGCTCGCGAAATCGGTCGCTAATGATTTCTCCTCGGGGGCGTGGCCCCGTTTCGTCGCCGGCTCTGTCGGGCCAACGACGAAGCTCGTGACGTTGGGTCATACGACTTTCGATGAGATGCATGCGAGCTATCTTCCCCAGATGCTGGGACTACTCGACGGAGGGGTCGATCTGATTCAGATCGAGACGTGCCAAGATATCTTGCAAGTAAAGTGCGCCGTCATCGCCGCGGTCGATGCGATGAAGAAAGTTGGTCGGCGGGTGCCGATAATCGCCACCATGACCATCGAGACCACCGGCACGATGCTCCTCGGGACTGAGATGGCGGCGGCGCTGGTTGTGCTTGAGACCTTGCCCCTTGATGGCGTGGGGCTTAACTGCGCGACCGGTCCCGATATGATGGAGGAGAACGTCCGTTTTCTCGGGAAGACGAGCTCTCGTCCGATTGCGGTGTTGCCGAATGCGGGCCTGCCTCGAAACGTCGAGGGGCAAGCCGTCTACGATCTCACCCCGCAAGATTTCGCCGATCACCAAGAGATCTTTGTGCGTGATTACGGCGTTTCGATGGTTGGGGGATGTTGCGGGACGACCCCGAAGCATATTCAAGCCCTCTTCGAGCGGGTAGGTGGGTTATCGCCTCAAGATCGTCCGCACGACTTCGCTTCGCACGTGTCTTCAACTTACACGGCTGTGCCGCTCGATCAGGATGGCACATCTCCACTTATTGTGGGTGAGCGGTGTAATGCCAACGGCTCAAAGCAGTTTCGGGAGATGCTTCTCAAAGAGGATTGGGAAGGTATCGTTGAGATGGGCCGCAGCGAAGTCGACGAGGGAGCGCACGTGCTCGATGTCTGCACCGCCTATGTCGGTCGGGACGAGGTACGCGATATGCGCGAGGTGCTCTTTCGCTTCGCCCCGCAAGTGACCGCGCCGGTGATGATCGACTCGACCCAGCTTGATGTTTTGGAAGCGGGCCTCAAACTTGTCGGCGGTCGGGCGATTATCAATTCGATTAACCTCGAAGATGGCGAGGGGAAATTTGATCGTATCTGTGAGCTCGCCGTGCGCTACGGTGCAGCTCTGATCGCCCTCACGATCGATGAGGAGGGGATGGCGAAAACGGCGGCGCGGAAGCTCGCCGTGGCAGAACGTATCCACAAACTCGCTCACGAGCGTCACGGTATACCGTCGGAGGCGCTCATCTACGATCCGTTGACGTTTACGATCGGCTCCGGTGATGAGGATAGTCGAACCGCTGGAATTGAGACCCTTGAGGGAATTAAGCTTATCAAAGCGCACATCCCGCGGGCTCGGACGATTCTAGGTCTGTCAAACGTGTCGTTTGGATTGAAGCCTTATCCGCGGCAGATCTTAAACTCGGTTTTTCTCAGCGAGGCGCTGAAGCTCGGTCTTGATGCGTGTATCGTCCACTCCAAGAAGATCCTGCCGATGCATAAAATTGAGCCGGAAATCGCCGCGCTCACCCTCGATCTTATCTACGATCGGCGTCGAGAGGGATACGATCCGCTGTTCGTATTCATTGAGAAGCTTCAGGGAGCAAAAGGGGCTGCAAGCGAGGGGGACGAATCCGATGATACCCCGATCGAGGAGGTCCTCAAGCGCCGGATCATCGATGGAAAGAAGACCGGTATCGAAGTGGTGCTCGACCGGGCGCTCACGACCTATGACCCTCTGACGATCATCAATTCGATCCTCCTTGAAGGGATGAAGACGGTCGGCGACCTCTTCGGAGCGGGGGAGATGCAGCTTCCTTTCGTGCTCCAATCTGCGGAGACGATGAAAAAAGCGGTCGCGCATCTTCAGCAGTTTATGGATAAGTCCGCCGGGCCGTTAAAGGGGTGTCTCGTCATCGCGACGGTGAAAGGTGACGTGCACGATATCGGAAAGAATCTTGTCGATATTATCCTCTCAAATAACGGTTATAAGGTCGTCAATCTCGGCATTAAGCAGCCCCTTGAGGCGATTCTCCAAGCTGCTGAGGAGCACAAGCCCCACGCCATCGGGATGTCGGGTCTTCTGGTGAAATCGACCCTCGTCATGAAGGAGAATCTCGAGCAGATGGCGGCGCGAGGGATGACGATTCCGGTTATCTGTGGTGGGGCGGCGCTCAATCGAGCGTACGTCGAGGTCGATCTACGTCAAGCGTATCCAACCGGGCAGGTGTTTTATGGCGCTGACGCGTTCACCGGGCTCCAGTTGATGGATGAGCTGACCGGTCAGGTCGTCGATAAGAAATTGACGACGAAGAACGATGAGAATGCGCGCCGGCGGGGCGAGATGCGGGTTGAGCGGGAAGCACGCATCGCCGAAAAGGCGAATGAGTATGCCCCGAGTGGTATTCGCGTTTTGCCACCCGAAGAGATCCCAACACCACCTTTTTGGGGGTATCGGCATCTCGATTCGGCGGCGCTCAATCTCCGCGAGATATTCGCGTTTATCAATAAAAAAGCCCTTTTCGCGAATCAATGGATGTACCGACGAGGCAAGAAGTCGACGGCTGAGTACCGGGCATTTATACGTGATCATGTTGAGCCAACGTTCCAAGAGTGGTGCCAGCGTACGATCGAGCGGGAATGGCTCAAGCCGCGGATCGCCTACGGTTATTTTCCGTGTCAAAGTGAGCGGAATGACCTGATTATCTTCGCTCCGGATGATCACACCCACGAGGTTTGTCGCATCTCTTTCCCGCGTCAGGTCTCCGATCAGCGGCGGTGTCTTGCTGACTACTTCCTGCCCCGCTCAAGTGGGCGAAAAGATGTGGTCGCATTTCACGTCGTCACCGCTGGAGCCCTCGCCTCAGAGAAGTGTCGGGAGCTTTTTAAAGCTGACGAATACTCGGACTACCTCCACTTTTACGGTCTTTCGGTTGAGACAGCTGAGGCGCTGGCGGAGTATTGGCACAAGCGTATACGGCAGGAACTGGGGATCGCCGGGCAAGATGGACTCACCATTGAGTCGCTTTTTCGGCAAACCTACCACGGTGAGCGGTATAGCTTTGGCTATCCGGCGTGTCCGAACGTCGAGGATCAGCGGTATATCTTCGATCTTATCCGCCCAGACGAAATCGGTGTCGAGCTAAGCTCGGAGTTCCAACTTGTGCCCGAGCAGTCCACCTCAGCGATTATCGTGCACCATCCCGATGCATGCTATTACGCCATTTAGAGAGACGCTGACCCTGGCGCTCGCTCCATTCGGAGCGCCCCAAAGCGCCGATACTTACGGCGGCGTGCAGGGGGGGCCGTGACGAGTCACGGTCTATTTTGGAGGTGGCCTCCGGCTTGCGGTTCGTAACCGTTGTTCAGCCTGAAAGTTTTTTACTCGGGAAAACGGTGGTATAAGTGTCAACGAACGGTCCGCTTTGCCCTTCCGGGAAAAAGTGTACACGGAGTGGGTTTTCATCGAGCAGATGGTGTGGCAGTGAAAAAAGTCTCTGAGCGAAAAATGACGACGGCTATGAGCGGAAACTCGCTGGCAGGCCTTTGTGTTCGCTCCAACCGATAGGTCTCTTATGCGCGTGCTCGTCGTTGGGACCCTGATCGATCGGGTCGAACGGGGCCTCTTTGAGGGCTTATGCGAGAAAGGGTTTGCCCTCGAGCTCGTTTGCGCTGAGCAATCACCGAATCTTGAAGCGCTACGAGCGCGGAATGTGCCGA
The DNA here is from genome assembly GCA_044352465.1 of Bdellovibrionota bacterium. GTDB lineage: Bacteria > Bdellovibrionota_C > UBA2361 > UBA2361 > UBA2361 > JBILDU01. Next base: position 22,715 of record JBILDU010000002.1, read on the forward strand.
TCGCCTATCAGACGATGCGGAGTAAGTTCGATCGCCAGGCGATTCGGTTCTTACGGGAAAAACTCGCCGCTGAGCGTTTTGATGTTGTATATGCGTTGACGGCGCGGGCGCTCACCACCGTATTGTGGGCGACGCGGGGGACCACTCAGCGAGTGGTGACCTATCGGGGGACGGTCGGACATCTGAGCCGGCTCGATCCGACCTCATATCTCGGCTTTTTGAACCCCCGTATCGAGCGAATTATTTGTGTCTCTCAAGCAGTTGAGCGCTACCTTCTTTCGAAAGGTGTCGCCGCAAACCGACTGGTGACGATATATAAAGGCCACGATCCGGTGTGGTACAGCGGCGGAGAGTCGGTTGACCTCAGTCAGTTTGGTATTCCCCCCGGGGCCCCGGTCGTGGGCTGTACCGCTAATATGCGTCCGGTGAAAGGAGTTGATATCCTTGTACGAGCCTTTGGCCTCCTCAAAGGGTCGAACCCGGCCCACCTTTTGCTGATCGGAGAGGTCCGCGATAAAAGGCTCAGTCGATTGGTGGAGAGTCTGGGGATCGGAGACCGGGTTCACTTCACCGGATATCGCGCCGATGCCCCCCAAATCGTGCGTTCGTGTCAGGTGTTTGTGATGCCGTCGCGGGCCCGTGAGGGGTTACCGAAAGCGGTGATTGAGGCGATGAGCCAGGGCGTTCCGCCTATCGTGACCGCGGTGGGAGGGATGCCGGAGCTTGTGGCTGATGGTCTCTCGGGACTCGTTGTTCCGCCGAGCGATGTGCGTGCGCTGGCGGAGGCCATCGAGCGGTTGGTCCGAGACGACGAGTTCCGGACCCGTTTGGGGGCAGGCGCCTCTGCTCGAATCAAAGGAGAGTTCTCGATCGCCCGGACGATCGAGGCGACGGCACGGGTACTTCAGGGGCTCGCTCCAGGTTCTGCGGGGGCCCCCTAGCACCTGAGTAAAACATCGCTCAATATCCGCACGAACAAGCACCGACGAGTCTGCAGCAAGCAAAGGCAGTTCTTTTTTCGTAAACCTGTTAGAGTAAACGACGATGCCACCAACGCCCCTCATAAGTGCTCAAAAAGTTACCAAGATCTTTGGTATACGCCCTCTCTTTACCGATATCTCGGTCGCGGTGAGTGAGGGGGAGCGGGTCGGCGTTGTCGGTCCGAACGGCTCGGGAAAATCCACCTTGTTACGGATTTTAGCGGGACTTGAGGAGCCGGATGAAGGGGATGTGGCGCTGCGCAAAGATCTTGCAGTGCGGTACGTGGCGCAGGAAGATCGTTTCCCTGATGGTTCGACCGTTGAAAGTGTGTTGCGCGAAGCCGTGCCAACCCACGAAGGTAATCCCGATGGTCGCGTTGCTGAGGCGTGCGGCATCGCGGGGTTTACGGAGCGGAATGCTCTTACCGCAGAGCTTTCCGGTGGCCAGCGAAAGCGGCTGGCTATTGCGGCAGCGCTTGTCAGTAGCCCAGAGCTCCTCCTCCTCGATGAGCCGACTAACCATCTCGATATTGCGGGGGTCGAGTGGCTCGAGGGGGTTCTGCAAAAGGGAAATTTTGCAGCGGTATTTATCTCCCACGATCGGTATTTCATCGAGAACGTTGCGGCGCGTGTCCTCGAGATCGATCGGCGGTATCCGGGGGGATTCTTTTCGGTCACCGGTACGTACAGCGAGTTTCTGGAGAATCGCGCCGTTTTCCTTGAGCAGCGCGAGCAGTATCAGGCCTCCCTGGCGAATAAGGTCCGACGAGAAGTTGAGTGGCTTCGTCGGGGTGCGAAGGCGCGAACGACGAAAGCAAAAGGACGGATCGATCGCGCGGGTGACCTGATCGCCGAGCTGAAAGGTTTCGAGCCGAATGCTCGCACCGCCGGGATCGCGTTTAGTGGTTCAGAGCGAAAGACTCAAGAGCTGATTCGAGTTGAGGGTATTACGAAGCGTTTGGGGGAGAGGGTCCTTTTCGAAGACGTGACGGTGACGCTCGCACCCGGCACACGCCTCGGAGTTGTCGGGAATAACGGCTCGGGGAAGACCACTTTTTTGAACACGCTCTTGGGGAAACTTTCCCCCGATAACGGACGCGTGGTGCAAGCGCCCCGATTGAAAATCGCTGTTCTCGATCAGAGGCGCTCAGCTCTCAGTCTCGATCAGAAGCTCCAGGAGCTTTTTTGTCGCTCCGGTGATTCGGTGGTCTTTCAAGGGCGGGAGTATCACGCTTCCGCATGGGCCCGGCGCTTCCTCTTTCGACCGGAGCAGTTAAAGCTTCCGGTGAGCGAGTTATCGGGGGGCGAGCGCGCGCGGGCGCTGATCGCTCGGCTGATGCTTGAGCCGGCCGATATCTTGGTGCTCGATGAGCCGACGAACGATCTCGATATCCCGACGCTTGAAGTTCTGGAGGAAGCGCTCGATGAGTTTTCGGGGGCGGTCGTGTTGGTGACCCACGACCGTTATCTGCTCGATCGGGTTGCGTCAACCGTGGTGGGACTCACCGAGATCCCCGGGAAACGCTCCCTCCTCTATGCCGATTACCACCAATGGGTCGCCGTCGTTGAGGGGGCAACCGGGGGGAAAGACGCGAAGAAGAGCGCTCCACTCGATGTGCGGGAGGGTGCTCTGCGGCCCGAGTCTAAGAAACTTTCTTACATGGAGCACCGGGAGCTCAAGGCTATCGAGGGAAAGATAGAGGCGGCGGAGAAGAAGGTGGTTGAGCTTCAAGCGAGCCTCACACGAGCGGAGGTCGTCTCCGATGGGTTAAAGTTACAGGCGCAATGTAAACTGCTCGCCGAGGCCCAAGCGGAGGTGGAGACGCTGTTTGGTCGGTGGGCCGAGCTTGATAGTCGATCGAAGAAGTGAACCAAAAAAATAGTTCCCTATCTACTCAGGGATTTCATCCCTTTCCCACCGCTGAGAGGGTGTAAGAGGGATCCAACCTGCCCGCCTCAAAAGGTTTGTTTAGGTCCGAGTGATGTGGGTGAAAGATGAGCTACGAGAAACCCGGAGCTCGTGCTCATAATCGCTATGATTTGTCATCAGTTAGCAATAATTTCCGCCCCGAATCGTTACCTTTAGAGTCCAACGAGACGACACACCTTAGCCGGTAAAGCCTGGGTATTTCGACGGTAGGTGGGGTGGTTTCCAATCTTTCGACACGGTCGTTTGTAGGACGATTTTCGTGCGCGCTTCGATCGGCGGTGGTTTTCTTACAAGCTCTCTTCCTTCTCCTTTCCACGGTCTTTTGTGCTTCAGCTTTTTCGGATGATGAGTCGCGTCTCTGCGAAAATAATGAGTTGTTGGTAGAGTTCTCTGCCCATGCGCTCGCCAGGACCTTAACGAGTGGGACTTTTCGGGAGCATCTCCGCGCGGAGGAATTCGTGGGCTCGCGGAATGAGCGGATTGAGAAGGCTAAAAATTTTCTCTTAGATAACCTTGCGGCGGTTGATCTGTCGATGAATGAGGAGCTCAAGCTCGGTCCAACCGTGGCGCTAGTTTCGGCCGAAGATGTCGGCGAAGCCAGCTCGCTCCACGAGCTTCGTCAGGTTGTCCGCCGAGATAACCGGGCGATACGTGATTTTGAGTGTAATAATCCGGTCGCTCTCTTTGCTCGACCCAACGACCCTTTCTACGACAACCTGTGGGGCGTGCAAGCGGTTCCGGGAATAGAGGCTGAGCGTCCGTGGGATAGCTCCACGGGAGATATCACACAGGCGGTCGCGGTGATCGATACCGGTATCGACTATACCCATCCTGACCTCGCGGCGAATATGTGGCGTAATCCAAGAGAGGTTTCGGGTAACGGAATCGACGACGATCGAAATGGGTACATCGATGATATTCATGGTGCCGACCTGGTCAATATCGATGGAGATCCGCTGGACGACCATAGCCACGGTACCCACGTTGCGGGGACTATTGGGGCGGTCGGCAATAATAGGATCGGAATCGCCGGTGTTAATTGGCAAGCAAACCTTATCGGCGTCAAGGTGCTGAGCGCCTCGGGGCGGGGGTATGACTCGCAGATTCTCGCCGGGATCAACTACGTGATCGGACTTCGTCAGAGTGGGGTAAACGTCCGGGTTATCAATATGTCGCTGGGAGGACCGTATCCGAACTCGATGATCAAAGCCGCCATAGATCGTGCGGGCGAACTTGGGATCGTGGTCGTTGCTGCAGCCGGTAACAGCGCTCAAAATATCGATCGTTCGCCGAGTTATCCAGCCGCGTATTCGAGTCCGAATATTATATCGGTAGCCGCGATTACGGGGAGTGGAAGACTTGCTTCATTCTCCAACTACGGTACGACAAACGTCGACGTGGCTGCTCCAGGGGTAAATATTTTTAGCACCGTCCTCAATGGCGGATACGAATGGTACAACGGTACCTCGATGGCCGCTCCCCATGTTGCCGGTATGGCGACGTATCTTTTGGGGGTCAATCCGACTGTGTCGGTGGGCGATCTGGTCGCGACGATCGTGAACACCGGGGTGCCTCAGGCGAGTCTTACGGGGGTTGTCGGGTCGGGTAGGCTCGCCCATCTTCCGAACGCGGTCGAAGCTATTCGGAAAGTTGGACTCGCTATCAGTGGGCGGATTACTCGAAGTAGTACGCCGCTCAGCGGTGTCCCGGTCAGCGCAGGACCGTTCGGAGCTACAACGACCGATACTGACGGAGTATACCGCCTTTTGAACATTCCGAACGGTGCGGCGGTAACGATAACACCGACTTTAAGCTGCACCGTATTCACGCCACCGTCGATCACCCGCACGGTAGACGGTACACCAATTACCGATGCGAATTTTACCGCAGCCACGGCGCAATACCAGCTCGGTGGGCGGGTAGTCGACGGAGCGGGGCGCCCGATCACTGGAGCTACGGTCGCGGTGGCTCTCAACGCAGGAGCTCCCGCGCTGTTCACCTCAGGAAGTGATGGATCGTTCAGTGTCACGACGGCCTCGTGCGGTTCGAACTACACCGTGACCGTCTCCCGAGCGGGCTATGTTTTCCCGGCGGTGAGCGGTGCCTTGAACGGAACCGTATCCCTCACTCTCCAAGCTTACGACGGCAGTTTATACTCCATCTCGGGAGTTGTTCGGGACACCGCTGGAAGGGGGGTCGGTGGTGCGACGGTGGTAGCGACCTCACTGCGTGGCCTACCACCTTTCTCAACGCAGTCTGGGGCTGACGGGAGTTTCGTCATCAGCAACGTCTATTCGCCTGAGACCTATACCGTGTCGGCGGCTCGGTCGGGGTACCAATGCCTCAGCTCAGCTACCGTCGCGGTCAGTGGGGCGAATGTGGTGGCGCGTATTCCTGATTGCATTCCTCCGCCAACGCCAACACCGACCCCGACTCCGACGCCGACCCCGACACGTACCCCGACCCCGACACCCACGAGTACTCCCACCCCGACACCAACGCCGACGCCTACCCCAACACCGACGCCAACGCCCCTCCCTTCGATGCAATTCGTGAGTGTGCGCTTTGAGGGGGCCGCCGGACCACTCGTTGGGGCACGCGTTGTCGCTGAATGGAGCTCACGTTACGGCAACGAGCGAGGGAGGACGAAGTTTACCGATTCTCAGGGGCTGGTACGCTACGATAATGTACCGGATGGAGCGCAGTTCACTGTGACCGCTCAAAAGAGTGGCCACGAGTTCGAGCGTATTACCGCCAGCGTCAACGGACCTATTCTCGTCACGGTCCGTGGAGCAATCAAGACGTTCAAGCTTGCGGGGCGGGTATGGGATCGGTTTGGCCGAAATGGAGTTCCTGGGGTGACGGTCACCGACGGGAACGGTGGGACAACGGTGACGAATGCGGTGGGTGAATTTGAGTTGTTCGCCCCCTATAATTCGAGGTATCGACTCGAAGCCACGAAGACGGGCGTTGGCTTTGGGAATATTCCCGAGGGGATGGTGTTAGGCACTGTCGATACAAATATTATGGCGATGCAGTAAAAAGAGATGGGCAGCAAGCGGCGTAGACAGCAGAGTGACGTGACTGAAGGGCCAGCTCATACCGTGCCCAGAGAGTTCGTTCATCTGAGCGACGCGGGGAATAGGGTCTTGAGGAGCACCATTCGGGCTTGGGGCGAGTTAAAAATGGGTCGGAGTACATTTTTAAAAGCGCTCCTTGTTCTCGCGGGTATGCTTTTCCCTTTAACGAGTTTCGGCGAGATCTACACCGTCCAAATCCGTGACATAACGGGTGCTCCGGTACCAAACGTGAGAGTCTTTGGAACAGCCGGGTTTAATAGCTTCCCGAACCGAATCACCGATCGTGATGGGTTATTCGCTTTTGATAGCGATGATCTAAAGGCCCCTGCTCTCATCACATTCGCGAATGATTCGGCACGCCAACGATTTGACCCACCGGAGCTCGTTATCGGACCGGTTGGCTGTCCGGGTCGGAAATGTCTGGTAACCGCGCACGATGATCCTACGGGCACGACCGTGCTGACGTGGAACGTGCGCGGTTCAAACGGTAGAGGTGTACCGAATGTGCCGGTTACGGTCTCGAGTGCCGTATCGCCGTGCCAGACTCGATCGACTGATAGCGATGGCAACGTCGTTTTCGCGGTTTACCGAGCGCTCGGAACGTGTAACGACGGAAACACGACAACGAGCGATAATTTTACGACGATAACTGCGGAGAGTCCGAAGGGAGCGATCTATTCATTTTCTGACCCAAAGGGGCCTCGCTTTACTCGATGTCTGACCTCGGTGGTTGACGGATTTTTTGTTGCGACCGGTCGTCAGGCTGCCTCGCTCCCCGTAACGAACGTTATCACGTATCGTATTTTTGCTCTGACCCCTCAGAATACGCCCCTTCAAGGAGTAACCTTTACCGGCCCGGAGCTCGGTAAGCTTCCAGTCTCACTGCGAACGACGGGAGCCACCGGCTTCTTCTCCGTTTCAACGACTCAGTTGGGGATCTCCTCGGGCGCGAGTTGGAGCTTGGCAGCGCAAACCGACTATGACGTCTACCCGAAAGAGGTGACTATCAATCCTCAAGAGCGGGTGATGAACGATATTCGATTCACGGCCTTCTCTAATTTCCAGGGAAGCGGGGCGTTGGTCGTTGATGTGCGTGAGGGGGGTCTATCCCTCGGCGGCGTTAAAGTTGAATCCTCCGAATTGAATGCATGCGGGCAAGCTCGCACCACGAACTCTGAGGGAAGAGCCCTTCTTGCCTTTAAATCTCGATCGGCGTGTAACGATAACGATTTCGACCACCGAAACGATACCGTGTCGGTGACACCGCAGATGGCTGGATGCGATTTTACCGAAAGTCATGCAACCCCTTTTCAGCGTTGCCCCAGTAGTGAAGCGGTGATGACGTTGCATGCGTATTGCCGCGAGCCAGCTCCGCAACAACGTCTTATTAGCGGAAGCGTTTTCAATCTCGACACCGTCCCGCTCCCTAACGCATCGATTCTTCGAGATGGCGCGCTGGTCGCAACGACGGGGTCAAACGGGAGTTACTTTTTATATGTTGATGAGTATAGCTCACCCAGCTTACGCGCGTCCGCCGGCACGCTTATGTTTGATCCACAGAGCGTCTCGATCGATCAGATCGATCGGAATCACTCCGATGTGAACTTCGTTGCGGTCGGCCCCGCGCTTCAACCGAGCGCGACGCCAGCTCCGCCAACGTGTCCGGTTGCAGCTAACTATGAGATCACCGGGCAAGTCACAGCGCTCGACGGCAAGCCGCTCGAGGGGGCGGTGGTGTCAGTGAACCATGAGCCTGAAACGAAGACCGATGCCAGGGGAAATTACACGGTCACGGTCCCGCGGGGGGCGGATGTCTGGGTAACGGTGGATTCGGATGGACGGCGTTTCGACCCAGCAGGGGCCTACTATCCGAATGTGATGTGTAACCTTACCAATAATGTATTCGAAGTATCGGTCGAGAGTTTTCAGCTCGTTGGACGGGTGGTGAATTCTCTCTATGAGCCGATGCCGGACGTCGCAGTGACCCTCGAGCACGAGTCCACGAGGAAGATAACGTCGACCGATGAGCGGGGATATTTTCTTCTGACCGTTCCAGACGGAGCGAACTACGTCCTCAGAGCAAGCCTTCCTGGGCATGACTTTGTGCCCGCGGTTCATGCCGGTGAGGGGGAGGCGAACGAAACCGGGCTCGATTTCAGATCAATCGTTGAGCCAACTCCGCTCCCTGTTCCACCGACACCAATTCCGACGATTCCGCCACCCGTGAATACAAGACCAGCAAACCCGACGCCAGAAGCGACCCCCCGCCCGGTCGAGACTTCGGTACCGACACCGTCTCCAGCTCCATCAACCCCCATGCCGACGGTAGCACCGACCTCGACTCCACGGGCAACGGTAGCTCCGGTGACACCGCCTCAAGCTCCGACGGTCGCCCCGACACCATCACCTTCGCCGCGGATTTCGGAGCCCACACCAGTACCTGCACCGGTAGTAACATACTCTCCGGTGCCGAGTTCAACCGTAATCCCGACGGCGACGGTGATACCACCTTCAACTCCGACTGCCCCTCGTCCGGTGCCGTCGGCAACGCCGGGCTCGATACCGAGTGTGTCGCCAACCGTTGCGCCAACCGCAACACCGACTCGGGTGACTCCGTCACCGTCCCCTGAGCCCACGACGGTTTCGACCGCGACTCCTCGCCCGAGTGCGACACCTGACGAGCGGGGGAACTTAGAGCTAACGCTGGCAAGCATTTGTTCTTTTAATCCGGAGAAGTTCGCGCGGTGGTCGGTAACGAACGGCGGTTCGAGTGCGCTCACACTCACCTGGGATCTCTACGGCTCCCTGCAGAGAGGTACCGTCGTTGCGGGGGTAGGCACGACCTTCTTTGAAACTAGCCGTGAGGAGGGTTCGAATACTTTGCTGCTCTTTAGCGGCGGAGTCATGGTCGCAGTGGAAAGGGCGCAGTTTACCCCCTGTGTTGTAGCTCCCGCGCCGAGTCCCGGAGTTCCCGTAAATCCGGAGCCGGGCCAGACACCTCCTCCGACCACACCGCCGAATGAGCCGGCCCCGATATCCCCAACGCCGAGCGTGGTGGCTCCTCCGCCCGAGGCTACGACTATCCCGGAGGGTCCTACTCCGCTGCCTATCGTGGCCCCGGCAGAGCCGACCGTTGCGCCTACCCCAACCTCGACCCCCCGTCCGATGATAGAGATCCGGGGCGCGTTAACCGAAAAAGACGGTAGACGACTCTCCGTAAAGATGATGAGCCGACTTGAAAAGCTTGGCGAGGGAGCCATTAAGATAGTTGCGACTAATCGGTCCACCGCGGAGCGATTCGAGGTCTCGCTCGAACGACCGTTTCGGTACACGCTCGAGGTGCCGATTGGTGAGTACCGCATTCGACTATTGGCACCGGCGCTGAAGACGCTTTCGCGGCGAAGTTATCGGCTTGACCTTGAATCTTCCAGACGGCACATGAACTTTGCCGTGAGAATCCAGGACAGATAAGCCACCGAATATCTCGGTTGAGAATTCGTGTACCCCCAACGATTATTCGTCGGAGCGGAGCGCGGTGTCGCGTTTCGGCACACCCCGGAAGGGTGGCGCACGCCCTCAAAGGAGCAATGGAAGTGAGATTACGAAGCGGCTACTAAACGGGGAAATAGCCCTCAACGCGGATGTCGTGATCGGGGTGGAGTACACCGAGACGCTCATCGAATCCGAATGAGAGCAGATGTTTTCCGTGTGGGTGGGTCGCGATGATCGCGCGCAGGGGGACCTTGCTCGCGTCATGACTCCATGCGGCGAAGGGGCCGAAGGTGATCTCGCCCAGTGCTCCCGACTTGCCGCGTTTGTCGAGATCGGCGGCGATGAGTTCACGGCAGGCGAAATCAAAGATCCCCTCACGCGGGCGCGAAACGAGCCGCTCAATCTCACTCGCCAGGACGCGCGGGTGCAGCAGCCACGCTTCCACCCGCGAGGCGTAACGAGGGCTCGGCGGGGCGCCAAACGTCGCCTTGAGGTTTGGCCAAAATCCCTCACACGGTAGCTCGTCCACATGGACAAGGAGCCCCCCGAGTTTACGCGATTGTACTATCGTGTCGCCGTGCGGGCCGGGGATAATGCGGAGTCCGTAGCGGTCCTCGATGGTGGTGAAGATATGGTAATGCCGGGACTCGTCGGCGGCGAGCGCCGCTCCGTGGACGTCGATCCGCCAGGTCTTTTCCCAGACTGCTTTAAATGATTCGCGCAGAGTCGCTTCGACGTGGGCGATCAGAGCTGGAGCAAGAGCTTGTCGCTCCACGACGGTGTAGTCGTAGCGGAGATGGTTGCGTTTAAAGCTCTCACCGAGGTCGATCGAGCGGTGGGCACCCCGGTGAGTAGGCGTGACAATAGACTGAAGGGGGATGAAGAATTCGACTTCGTGAAGGAGTCCTCCGCCGGGGTTCACGATCTTGGCAGCGTAGTGTCGGCCCCGGTCATCAGCTAAAAGGAGGACTAATCCGTCGTCGGGGCTATCATCCGCCACGGTGGCATGGGTGAACCGAATCGTTGGCGATATCTCTCGCCGAGCGAAGCGGGTGAGGAGTTCTCCGACGAGCGAATCAGAGTCCCCGTTGTGAAAGCGGATCGCTTCGCGCCGCATCAGCCGGGGGAGTAGGACAGGCGTCGCCTCAACAAGAAAGTTCGAGTCGCGTGGAGTGATATCAAAGAGGATTCCGCAAAAGGTATCTTCTTCGAATCGCCGAGCGTTCGCGAGGAGTGGACCTGGATCTAGTTTGAGTATGTCGTCGGGGCGCGGGAGAAGAAGCTCTCCTGTTGTTCGCTCGCGAACCGAAGCGAGGAATAGATCTCTGCCTGAGGTAAGGCACGTTGCGACGATTTCCACATCGATTTCGCCCCGAGGTCGATCTTCCGGCTCGAATAGGTTGCTCAGAAACTCTGAGTAGCGCTGGCGTGTCGTGGAGAGATCGGAGCTGTCATGGGGGAGATTCGAAAGGGCGATGTGAGCGAAAAAACGAGCCTCGGCTTCAGCGCGGGGGGTAAGTCTCGCCGCCGAAGGTGGGTACGCGAGCGCGCCGAGATCAAAAGCCCCGTCAGAGGGATCTCGGTCGCTCGGTCCAAAATGGTGTGACATCGCCATAGGGAGACTATACCTGATTCAGGCCGAAAGGCACCGATTCGTGGGACGGTGTTTTTCGAAAAAGGAGGTATCCAGGCGAGCTCCGCGACTTGGTGGGTGGTGGGAGCCTCTGCGGTAGCTGATGATGAAGTCCGCTGGTAGACGCCGCATGCGCCGACTGTGGGGTTGGGCTATAGCGGGCTTAGATCTCCCAAGATGAGGAGGTAAAGAAGCGCCGCTATATCGCTACAGAACACAAAAAAAGCGATGAAGAGCACCTTGGTCATGCCACACCTCTTCTGGGGGTATCGGAGGGGAAAGGGGGGCGCTTCACAAAATGGCTCTCTTTCAGCTCCCGCATTGGTGCTTCGAGTGTAAGTATTTAGATTTCAATATTTTCTTCGGCGGCTTGTTAGCTTCAAGTTAAGCGGGGGTGCCCCAAAACTCCGGGAAAAAAGGGTCGAGTGGGGGGACTTCTGACCCGGTGAAAGTCAGGTAAATTTATAAAAATGTTGCTTTTTTGGGGTATTTCACGTTAACTCTCCCGTGTTCGCCGTTTGTATAACTTCAGGAGTCTTTTGTGAACATCTATGTAGGAAACCTGCCCTACGGGGTTTCAGAGGGGGACCTTCGGTCGCTCTTCGAGCAGTTTGGTGCCGTCACCTCAGCAACTATTATTAAGGACAAATTCACCGGAGACTCGAAGGGTTTCGGTTTTGTCGAGATGAGCGATGCCGATGCGCAAGCTGCGATCGATAATCTGAACGGAACTGAGTTCAAAGGCCGTTCTCTCACCGTGAACCAGGCTCGTCCGAAGACGGACGGACCGGGTGGTGGTGGTCCTCGCCGGGGAGGCCCCGGTGGCGGACAAGGTGGTGGTCGCCGTTTCTAGCTCCACCGCTCCGATAAAAAGAGGCTCCCCAGGGAGCCTCTTTTTTTTGTTTCCTCTGTTGGCGGGGGTATGAAAAAAAGGTCTGATTTTTGACAAGAAGTGGTTTTAAGAATGGGCGCCGGCCCATCTTTGAATCGTGCCATCCCCGGTGCGGCTTGAAGTGGTTTTTGAGCTACCCTCAAGTGTGCTAGCGTTGCTTACTTTCAGCATGATTATCAATCCACTCCCACCAACTGCTCACCGAAGCGCCCGACCGGAAGATGTCGTGATCGATACGGTCGTGGTCCATTCGATGGCTCATCCCGAGGCTCCGACCCCTGAGGAGCTCATGAGTTGTGTGGAGAGGTTGAGCGATTACGCAGTATCCGCCCACTATTTTATCGAGCGGTCGGGAGGGGTTTGGTGCTTGGTGCCTCCCGAGGAGTGTGCGTGGCATGCTGGAGTCAGTCGGATGCCCTCGCCTGATCAGCGCGAGCGCTTAAACGATTTCAGCATCGGCATCGAATTGATCGCCTTACCGGAGAACGCCTTCACGGACGCCCAATATCGAGCGCTGGGGGAGCTCCTCTTTGAACTCTACAACCGATTTCCGATTCGTTTCGTGGTAGCGCATAGCGATGTAGCGATGCCGCCCGGGAGAAAGACCGATCCCGGGGGGCTATTTTCCTGGGAGCGGGTAATCGCGGAGGTCTCACCACTTGCCCCGCAGCTCACCTTCCCAGGACGATGATTCGGATGACGGTTGGGGATAGTTCGTCGCCTCAGCTATTGCAAGAGACGGAGCGCCACTTGCGGTTGAAGGTTCGCCTGCGCGAGAACCGCTTGGGCTGATTGCTGAAGCACCTGTAAGCGGACCATGTTGGCGACCTCCTCAGCGACGTCGACATCGCGGATACGACTCTCCGCGGCGATGAAGTTTTCTCGCGCGACGGAAAGGTAATTAATCGCGCTCGACAAACGACTCTCGACCGCGGCGATAGTCCCACGCGTCGACGTTAATGAAAGTATCGCGTTTTGAATACTACTCACCGCGGTAGTCGCCGCCGTCTGCGAGAAGGCTATTGATGTTGAGATGATCGATACCGTGAGTTCGCTGGAAGCGTTGCCGATGCCGAGCGAGCTGAGTGTGCCTAAAACTCCGCTAATCGTGATCCGTGAATCAGCAGAGCCGGTGAGCCCAACCTGCAACGTAATGCTCGAGGAGTTCGATAGAAGGTTGAACGTATTAAAAACGGTAGCTCGGGAGATCCGGTCTATCTCTGATCCGAGGGCGATAAATTCAGACGAGAGGGCCGAGCGCTGCGCTTGAGTAAAGACTCCGTTGGCGCTTTGCTGGGCGAGTTCAAGCATGCGATTGAGAATCGTATTGACCTCCCCGAGAGCCGCATCCGCTATCGAAGTGATAGAGATCCCGTCGTTGGCGTTTCGGATAGCGACTGAGGCGAGTCGGGCGTCGGCGCGGAGGTTGTCCGCGAGCGCTAAGCCAGCCGGGTCGTCGGAAGCAGAGTTAATCCGCAGACCTGACGAGAGACGTTGAAAAGAAAGGCTGAGCCTATTCGTGGTGAGACCGAGTTGTCTTTGAGCGCGAACCGAGTCAATCGCACTCGCAATTGAAAGAGACATACTTCACCAATTCCATCTGGTTCAGTGGCGACATCAATTGCCGCTGTAGAGGGGGTGACGGCAATAAGGGAGCAACCCATAAGGAACTGTATCTCTTTTTTCAGGGACGCTTGAGATTACAGTGGGGAAAAGACAGCAAGAAGTGTGTTTTTAGGTAGTTATGCTTTTGGGCCGAAATGAGCGCCCCCCAAAAGGGGAAGTTCTCGAAAGGGTGGGTAAATGGTTTCAGCTTCCCGAGAGGTTACGGCTCGTTCGGATCGAGTACCCGACTCATCGTGCCATCGCAATCGAGCAGAAACTCCTCGCCCCCCACTTTGATTCGCCCGCTCTTACAGGTGCTGCGCGCTCTGCCTTGCGGTTTATTTTGAGCGAGATCGGCTTGATCAATCTCGGTCACGGGGCTGCCGATGTCGTCGTCAGCCGAGCGCATGATCAAACTCAAACGACCAAGCTGGCGCGCCGTCGTGATCTGAAGCGCATCTTTCGGTGAGACGTCGAGAGTAATCGTGCGACTGGTACGCCGGCTCCGTGAATCGACCCCGAGATCGGAGCGGTCGGCCGCTGTGCTTGTGTCTCCCCCGTAGGAGAGTACCCGCGCGTTTTGAACGATAACCTTTGACACGAGCTGCCCGTTCTCCTGGAAAGTCAGAACGACGTCGACTTTCGTCCCCGGTAAGGCGTGTCCCTCGAGTCCCGCAGTTTCATCCACCTCGATCGATACCGCGCGATTGCGTGGGGTCAGAGCGAGAGAGGTGGTGAGCCCTTCGCGGCTCAGGTGCATGCGTTGGAGTGGAACGCCAGGTGAAAGCTCCGTTTTGGCGTAAAGATTGTGTAGTTCGGAGATATCTCGAATGGCGCCGTCCGGAACTTGGGAGCGGGGCCACAGGACCTCTTTGAAACGAATTTCGCTGAGCTTCGACCCGGCGCGAACCGTTCGCTCCGGAGTGAGCAGAGCTACGGTGCCGAGATTTCCTACCGGTGCAGCGACGTTCTCAGGAGCCGCTGAACGAGCGTTTGCATCGCTGCGGAAATTGAAGACGACGATAAGAATAACGAGAAGAGAAAAGGCGAGTCCGAGAGCAGCGATAAAAAGAAGTCGCTCTCGGTCGTTCGATTTTCCACCCATTGTGGGTGAGTACCTACCAAACTTCGTGCTCATAGAGCTTCTTTTTCTCCCCGTGCAAAGACCGGCGCGTTAACCTTCATGGCGATGCGACGGAAAAGCTTCCCCTCGACAAGCAATCGCGTCAGGACACGTTGGCGCGGGGATAAAACTCACGCCTTGTTCATCCTCCGAGCGCTGCGCGCTTACGACACGCACCTCCGGCAAGGCTGCGAATTTATTTTTCACAACATCCCAAGAGCCGGCTTCTCTTTGATGGTAAGTCTACCCGGTTTGGCTATACACCTGGTATCCCTAACACTCTAAATTCGTTATCGTATGTTTGATATGGAAACTTAAGGACGGAGCGTCGTTGCGGGTTAAGAGCGAGTCACGCCACAGGGGGCGTGCCCGTTTCGCTCCCGGGAGGTTATGCTCCTACGAGTTTTTTGGAGGCGGTATGGTTGAGCGCGATATGGTGAAAGTCCGAGGCATCCGTTTTGTCGGTTGCGCCGTCCTCCTCACCTCTTTATGGGGGTGTTTCTCTGGTAATACGTCGTTTCAATCACCCGAGGTGCGGAGCTCAGAAAGAAGTGCCCAAAAAGCAAAGGGCGAGAGTCGGGGGGAGCGTGAGCAACTTCAGCCCGCTCCGGACTCTTCAGCAGAGCGGAGTTCGATAGAGATCTTGTGGGAGTTACCCGCTGAGCCGATCGACGGTTTTACGGTGCGGTACGGCGAATCGCATGAGGCGTTAACCACGGAGCGGCGGTTGGCGGTGAGCGAGGTGGAAAAGGTGGAGGATCCGGTTCGCGGCAAACTTTATCGCTACGTCATCCCCGATATTCCGAATTCGCAACGTCTATTTGTCAGTATTAGCGCCTTTAAAGGTGAAACCGAATCGACCCCTTCGAGGGTCTTCGAGGTGGCCCCGGGTATGCCTGAACGTCGCGGGGGGGAGCGATAGTCATTACCTCAGACTGGGGTGGCTTGCGCCCGTGATGGAGGTGGTGAAGGGGCTATGTAACGTTGCGCTCCTATAGGTTTTCTGGCAAATCAACTTTACGAGCTGCGGTCGAAGAAGGCTTCTGACGGACGCTCAAAAGCTGAATAAGCATCAGTCCTTTAATTATAAAAAATATGATAGAAGTCGAGCATTTAGCCAAAAAATACGGTGACTATACCGCGGTGAGCGATGTGTCGTTTACAGCTCAGCGTGGCGATGTGGTCGGCTTTCTCGGTCCCAACGGGGCGGGCAAGACGACATCGATTCGGATGTTGGTGACTTATCTCCCCGCAACCTCGGGTCGAGCGCGTATTGCGGGTTTCGATGTTGCCTCGGCAGCGGATGAGGTGCGGCGCCGGATCGGGTATCTCCCTGAAACGCCGCCGCTCTACGGTGAGATGAAGGTACGTGAGTACCTCCGCTTCGTCGGGCGGATCAAGGGAATAGCTGCGGATCGGCTCGAGAGTAGTGTCGACGATGCGATGGCACGGTGTTTTGTGAGCGATGTCGCGGACAAGCTGTGCCAACACCTGTCGCGCGGATACCGCCAGCGGGTGGGGCTCGCTCAAGCGATCATTCACAACCCCGAAGTGATTATCCTCGATGAGCCGACGAGTGGGCTTGACCCGAAGCAGATTATTCAAATTCGGCAGATGATTAAGTCGCTCGCCGAGAATCACACGGTCGTTTTGAGCACTCATATTCTCGCCGAAGTCACCATGGTCTGCAGCAAAGTTGTCATCGTCAATCGGGGTCGCTCGGTTCTTGAGGGGGCGTTGAGCGAGGTTACCGCGACCCATTCCCTCGAGCAGGTGTTTATGGAGTGTGTCAGCGCCGAGGAGCGGGAGCTTGCCGTTGGAGGAGCTGTGTAATGGGTAACGTGATTGCGATTTTTAAGCGCGAAGTTTTGTCGCTCTTTGTTTCCCCGGTGGTATATTTCGTGACCGCGGGTTTCGCCCTTCTGGGGGGCTATTTTTTCTTTAACTTGCTGGGGATTTTTAACCTCATCCTCCAACGCTACTCGGCGATGCCGTTCCAAATGCCCGGAACGAATCTGCCCAACCTCAATCAGTGGGTAATCGAGGGGTTCTATCAGACGTTACTGGTCGTGCTTGTCTTTCTTATCCCGCTCCTCACGATGCGAACGATCGCTGAAGAGAAGCGCCGCGGTACCTTTGAGCTACTCATTACATCGCCGGTGTCGGTTGGTCAGATCGTCTGGGGCAAGTTTCTCGGTGTTGCTTTCGTCGTGATGCTGATGTTGTCACTGACGCTGGTATTTCCGCTGTTGTTGTGGTGGTACGGCAATCCAGAGGTGCCCCCGATCTTTACCGGTTTCCTCGGACTCTCGGCCTGTGCCCTTGGTTTTGCGAGTATCGGTATGGCTGTCTCCTCTTTTACGGAGAATCAGATCGTGGCGGGGGTGGCGAGCATGGTGACGTTGCTGCTCCTGTATGTCATCAACTCGCCGGCTGAGTCGATGAGCGGTCCAGCAGCGGCGGTGTTGAACTATCTCTCGCCGGTGATGCAGGTGCGCGATTTGCTGCGAGGGGTCGTGACCATCGGAAGCTTGACGTATTTCGGGAGTATGATCGCGCTCGGTTTGTTTGTGTCGATGCGGGCGCTCGATGCGCAGCGTTGGCGCTAGGGTGTCTGTCTCCGCCGGCCGGCCATGTCGCGCGCCTCTGGGTTGGGCTGCACGACGTTCTCAAAGCGGCGGCGGCGCGGAGCTCGCACCGACCTCGGCCGCGGCTGATTTTTGAAGTGACGTTACGTCAATAACAAGGTGACTCGTTAAGATTGAGCGGCGTATGAGTAAATGGATTCGGTTCTCGGGTATTCTCGGCGGGGTGCTCGTTCTCTTCGGTATCTTGGGTGGTCTCATCGCGGAGGAATACGATTCCCCCCTGATCGCGGGTCATCTCATTCTCGGAGTGATCTGTTTGGGGGCTTGGCTTTTCGCCTCCGGCACTCGTGGAGTCGCCTCAGCAGGGGCGGTGCTCAAAGGTCGGTCGGCTCGATTCGGCGCCAATGTCGTGATCTACACCGGTGTATTTGTCGGTGTTCTCGTGGCGCTCAATTGGATTGTGCACCGACACGATCGCCGGTACGACTTCACCGAAGAGGGGGTCTATAGTCTCGCGCCCCAATCTCGCGACCTCGTGAAGGGATTGCAGCAGTCGCTGAAAATCGTCGGATTTCTTGTCGGCGACGATCCTGGTCAGGAGAATCAGTTGCGCGATCTCTTTGCGCGCTTTAAGGAAGCCAACCTTGAGCGCGTGACCACGGAGGTGGTGGATCCTCGGGCAAAGCCGCACCTCGTTCAGACCTACGGCATGAAGCCGGGTAATGTCGTGTATCTGGAGCTGGGTGATGGTGAAGCGAAGGCAACGAGTCGAATTAACGAGTCGTCCGAGGAGGGGATTACGAACGCCATCCTGAAGCTTACCCGGGGAGCGGCGAAGAAACTCTATGTGGTGCAGGGGCACGGGGAGCCGGATATTACGGCGAACGATCCGACCGGGCTCAAGGGGTTTGCTGATGCGATTGGGGACGAGCATCTGACCTTGGCGGGACTTATTCTTGGGCAACACAGCAAGATTCCTGAGGATGCTGCCGGAGTTCTTTTGATTTCGCCCAAGAAGCCGTTACTCGCGGAGGAGCGGCAGCTGCTCATTGACTACGTGGAGGGTGGGGGCAGGCTGCTGTTAATGGCCGACCCGCGGACCACCGAGGATGTGCGGACGATCGCCGCCCATTTCAAGATCGAAGTCGGTAACGACGTTATCATCGATCAGATTCAGCGGTTGTTCGCAGCTCCGGCTCTCGGTGTTCAGCCTATCGTGACGACCTACGCACCTCATCCGCTCACCCGGAACATGTCGGAGCGTGAGGTCACCGTATTCAATCTGGCGTCCTCAATTCGTTCGGTCGGCACGAGTGATGCCACGACAACGTGGACCGATCTTGCAAAGACCGGTCTCACGGCGTGGGCGGAGAGAAACTTAGAGCAGCTATTTGACGCTCCGGAAGCAGCGGCGGTGCGCGATCCTGAGGACCTCGTAGGGCCAGTAACTATCGCAGCGGCGTATGAGCGTAAGCTCGACGGGGAGAAGCCCGCAAATGAGGGGGGTGAAGCCGGCGGAGATGATTTCCGTAAAGTTGCCCGCGTTGTTGTTTTCGGGGATTCCGACTGGATCCTGAATGCGAATCTGGCGGTATATTCGAATCGTGATTTTGCCCTGAACGCCGTCAACTGGCTCGTCGGCGAGGAGGGGGGCGTGACGATTCGTCCGCGACAGATGCGTGTCTCTCTTGCGCCGATGTCACAAGAGACTTTCGTGTGGCTATTGATTTCGAGCTTCCTCGTTCCTGAGCTCATTTTGCTTGTGGGCCTGGCAGTGTGGTGGCGGCGTAAGTCGGTTGCCGCCTAGCTCCCCCGGGGACGCTCTCTTTTCGGAGGTATCACCGTATGAATCTGCGAAAAACGCTCGGTATTGCTCTCCTCCTGGGAGGTCTCGTCGCATACATCCGGTTCTTTGAATTGCCCCGCGAAGAGGCGCGATTAACAGCTGACCAGCCTTATCGAGGGGTTTCACCGCAAGAATTCTCGGCGTTAACGGTTCGCAGAGGGGCCGAGACCTTTCGTTTTATTAATTCCGACGTCGTGACAAAAGGGGCGGCGGCCCCGACCCCTGATCCCGTGACGCTCGCTTCGGTCGATCGCTCGAAGAGCTGGCGTCTCGCCGATGTTGGCGCTGGCGGGCTTGATAAGGGAGCAATTAATTCACTCCTCACCGCGCTGGTTAGCTTTACTCTCGGCAAGCCGCTTGCGCGCGCCGAGCTAGCGAGCGATCCGAGCGTCTATGGATTGAAAGAGCCGGTGGTTTCCTTGATGGTGACGCGTGGGGAAGAGACGCGGGAGATCCGTTTCGGGGCTCTTAATGAGTATGTGTCGAAGCGTTACGTGGCGAGCGGGGATGAGGTGTACCTGATTGCGGACGGGTTGTTCACTGCGGTCGATAAGGCGCGCGATCAGTTTCGCAATCGCAATCCGATTGATTTTGCTGACAGTGAGTTGGCGGCGGTGAAACTGAAGAGCGGTAGCACGACGTTGAGTTTTGTGAGCGATGATTCTTTTCGGTGGCGGATGACCGAGCCGGTCGCCTTTAAGGTCAGCGATACCGCGATGGCGAATCTGGGGCGAGCGCTACGGAATATTCGTGTAGCCGACTTTGTTGATGACGTGGGAGAACTCGGGCAATACGGGCTTGCGGTGCCGAAGTTGTCGGTCGAGCTTCAATTTCGTCAGGAGGTCCGGCCCGAGCCTTTAAGTATTGATATCGGAGTGGTGCCAGCCGGGAAGGCAGAGGATGTGTTCCTGCGGATCGCCAACGCCGCTGCCGTGATGCGCCTCCCCTCTGATCCAACCGATGCCATTCTCAAGCGACCGGAAGATTTCCGTGATCGGTCGATCTTTAACGTCGCAGTTGATCGTGTTGAAGGGGTGACGATTGAACGCCCGAATTTAGAGACCTTGAAGCTGGAGCGGCGCGGGGAGGAATGGACAGTCAACGGTGCCCCCGGGGATCGGCCGTTCATCGAGCAGGTGGTACGCACTCTTGCGACCCTTGAGGCTGAATCGTTCGCTCGGACTGGTGTGGTGACGGGGGTCGAAAAGCCAACGGCGCGGATATCGGTCACGGTCCGAGGCCCGGAGCCTGAAGCGCCGGTAACGTCTCGCGTCCTTGTCGTCGGCAGTCGTGTCATGGACGGTGAGAGTGAAACGGGTTACTATGGCCAGGTGAGCGACGGTAAAGAGACGTTCATCATCGGGGCGAAAGACTTTAAGCTACTCCTCCCGTTGAAAGAGTCGCTTGTGAAGATGAGCGCCGAAGCCGGGGAGGCGTCTCCCGATACGACCCCAGTGGGGGAGTGATTTCATACCCAAAGAGGCTCTCGCAGTCGTTGAGCGTGAACTACTTTTCCCGGAGCAAGCAGGCTTTCGGGGACAAGGGGGCTTGCGGTGATCGACGGGGCTCGGTTTGAGTCACCCCGATCTGTCGGAGGGCGATGTTTAAGAAGCTACTGGTCATTGGGTTCGTTCTCGCGCTACTCGCCGGAATAGGCGGAGCTGCGTTCGTTGCGTGGGGGTACTTCTATATTACCCGCGATCTCCCGCAGCTCTCGACGATAGAGGACTACCGTCCCCCGGTGGTCAGTACGATGTTCGCGGCCGATGGTACCCCTATCGCGGAATTTTTTACGGAACGTCGCTATCCGGCAAAGCTTCCTGAAGTGCCGCTCTACGTCCGCAACGCATTTCTGGCGGCTGAAGATGCTTCGTTCTACAGCCACGCTGGCATTGACCCGGTCAGTATCCTCCGGGCGTTTGTAAAGAACCTCCAGGCGGGATCAGCCAGCCAGGGGGGCTCGACCATCACCCAACAAGTCGTCAAAAATCTCCTCCTCACCCCGGAGAAGAAGATCACCCGAAAGATCAAAGAAGCGATTTTATCGTATCAGCTCGAGAGGCGGTTTTCTAAAGATGAGATTTTTGAGCTGTATCTCAACCAGATATTTTTTGGGAATACAGCGTACGGTCTCAAAGCAGCAGCGCGGGTATATTTTCAGAAGTCACTCGATCAGCTCACTCTGGCGGAGGGCGCGATGTTGGCGGGGCTCCCCAAAGCCCCGAGTAAATATTCCCCGCTCTCGAATATGCCTCGGGCGAAACGCCGTCAGAAATACGTTCTCGATCAGATGGTGAAGGCGGGCTTTGTGACCGCGGAGGCTGCCGAGGCGGCGAATCGGGAGAAGATCCGAGTTTTCCCGGCGAGTTTCAATAATATTAGTCGAGCCCCGTATTATGTCGCTGAGGCGCGGCGATTATTTTTAGAGCGGTGGCGCGATATCAACATCGATGCGGATGGAGTTCAGATTCATACGGCACTCGATCTGAACGCGGATCGGTTCTTGACCATCGCCGTGCGTCGGGGACTACGCGAGGTCGATAAACGTCGGGGATGGCGTGGGCCTCTCGCCTCGATTGAGAACGCCGATCGGACCATTTTTCTCGAGCGTTTCGGTAATGCATTGCAGAGTGGCTTTACCCCTGAGGTGGTCTATCCTGCGCTGGTGACGGCGGTGTCGCGTGAGCGCAAGAACGTTGCCGTTGATCTGGGTGGCGCAACGGCAACGGTTGATCTGCGGGAGGCCGCGTGGGCGAAGAAGCGGTTGGCGAAAGACGATAAAGTTTCCTGGATCAACCTCGAAGATACGCTGCGGGTCGGCGATGTGATCGAGGTATCGCTTCGCGACGAGAGTAATAATGCGAAAAAGGATGAGGGAGCAGGGCCACCGACGCAGCTCAAAGACGTGTTCCTCGACCAGACGCCCGATCTGGAGGGGGCGATGGTGCTCCTTGATCCGCATTCCGGTAAGGTTACGGCGCTTGTCGGCGGGTACAGCTACGGACGGAGTCAGTTCAATCGAGCAACGCAGTCGTTGCGCCAACCTGGTTCGACCTTCAAGCCGGTGTTGTATCTGGCGGCGGTTGATGGCTATCAGTATACCCCGTCAACGATCGTTCATGACGCGCCGCGGACCTTCCGCGTAGGGGACGAGTATTGGACCCCGGCGAATTTTGACGAGAAGTTCCTCGGTGCGATCTCGTTGCGGATCGCTCTCGAGAAGTCGAGGAATTTAGTCTCGGCTGATATCGTATCTCGAATCGGGATCGACGCGGTCATTCAGTACGCGAAGCGTTTGGGAATTACAAGTAAGCTGGGGCGGAATCTGTCGTTGTCGCTCGGCAGTAGTGAGGTATCGCTCCTCGAGCTGACCCGCGCGTATGGTGTTTTTGCCGCCAAGGGGGTGTTGTTCGACTCAGTGTTCATCACCCGTGTGGTTGACCGCACCGGGCGGGTGCTCTTCGATGCGGAGAGTGAGTCGCTTGCGCGGGCCCAGCAGGCGATCGATCCAAACAGTGCGTTTGTGATGTCACACATGATGAAGGGAGTCATCGAATTTGGTACGGGGTATCGTATCAAAGAGATTCTGCGTCCGGTGGCGGGTAAGACTGGGACCTCGAACGATCAGATGGATACATGGTTTATCGGTTACACACCGCAGTGGGCGGCCGGGGTTTGGGTGGGATTCGACGCGAAAAAGGAGATCGGTGACAAAGAGACCGGTGGACGGGTCGCGGCCCCGATCTGGCTCTACGCGATGCGGGAATTTCTCAATTACGAAGATAAGCGCAATTATGCTCAATTAGTAGAGGAGGCAAAAAGCGAGGCGGCGCGACTCGGTATCGAGTACGTTGCGCCGGAGCCGCTTACCCCCCTTGATTTTAGTCCTCCGGAGGGGGTTGACCCGTACTGGGTCAATCACGATTCCGGCATCAGGATGGAGGCCGATCAGCCGGGGGCTTTTCTCGAATATTTTGTTCGTGGAACCGAGCCACCCAAAGCCAGTGGGGATTCCGATACGAGCTCCTATTTAGAGTCGCCTGATTTATAGCTCTGGGCGGAGTCTCGCCTGCATTGCCCAGCTAAGGATGGCTAATGCAGGCGAGACGATCGGAAAGTTTTTTCACCCGAGAATTTGTATCGTCGGGCTCGAGAGTATGGCGCCCTGTCGTGGGCACCTCATCGTACGCTGAATAGGTTCCGACTGTGGATGCTGTTGGGAAGCTCCGCGAGTGGAATCGTGCATGCGCTGCAGTCGGCGCGCACGCTATCCTGGCGAGCCTCGGCGAATCGTGGTGACCTCTTGGGCGCTGCTCTACCGAGTGTTCCCGCGCACGTACACGACGACATCTTCGATGACATCGCCCCGTTCGATCGCGTTGACGACGTCCTGACCTTGAACAATCTTTCCGAATATCGTGTAGGAGCCGTTCATGTGGGGCGAGTCTCCGATGACGATGTGAAACTGACTCCCGTTCGATTCACGGCCAGGATTCATATCGTCGGGGAGTCGGGCCATGCCGAGGGTTCCGACCTCGTGGTGGCGTGAATTGAACTCGGCCGGCAGGGTGTATCCCGGTCCCCCAGTCGGGTTACCGATCGGTCCCCCCCCTTGAATGACGTATCCGGGGTATATGAGGTGAAACGTCGTTCCACGGTAAAATCCTTTATCGGCGAGGTGCTTGAAGTTTGCGACATGCCATGGCGCATCTGCGGGGAAAAGTTCGAAGATGATTCGACCTTTCTTCGTCACGATAGCGCCGCTTTTAATCTTGAGAAGCTCGCTCCGCGGAGGGAGCTTAAATGGCGGGTCCGCCTCCGCATATCCAGGTACCTCGAGCAGGAGGAGGGTGAGGATAAGGATCAGGATAAATGCCGTAACACCGCCTCCGCGGCGACCGTGAGTGGTTCTGAGGGACGGTCTTTTCATGGACTCCGGTTGCAAGTTGGATGGCTCAATCATCCTTATCCTAAAGCACGGCTTACCGTGTGGTCGAGTGCAACCGTTGGAGACTCCCCCTCTTAAAGGTGGGGTAATTTGAGTGCAGGTCGCGCTCTCCCGCTGTAGGTGTTTGTTTTTACTGCATTTTTAGTGTGTGGTGGCTTTAGAAAGAGGAGTCGCGGTCGATTCTCTCCAACCGTTGGCCCCTTCGGTTCTACCCTTATGCTTTTGGATTCGTTGGGTTATCATGCGGTCCTGGCAAATTTTTTTTGATCGCTCAGGTGTTTACCCCCCGTTTCTTGCGGTTCTTCCTCTGCCTCGCCCTCGCGCTAATCTCAGCGCCGCGTGAGCATCTCCTCGCGCAGGAACGGGCGCTTAAAACCGACATTAAAGAGAAGGTCGACGCTATACTGTTACTCGATGGGTCGGGGAGTATGCGGGTTACCGATCCGGGCAGACTTCGGGACGAGGGCGCAAAGCTTTTTCTCGAGTTTTTAAAGCCGGGTGATCGGGTCGGGATCATCGAATTCTCGGGTGATGCGAAGGTCGTCCGACCGCTTGAGCCGTTTGCGCGCGAGCAAGTGTCAGCGGTGGCCCGCGAGGTCGATGCTGTCGGAAATTCAGGCGAGTATACCGATATCGTCGCCGGATTGCGTCTAGCGAAGAGTGTTCTCGAAGCGAATCCCCGCAGCGACGCAAATCAGGTGGTGGTTCTACTTTCCGATGGAAAGCTTGATCCTAATCCGGCGGCCGGCTCGGCGGTGAGTGCGCGCCAGGGGTTAGTTGAGGAGCTTTTGCCTGCGCTGAGAGAGTCTGGTCTGAAGGTTCATACACTGGCTTTTGGGGATCTCGTTGACCGGGAACTCCTTGAGAAGATCGCGGCCGATACGAGTGGGTCGAGTTGGTATACGCCGAGCGCTTCAAAGATTCATGAGTCGTACGCAGAGCTCTTTCTTGTGGTGAAGAGCCCGCAGGTTCTCCCGCTGACGACGAAGGGGTTTAAGATCGATGCGGGTATCGACGAGGCGACGTTCTACATTAATCGTGAGGCGGCGGATGCCCCGATTTCGATTCGCAGCCCCGATGGAACGATTATAACGCCCGAAAATCCCCCGCCCTCGGTGCGGTGGTTTCAGGGGCAAAAGTTCGATGTCGTGACGGTCTTACAACCCCGACTCGGAGATTGGCGAATTAACGGACTCCCCTCGAACGATAGTTTTGCCACCGTCCTCACGAACTTAAAGCTGATCACCGATTGGCCAACATCTTCGAGCCTTGGTGCCCCGCTCCTCGTCCAGGCGCGGCTCTATGAAAATGAAAAGCCGGTCGTGTTGCGCGAGATGGCCGGGGCAACGAAGTACGCCTTCGAAATTACCCCGTCGGATAAGATCTCCGAGCCGATTATACGGGAGTTTTTGTTTGATGACGGTACGCACGGCGACAAAGTTGCGGATGACGGTATCTTCTCTCATGAGGTTGAGATCGCCGAGGTCGGCGAGTATCGCCTCAAAGTGATCGCTCGAGCGCCGACCTTTGAGCGAAGTCAGCAGGTGCCGTTTAAGATAAAACCTCGAATCGTCGAGCTCGTTGTCCAGCCTGCAGATGAGCACGGTGGAGACGCTGCGGCTGGTGCGCATGGTTCTCAAGGTGATGGCCATGGTGGTGAGGAGTCTTTGGGCGGGTCGGGTGATGTCTTCTCGATTACCCTCAGCCCTGATGCGGAGGTCTTACGGCGGATCGATGTAAAGCTTGTCGCGGTGAATGCGCAGAAGAAGCGCTTCGTTATCCCGCTCGAAAAACACGGTGAAGGGTTTCGGGGCTTTTCCTCCTTTCTCCCCGGAGCGGGTGAATATCAGCTGAAAGCAACTTTGACCGGTGAGGGGCGTCGGGCCGGTAAGCTCAAAGACGGTGGAGGAACGCCTCTTACGATTCGGGAAGAGAGCGCAGTGGTTACGTACCATAAAGTGGCGCGACCAGGCGAAGAGTCGGCGCTCCAAGTGGTTGTCGTTAACAAAGAGAAGGTCGAATCACCCACGCCTTATTACGTTTTGATAGTCGGGCTTAATCTCGTGCTCGGTGGGGTTTTCTTCGCGCTGCTCGGCCGCGGTTCGGCCGCTTCCCGGGAACCGCTGCCTGAGTTCGCTTCAATCCAGCCGCTCAAAGCGCTCCTTCAGTTATTGGAGGAGCGTGCCCAGTTGATCGAGGTGGATCCGAATGATCCTTTGTTTGTTGGTGATGAAGCTCTACCGGAGTTTGCCATCGGGGGGAGCGCGCTTTTAGCAACGGTTGATACTACCCCTGGAAGCGCGTCGGGTGAGTCGACAACCGGAGTGGTTGCAGCCTCGTCCGGAGAAGCCAGCGGGGAGCCGGGGGGCGGATCAGCTGAGTCCCAAGGTGAGGCGCCGAAGCCGGCGGAGGGAGCATGAACTCTATTCTGTTAATCGTTGTCGCGCTCGTGCTCGCCGGTATTATCGCGGGCCTGCTTTATTTCTTGATGAAGCGGCGGGGAGGTCGGGCTGACCCGGCGCTCGCTACATTGAAAAGAATCCGCGATGAAAGAACGAAGTTACTCGAGCAGCTGCGGGAGGCGTTTGCGCGTCTTGTCCCAGTTTCGGCGGTGCGGAGTGCCCTCAAGGAGGTGGCCATTCGTCAGGAGGCGTTGCGCGCGGAGAAGGGGCGGATCACGATCACTCAAGCTGAGCTGGAGACTGTTGACTCGCGTCTTCGCGAACTCGAAGAGGTTGAACGGGAGCTCGAAGCCAGCGGTTTGGAGACAAAGGAAGAGCTGAACATTCTGAAGAAGAAGGAAGCTGAACTTAATTCCAAAAATACAGCGTTGAAGGAGCAGATATCTGCGGCGGTGCAAGTGCTCGATACGGTCATCTCCGAGATCGAGATGTCTCAACAGCTCCAAGAGCAGGTGCTCGCCTGCAAAACGGAGCTTCTTCAGACCGAGCAGAGTGTCGCCACCTTGGTTCTCCAGATCGAGCAGGGCAACGAGCAGTATTTTGTTCTCAAACGACGCTATGATGCTCTCGATATTGAGTACGCTCAACTGTTCGAGAAGTTCTCCGAGGCTGAGTCGCTCGTTGGTTCAAAGAGCGACTCCTCAAAAGAATAGCGGCTGGAGAAAGCCAACCCGAGGTGGGCTTGTCAGGGGAGGATGTTACAACATCTCCTGAGGATCCATGTCGAAGGTCACCTTGACTTTCCGCGACTGCTTCTTCTCGCCACGAAGATGGCCCATCACTTTCAGGAGGTGGATTGGGTTCGCTGCTTTTAAAATCATATGCCAGCGCCACGATGTTTTGAGTCGTTCGAGTGGTGCTGGACTCGGTCCGAGGATTTTCACGGGGAGGGTGAGGGACTCGATCATACGTTGGGCGAGGGAGCGTAACAGCAACAGTTGGGCCTCGGCTTCGCGTTTGTCTTGCGAGCTCGCGACGATTCGAAGGAGCCGCGTGAAGGGGGGATAGCCGAGCTCCTGTCTGACCGCAAGCTCCCCCTCTGCAAATCCGAGGAAATCATCCTGCATCGTGCGGAGCAAGCTGGGGTGACGAGGAACCCGAGTTTGTAAAATAACCAGGCCGGCTTTGTCTCCGCGGCCAGCTCTTCCGGCCGCTTGCGTGAGCAGTTGGAAGACACGCTCGCTCGCCCTAAAATCAGGCATATGCAGACCCACGTCGCAGTCGGCAACTCCCACCACCGTGACGTTCGGGAGATCGTGCCCTTTGGCGATCATTTGGGTGCCGACCAGGATCTCGGTCGCGCCACTTCTGACCCGGCTGAGGATTGCCTTATAGGCGTCGAGATCGTTCGCTGCGTCCCGATCGAGTCGATCGATCCGAGCTGTGGGAAATAGACTTTGGAGTTCCTCGAAGATGCGCTCAGTCCCCGCACCACGTTGTACCAGTTTTCCCGGCGGCGGATCGGTCGAAGGGGGACACGCAGGGCAGAATTCACTGGGAACGACGCTGAGGTTGCAATAATGACAGATGAGCTCGTGGGAGCGCTGGTGGTAGGTGAAGGTGACCGAGCAATTAGGGCATTCGACCACGGTTTCACAGCGCTCACATTGAAGGTAGCTGGCGAAGCCACGACGATTGTACAGCACAAAAACCTGCTCCTGACGCGCGAGAGCTGTGGCGATCGCATTTTGAAGCTGCGGGGAGACGTTCGGCGCGGGGAGTTCCCATGGCTTCAGTCGGTTAAGGTCAACGAGGTCGAAGGTGAGTGGGGTCGCGGTGCTGTGTCGGGCTGGAAGTGCGAGGTAGCGATAGCGCTTCGAGCGGGCGTGATGAAGGCTTTCGAGCGAAGGTGTCGCCGAACCGAGAACTACCGGACAATTGGAGCGGTGGGCGAGCACCACCGCAAGATCACGCCCGTTATATCGCAGCCCCTCAGATTGCTTATAGGAGCTGTCGTGCTCTTCATCGACGATGATGAGTCCGAGATTATGGACCGGTGCAAAGATACCGGAGCGCGCGCCGATCGCGATCCGACAACGATTTTCAAGCAGGGCGCGCCACGACTCCCAGCGGGTCCGGCGGTGCAGTCCGCTGTGGAGAACCGCGATATCCTCACCGAGTCTCCCGCGGAATCGATCGATGAGCTGAGGAGTTAACGCTATCTCCGGAACGACCACGATGGCACCGTGACCACTCGCGAGAGCGTGTTTAATCGCCTCGATATAGACCTCAGTTTTACCGCTTCCCGTTACCCCGTGGAGAAGGAACGGTTGAGGGGCCCGCGCGGTCACGGAGGCCGAGATCGCTTCGACCGCTGTCTGTTGGTGAAGTGTCAACTCAACTGCGTCCTTCACCCAACTCGGCTGTAATTCGGTGTGAAGGGAGGTGGGGACGATCTCCGTTTCATCGATCGCGATGATGCCCGCGGTTGTCAGAGCTCGGATCGCGGGGCCGGAACCGCGGCAAACCTTGAGGAGATAATTGTAGTCTTGTACCCCACCGTTCTCTTGAAGCATCGTGAGAACGGCGCGTTGGACCTTGCCTCGCAGTACATCTGCTGGTTCCTTGAGAAGCCGCATCGTGCGGCGATATCGACGCACCGATATCGGTGGCACAGCGACATCGATCACATTGGCGAGACTCTCGCCGTAATAGTCCGCGACCCATGATAGAAATTCCAGCTGCTCTGGCAGGAAGCACCCCTCGAGTTCGCTGTCCGAAAAGATACTTTTGAGCTCGATAGTGGGGTCCGGCGGAGATACCCCATCTCCGAGCCCAACCACGTAACCGGCGGCGCGACGTCGGCCAAACGGTATCTCGACCCTGCTCCCCACTTTAATTTGCGCAACGATCTCTTCCGGAACACGATAGGTAAAAGGGTGAGGTAATGGCGGAATAACGATGTTTACAAGGTCGCGCATGCCGCATCTCCCTTGGCCTGAAGAGGATTAATTTCGAGAGCTTGCCGCAAGGATAAGGAGGCAGAATGGTGGTAGTTCCTCGTGGACGCAGGAGACATCGCAGATTCGCGCTTTTCTTAAAATAACTCGCTCTGTGGCTGTTGCAGTCCGATAGTCATAACGTGATCCAACAAATTTTTCACCCGGGGAGATGTCGGCGTAACAAAAGTAAGGGGTTCGGCATCTTATAAGAACCGCTCCCCCAGGAAGCGCTCAGATTGTTTCGGGGAGGGCGCGGGGGAAACAGGTGGCCGGCTGTGCAACGTCGCGTGTTATTTACTCATGAGGCTTCGGCCCAGAGTTCAACCTGACTGAGGTCGTTGATCTCAGTTTCGCAGCGCTAATCGATGGGATGACGACAAAGATGTATCGGTATGTTTAGTCTTTGGAAAAAGCAGGAGCAGCTCGTCGGCATCGATATCGGAGCTGCGGCGATTAAAGTTGTTGAGCTCGAACTCGGTAGAAGTGGGGCTCGACTCCGTCGCGCGGAGCTCTGGCCGCTCAAAGGGGATGTCTTTTCCAACAATTCGATTACTAAGCCGGATCGCGTCGTCGGTGAGCTTCTCCGACTGTGTGATAACGTTCCGCCGCCCCGCGCTGTGACTGCGGTTCCAGCCCCGAGCGTCTTTGTAAAAAAGATTACCGTTCCAAAGTCGGGTGGAGCTGCCCTTGCAGCAAACGTGCAGCTTGAAGCGAGCAATCTGATACCGCACAAGCTCGATGCGGTGCGGCTTGATTATCAGGTGCTCGGGATGAGTGGCGCTAACCTGATGGAGGTGCTGCTCGTCGCGGTGAAGGGCGACGTGCTGGATAGTTTTACGGGGTGTCTCAACGGGGCGGGAATCGAGACAGCGATCGTCGATGTGGACCTCTTTGCTTTGCAGAACGCTTTTGAGTTTACCCAACCGGAGCGTGCTCAGTCTACCGTGGCCCTCGTTAATATCGGGGCCCGTTACACGGGTGTGAACATCTGTCGCGGTGGCCGCTCGCTCTCGAGCGGTGACATGGCGATTGGGGGACGCGGATGCACCGAGGCTTTGATGCACCATCTCGGCGTCGGATTCGACGAAGCCGAGCAACGCAAGATTCGATGTGACCACGATGAGAAACGCGCCGAGATTCATGAAGTGTTAGGGCGTTGGGTGGATAGCGCGGCGCTTGAGATTAATCGGCAACTAGGACTTCTTTGGGGCGGAGTTGCCGCCGATGGACGGATCGATTCCGTCATCGTGAGTGGGGGCGGTTCGCTCGTTCCCGGATGCCTTGAGGCGCTATCGCGGCGAACCGAATTGCCGTGTGAGCGGCTCGACCCATTTCGGGGCCTCGAACCCGGGGATATCTCGGGAGCAGGTGGTGAGCTAGCTGCAAGTGCCTCGATGGGGGTCGCGGTCGGCCTCGCCCTGAGACGCTTGGGTGATAAATCCACGGCGGGGCTAGCGGTATGATTAAAGTTAATCTTCTGGGCGAACCGGCCGGGATCGATCGTGCTACCCAACGGTGGTTCGGTGCCTACGGTGCCTCGGTACTACTCCTCGTTACCCTTTGCGGTGTTGTCTATGCGAGCTCCATCGCCCGAGTCGGGGCGCTCGAGAGCGAGACGACGGAGCTTAATAGCACGCTCTTAAAGCTAAAAAAGGAGACGAAAGAGGTACGCGAGCTTGATGCCAAAAGGAAAGAGCTCCACGCCAAACTCGATGTTATCGCCCGATTGAAATTGACTAAAGTGGGGCCGGTGCGTGTCCTTGACGATCTAAACCAAGCGGTCCCGGAGCGGGTGTGGCTAACGGAGATAGCCGAAACAGCGACGATCTTAAAGTTGAGTGGCTATGCCCTCGACAATCAGACTATCGCAGCGTTCATGAAGGAGCTTGAACGTTCTGATTTTTTTGAAACGGTCGAGCTCGTTGAAACGAAGCAGATGGATCGAGATGGCGTGAAGATGAAGCTCTTCACCCTCGAGTCGAGGATAAACTACGCTGGCGCCTCCCCCAAGCCAGCGGCTACCGCGGACACTGCTCCGGAGGGGCGAGTCGGATGAATGAATTCCTAACTCGATTTATGGACCGGCCGCGGGGTCATAAGATCGCCGCGTGGGTTGGGAGCCTCCTCCTCGTCGGACTGGTGTTCTGGCAGTCCTTCTATGCTGACATCGCTCAGCAGGTTGCTGTATTGCAGGAGCGTCGTGCCGACCTGAATTCACAGATCGAAGTTGAGCAACGGCTTGTCCGGAACTTGGCCGCCTATCGAACCGAGGTGGGTGAGCTCGAGGTTCAACTCCGCCAAGCGCTGCAAGAGCTCCCTGATAAAAAAGAGATTCCTGAGCTTCTGAAATCAATTTCAACCCTGGCGACTCAAGCGGGGCTCGAGGAGGCTCTGTTTCGTCCGGTGCCGGAAGTTTTTCGTGAGTTTTACGCCGAAGTCCCGGTAGCGATAGCGGTTCAGGGGACGTTTCATCAGGTGGCGAAATTTTTCGATGAAGTTGGCCGGCTTCCCCGCATCGTCAACATCAACCAGATCGCGGTGCGGGAACCTGAGCTCAAAGACGATGAGGTGAGAATTAAAGCGGAGTGCACCGCGACGACTTTTCGGTACCTCGACGAGGCCGAAATGGCGCGTCACCGAGAAGCAACTGAGGATGCCAAGAAGCGTCGGCGTCGCTCGTGAGGTCGGTGCAAGACGGTAATACGACACCAACTCCGGGATCCGACGCGCCGTCGACTACTCTCCAATCTGCCGCCTCAAAATTTTTTCGCCGGCTCTCACACCTTGTCGTTTCCTAATCCGTGGGGCTCCATCTCCGCCGCAGCCGCCGAGAGTGTACGAAGGCGATCTTGTGGGAAGCGTGAGACAAGTAAACGGCGTTCGTGACGGAACGTCCGGCGTGGGGCCTCCCGTTGAGAGATGTGTAATTTTGATACTCCGTTCTAATGAGATCGCTTGTTGCAGAGTCGTTCGGAGGTCGGCTCTCGAGCCGAGCGGGGGGATGTCTGCAGAAAGAGGATTGACAGTTCTAACCCCAAAACCTTATTCAATTTCAGAGGCTTCCGGCGTCCTCCGCTGTTTTCAATTGCCTTATTTTCGGAAAAGCTCCCACACGAGGAGCCGGTTGGTTCAACGAGGTTTGCTTCTTCTCAGCGGTTGAGAAGGTGGTTGTTTCCGTTTTCGTTGCAATCCCGTTGCCTGTCGAAAGCATCATAGCCCAGACACCGTTGTGTCGGCTCAGCCTTCGGCACCGGTTGTTTTACGTTAGAGTAAATGGAGAAACTCATGATTGTGAGCCCGAGAGTCATGCGGGGGAATCGCTCGATTCGGAGCGGTTTGTTGGCGGTCGCGGCCGTTTTGTGTCTTGTCGCGGGTAGCGCCTCGGCGGCGCCATCGAACGAAGCGGCGGCAAATGGAGCTGCAGCGACAAGCGGTGCGAACTCGACCTCGGAGTTGAGTGCAGACTCCGCCGTGACGGCGATTCGGATTGAGCCACTCGGTGCGACTGAGAACGCAATCATCGGCGAGCTTTCGAAGCCGACCGGGGTAACCTTAAAAAAGACAGCTCCATCGGAGTACGTTCTCTCACTTGAAAATGCCACCCTTGCTGAGGCGGCTGCGGCGACGTTGGTAGCTCCGCCGAGTGCCGGAACGATTCGTTCGGTTCGTCCATTGACCGATGCAAAGAGCGCCACTTTTCGGATCTTTGCTGCACCGACCGTGGATTTGAAAGCTGAGGTGCGCGGCAACCAGTTCGTGGTGAAGGCGGCGACGACGTCGCTCGACGAGCGTGCGCAGATGGATCCGAACGGAGCTCCAGCACCTGCCGCCGACGCAGCGGCTAAACCGGCGAGTGCCGATGAGGTGACGATTTCCGGACCCGAGGCACCCACTCAGGAGATGGACGCCGAAGTCGCGGCGCTCTTGAGCGAACAGCCCAAATATAGCGGTCGACTCATCTCCCTTGATCTCCAAGATACCGATATCGATAACGCTTTGCGGATTATCGCTGAGGTCTCGAACTTGAACATTATCGCGAGCGAAGATGTTGCCGGTAAGGTAACGCTGCGGCTCATCGACGTGCCGTGGGATCAGGCGCTGGATGTTATCCTCAAGACGAACGCCCTTGATAAAGTTCAAGAGGGGAACGTCGTGCGCATCGCGCCGGTGGAGAAGCTGCGTTTGGAGCGGGAAGCTCTGAAGCAGTCTCAGCAGGCGGAAGACGATCTCGAACCTCTCTCGGTGAAGTATATTCGGGTCAGCTACGCGAAAGCGGCTGAGCTCAAGCCTCTCATCGATACGGTCATCTCGGAGCGCGGCTCGGTCTCATACGATGAGCGGACTAATCAGCTTATCGTCAAAGATATTCGCAAGGGGCTCAAGAACGTCGTTGAGCTCGTCTCGAAACTTGACCTGCGCACTCCGCAGATCTTGATCGAGACCCAGATCGTTGAAGCGAAACGTGACTTTTCGCGTGAGCTTGGAGCGGAGCTCGGCTTCCAGTCGATTCAATCGCCGGAGACCGGTAACGCTACGAGCCGAAATTTTCCGAACTCGATCAACATCGTTGGTTCAACGGATGATAAAGGCACGTTCTCAAGTTTCCCGGCGGCATCGGGAGCTGCGGGGATCAGCTTCCTGCTCGGCAGTGCTGATGGATCGCTATCACTTAATACCCGCCTCTCCGCCCTGGAGAACGAGGGGCGTGGTCGTGTGGTGAGCCGTCCATCGGTGGCCACGACCAATAACAAGCAGGCAGTGATTAAGAGCGTCGAGAAGGTGCGCATTAAGACCCCAAGTGGGGGTGTCTCGGTAGCGACCGGCTCGGGTGCTTCGGCGAGTGGTACGAGCGCCGTAGCCACGGAGGTTATTGAAGTCGGTATCGTTCTTGAGGTAACCCCGCAGGCGTCGCCGGACTACTTCGTCCTTCTTGATATCAATGCGAAGTCGAGTACGCTCGGCGTGGCGCGGGTAGATGGCATTCCGGGCGAGATTGAGCGGAGCGCCACCTCGACCGTGCTCGTTTCAAGTGGTCAGACCTTTGCGATGGGTGGCATCTACAAGATCGACGACTCAACGAGCGTTGAGGGCGTGCCGTTCTTCAAAGACATACCGTTCATCGGCCACTTCTTTCGCAGCCAGTTGGTGGATAACGGAGACGAGGAGCTGCTCTTCTTCCTGACTCCCCGGATCGTTGAGGGTAGTTTCGACGATGCTGCGATGAAGGTTAATTCGTAGCGCTGGGCTTGGTTAACGGAACTTTTAATTCCTGAAGAGAGAAAAATATGAATTTATCACGACGGTTCATTCGCCCAGTGCTTGGAGTCGGGATGACCTTGGCGATGGTTGGCTGTGGTTCGGCGTCGAACGATGACCAAGGGGTCTCTTTCACCAACCTCGGGTTTTTTAGTGTGGACACAGAGACGAACGCTTGCGAGGAGACCGGTGTCTCCTCGGCAATCGTTTCGATCGGCACGAGCGTCGGGAGTAACTCCTTGACGGGTGCTTCGTTATGTATCGGGTTGCAGAACAATTTGTCTGGCCAGTTCATTCGGTCTGAGCGGGCGACCATCACCTATTCTATTCCGGGTGCTGCGCTCCAGCCGCCGAGCGCTGTTGTTCCGGTCTCGGCGATCATGGGACCAGGTAGCGCAGGTGCTTCAACCTCACTGCCCGATGGTGTCACGAACGAGAGCCGCGTCATTTCAGGTATCCTCTTGTTGCCGGCTGAGACCTTGCGTTTTCTCAGCGTCAATCGAGGGGCGTTGCCACGGGCGCCGTATACGATGATCGCGTCCGCTGCGGTGACCGGCGTTACGTCGGCGGGCGACAGCTTGGAGACGAATCCGGCTGAGATCGCTATCCAGGTGACGACGGCGAGCTTGAGTGCGACGGGGAGCGAGGCTGCTATCGAGGATCCCGCCCTGTTTGAGTAAAGGCGGGTGAATCTCGCTGGGGCGCGGAGCCAGCTATCCCCCTCCTCCTAAAAAAAGGGGGGCGGCCCCTCGATCTGGTGGGGTGGGGCGGGGGCTCCCCAAGAGTCTCCCCCCTTCAGCGCTACCGCAGTTTCCCGTCTCCGGTTTTCTACGTTTCGGGGGCCGCTGAGTTTTATGAGCGTTTCCGCCCCTAAAGTTCACTCCTCGAGCCTATTTCATCGCTTGGAAAGCGAGTTCCAGCAGATATCCAGGCTAAGCCTGGTCAGAGGCCCCCTTTCTCGCTCGCCCGAGCCCCTGCGGCATCCGTAGTTAATGCAACTGGTTATGTTTACTCCGAAAGCTGCTTCGCTGGAGTTATTCGACTGGCTGTGGCAGACTTGCCCCTCAACACCGGAAGGTGTTTCGACTTATCGCTGCGGTGAGGTGTGCAAGCACTCCTGCGGGGAAAGCTTAGGACTGTGTGCGTTGCCGATGAGGTCTCTTCGAGAGCTACCTGTCGGTTGTAGTAGGCAAGGCTATGGATATCAACGAGATTCAACAGATCATCGCGTTATTTAAGCAAAGCGACGTGACCGAGTTCGAGCTCGATCACGATGGCACGAAGTTGCGTATCGCTCGAGGTGGTCAGCCGGTAACGGTCCAGACCGTGGCGGTTCGCCCGGTTGATCTTGAGCCGGCCATCGTGGCGGCTTCAAATGGTCAACCTGTGGTGCGGACTGAGAGTCCTGCTCCCCTGCCGAGTAACCTCACCAAAGTGGAATCCCCGATCGTGGGAACTTTCTACCGTCGTCCCTCGCCCGATGCGGAGCCGTTCGCCAAAGAAGGCGATCGAGTGAAGAAAGGGGATACCCTTTGTATCATCGAGGCGATGAAGGTCATGAACGAGATCGATGCTCCATGTAGCGGCAAGGTCGAGAAGGTGTTCTTGTCGGATGGTAACGTGGTTGAGTTCGGAGAGGTCCTCTTTCTTATTAATCCGGAAGCTTAGCGAGTCCGGGGAGCGCTCATATCGTGCAAAATCCTCCGTTCAAAAAAGTTCTTATTGCAAACCGTGGTGAGATCGCCGTTCGGGTGATTCGGGCGTGTCATGAGTTGGGGATCCGCACGGTGGCGGTCCACTCCAAGGCCGATGAGTCGGCGCTGCACGTCAAACTCGCCTCTGAAAGCGTCTGTATCGGCCCAGCGCTGGCGAAGGATAGTTACCTGAATATCGCTTCGATTATGGCAGCGGCGGTGGCGACGCGAGCCGATGCGATACATCCGGGGTACGGTTTTCTCAGTGAAAATGCGGCTTTTGCCGAGATATGCGGAAGCTGCGGTATCACCTTTATTGGTCCGACCGTCCGCAATATGCGCGTCATGGGTGATAAGGCCCGAGCGCGGCGTGCTGCTGATAAAGCGGGTGTCCCCACGATTCCAGGGGACAGTCGCGGTTTGCTCGACGTCGATGAGGCGATGAAGATCGCTGAAAGGGCTGGATTTCCGGTCCTCCTGAAGGCCTGCGCTGGTGGTGGTGGGCGTGGCATGAAGATCGTCCAGAACCCCGATGAGTTCGCGGCTCTTTTTAGCACCGCACAACGGGAAGTTGAGGCGGCCTTCGGTGATGGGCATCTCCTCGTGGAGAAGTATCTTCCGCGGGTTCGTCACGTTGAGGTGCAGCTTGCCGGTGACCTCTTTCATAACATCATCCACTTAGGGGTGCGGGATTGCTCGATTCAGCGCCGCTATCAAAAAGTTATCGAGGAGTCCCCGAGCCCCGGTTTGCCGCTTGAGGTCCAAGAGCAGATTCAAAACGCTGCAGTTGAAGTCGCCAAGTCGGTGAACTATTCCAACGTGGGAACGGTTGAGTTCTTAGTCGATCTCAACACGATGAAATTTTATTTCATCGAGATGAATACTCGGCTCCAGGTCGAGCATCCGGTGACCGAGATGGCAACCGATACCGATCTCGTTAAGGAGCAGATTCGGCTCGCTGCAGGGTTGGAGCTTTCGATTGCGCAGAAGGATGTGGTCATTACCGGTCACACCATGGAGGCGCGAATTAATGCTGAAGATCCGCGGCGTCTTATACCTTCGCCGGGGTTGATCCAGAGCTATCATCCCCCCGGCGGGCATGGAGTGCGGGTCGATTCGGCGCTTTACAGCGGTTATACGGTGCAGCCGTATTACGACTCGTTGGTGTCCAAGCTCATCGTGCGGGCGCGTGATCGGGCCTCGTGCATTCAAAAGCTCCTTGTGGCGCTCGATGAATACATCATCGAGGGGATTAACACGAACATCGAGTTGCACCGGCGGATATTGCGCCACCCTGATTTCCAGAGCGGAAATTTTTACACGAAGTTTCTCGAACACGTGCCTATGTTTCCGAAGGATGAGGGATGCGCGGATACAGCCACACGCTCAGGAGCGTCTGCCTAAGGGCGCCTACCAGAATGCAATTTTGGGGACTCGCAATCGCTTTGATGATTGGCGGGTTAAGTGCGCCGCTCGGCGCATGGGGGCAGTCGAGCACCCCGCGACCTCACGCAGTTGCGCCCGAAGCAACCTTTCATTTCGGCACGGTTGCGCAGGGTACCAAGGTGAAGCACGAGTTTAAGATTAGGAACGAGGGGTCCGGTCCCTTCCATATTCAGCGGGTCGTGCCGTCCTGCGGTTGTACCGCCTCGGCGGCGGATCAAGCGACCGTATTTCCAGGTGGCGAGTCCACGGTTCGGGTCGAATTTGATACGACCGGTTTCTCGGGCGATCAGACCAAAACCGTGCGCGTATTAACAAGCGATTCGGAGCGGCCCTCGATCGATCTGGCGGTCAAGGGGACCATACTCGCCGATGTGGTTGCTGAACCTGCGTATGTCTCCTTTGGCGACCTCTTTGTGGGGCCTCAGGGCAGCCCGGCCAAAACCGTTACGGTAAGCGTTCGTGAGGGGGCCTCCGTGCGCTTGGGAGAGGTGAAGGGGTGGTCGAAGTCGCTCGCAGTAACGGAGACGGTGAAGGAGTCGACGCGGCGGGTTCTCTCGATTCAGCTTCGCGACGGGGTGAAGCCGGGAGAGTTGCGCGACCGAATTGTGGTCACGCTCGTCACACCTCAGGGTGAGGGGACGCTGAATATCCCTGTAGTCGCCTCGGTGAAGAGCGAGGTCTTTGTAAGGCCGATGAGTCTCTCTTTCGGGGTCATCAGCGGGAGCGAGCCGATCGTGCGAAAGGCGACTCTGAGTAACCTGGGAGCGCGACCGCTCCAGATACGTTCGATCACCTCAAGCCATCCCGGAGTGGTGGCTCGGTTTTCGCCGGTTGATGCGACCGGTAATTTTATCCTAGAAGTTGCTCTCGATCCCACGCAAATTACGAGCGATTTTAAAGGCGAGTTGACTATAATCACCGATAGGCAGGACCTGCCTCCCATGGCATTACATGTATATGGGATCGTTCCGCCCCGCCTCTAAGCGCGCTCAACACGGTTATTTCGCCCGGGCAACAGTCGGCACCGCCTCGTGTGGCTTCTTGGTGCTCGGCATCGCCTTTCTTCTTACGATTTTATTGCTTCCCGCGGTCGG
The DNA here is from genome assembly GCA_044352465.1 of Bdellovibrionota bacterium. Classification (GTDB taxonomy): domain Bacteria; phylum Bdellovibrionota_C; class UBA2361; order UBA2361; family UBA2361; genus JBILDU01. Next base: position 61,726 of record JBILDU010000002.1, read on the forward strand.
AGTGTCTCAGGGGGTTACCGTTGGTGGTCTTTCATTCCCTGTTGAGGCGATTGATCGAGCGAGCGGGGGAGAGGTTCTTGTTCGACTCGGGGGGGTCGAGACCCTGACAACGAGCGAGGCAGTCGAGCGTTTCGTCGTTGAGACGACCCTCGGTGACCAGAAATTAGCCTTGCGCTTGGAAGCGGCCGCCCTTCTCCGCTTTGCTGAGGAGTGCTTTAAGCGGGAGCAGTTCGAGTGGGCCGGGCTCGCCCTTCGAGCGATGCGGTGGCGTCCCGCCGCAATCGAGGATGACCTTGTGGAGAGTTTCGATGTTTTGAGTGAGGGAAGCTCGCTGACGAGCGGGGTTGATCGCGTCGCCCGTGCGGCGTTACTGCCTCTCTTTGAGCCGGAGCGGTATCCGCGCCTGACCGCCCGGCTTGTCCTGGCCGCCGGCGTACGGGCGCCGGACTGGGTGCGGCAGTTCGCTATCGCGTATGCGTACGGGGCTGAGCGGGCGATGAAAGAGCGCTTACAATCGGAACTGACCGAACGATTGCGCCGACGCGACCTTGAGGGCGCGGCTTTTTTCGCGGTATTCGCCCGTGAGGTTTACGGTCAAGACAAGGTGTTCGTACAATCGCTGGCGTTGAGGATAGAGCGTTTTGGTGAGATCCTCCGCGCGGTAACCGAGGGCAACGTCGATGCGCTTGGACGAGCTTTAGCGACAGAGATAGCTGATTCCGATCTGCGGGCACTGGTAGGTCCTCTCGCGATGGAGGGGCTTCACATGGCCGCAACCCGTTCGCTTGAGGCAGGAGACCTGGATGGAGCGCTTGAGATCCTCGCCCGTGTCGACACGCTGAAACGAACCCCCACGACTCATCAGTTGACGTCCACCGCGCTTGAGCGGCTTTATCCCCGTCCCGGGTCAGCGTTGCAGCGGGCCGAGGTGCTTAACTACCTTGACTTTATAGCTCGTCACGATGACTCATTGGCGCAGCTATACAAACGAAAGCTCACCGAGGCGATCGATCTCCTCCTCGAAGCGGGGAAGGGTAACGAGAGTGAGCCGTTACTTGATCGGTTAAAGCAACTCGTTGGATCCTCTGATCCGTTACTCGATACAATCCGCGTGCGCCAAGCTCGGGCCTATTTCGGGGCGGGGTTTCACTCCTCGGCTGAACGGAAGCTCCGGGAAGTTTCGGCGGGCAGTTTTAGGGCGATGTTTTTGCGGTTCCAGCTCGCCATCGTGAACATGTCGGTAGAGACGCTCGGAGTTCTTCTCTTGCTCTGTTTTCTCTTGATAGTCCGTATGCTCGTTTCGATCAAGCGAGGGGGGCCTTCGAATCTTAAGTCGGAGCGGCTCGCGGGAGACCCGTCGCGGAGCTCGAGCCGCGGAGTGGGTGGGGGATCGGGGGCGACCCTTTCTCAGCCGGATGAAGAGGATGCGCCGCGTGGATTCGTCGTCAATGAGTTGCGGCGAATGAGTCCGAGCGCCCAAGAATACCAGCGTTGTCTTGCGGTGCTTGGTCTAACGCCCCACGCCGATTTGAGAGCGATTAAGAATGCCTACCGGAAACTCGTAAAAGATGTGCACCCCGACCGGCATAAGAATCAAGACGAGGAGGCCTCCAATCGCTTTATTGAGCTCACTCGAACCTACGACCGCATTCTCGAGTTGCGCAAAGAATTTCGCTACGAGGATTGATGGGCCTCTCCTCGGGGGCTGAGCGGCTGCTATCGTCAAAAAACCTTCCGAAAACGCATTGGGTTGAAGAGACCGCCCGGAAAATAGCCTAGCCAGGGTTTGGAGGTGTTTTTTATAACCCTGAAAGTGGTGTCAGATAATAATGGTGTTTTTAGGTAGTTATCGCTTCTTCTCGGTGCAAGGACCTGCGCCTTCCTGAGTCGTGCTTAATGGGATGATGCCAACCAGGGGCCATTAGATCTTCGTCGCAATGCTTGATTAGGAATCGTTAAGGGGATACCTTTTTGAGGCATCTCCAGGCGCTCCTCTCCAAAAGCAATCGATTCCGGGGAGCGTTTTCTCGATGCCTGTGCTCTTTTTCGTGTCTTTTCAGTGTTTCTTTTCGGTGTTTCTTTTCGGTGGGTCTTAAGAGACCTGTCCGTCCAGTTAACCTTCAATGGTGGTGGTCGAGCGGTGATGCCGCTTCGGGCTCTGAACGAGAGAGCCCGGCAGTGTAGTTTGAGCAATATATGGTGACAGTAGTACAGGTCTCCCGTTTGATCGGGGCTTTTCTTCTCAGCGGTGGTATTTTCCTGACCCCCGTTCGGTCGTTCGCCGATGATGGTGGTGATAAGCCTACGGCTACTCCTACACCACCGCCACAATGCTCACCCTCGCCAACTCCTACACGGACGGCGACCCCAACCCCCACGCGGACGCCAACCCCGTTTTGCACCTTCACTCCGACACCAACTCGTACAGCGACACCCACGCCGACCCGCACTCCGACGCCGGTCTGCACCTTTACACCGACTCCGACACGGACAGCGACGCCGACCCCGACACGCACACCGACCCCGTTTTGTACGTTTACGCCGACGCCAACTCGGACCGCAACGGCGACTCCGACCGTAACTTCCACACCGACAGCGACGCGAACCCCCAAGCCGACGATGACGCCGACGGTTACCCATACGCCGACTCCAACTGAGACACCTTATGAGAAGCCCACGTTGACGCCGACGGCCACACCGACATCGACTGCGACGCCGACTGTAACAGCGACTTCGTCGCCGACCCCGACGGTGACGGCGACGCCGACCTTGACCCCAACGCCAACCGAGACCCCAGAGCCGACGCCGACCGCGCCGCCGCCTGTTCCAACGCCGACGCCGACCGCGCCGCCGCCTGTTCCAACGCCGACGCCGACTCCGGAGGGGACGGTAGGACTACTCTGTCAGCCGTCGCAATGTACCGAGGTGGCACTCGCCCCCTTTGTTGAGACGGTGCGGGAGAAGCTCGTTCTGCAGGAGCGGTTCTTGTTGCGAGAGGCGCGCCTTATTACGGTAGCGCTACGGGGCCGAAACGATCAGCGAACCCGCACCCTCATAACCACCCTCAAACGCAAGTCGCGCTCCATCCGCAAAGAGATCGGGCGTACGATTCAGAACCTGCCTGCGGTCGTCTTTCAGGCCTGCCCTTCGAGTTGTGAAGAGTCCTTCAGGACAAGCTTCGACCTGTCCGAGGTAACGAACATAAACCGAATGTCGCGTGAGTTTTTAGCGCTCGCCAAGAAAGCGATCAATGAAAGGTATCAACTTGGCCGGAAGACCCCGTGTGACTCCGCGTGTCAGATAAGGGTTCGGGAGCGTAAGCTTCAAGCACAGCGTCAGATCGAGATCGCTCGCGAATTAAGCGTAGAGACGGTTCGAGTTATCAAAGGAACTCCACGGATCACGACGTTCTGAGTGTGCCTGGGCTGTGTCTGTGGTTCGAGGAGTTTTTGTCCTTGTGTTCTTGACTCAGCGGTTGCTTCCGGAGTCTCAGGAATTTAAAGGGGATAGATTCAACTGAATTTCCCTTAGTATTCGAGGGCTGTACCCCGTCCATATCATTTGCTCTTCTGAAAGCTGGCCGGGGGACGGAGTTGGCGTTGTCTCTCTGTTCAGTTTGCTGGTGCGCTCCCGACCTAGCGCGAACGAGCTCCAAGCTTCAAAAAAGCGGATATCGGTCCTTTTCTACACGCTGCTCCGGAATCTGCGCGGCACATTCTGTGCGCGTTTGTATTCCGCTTGCAAGGCTTCGCGTCGGTAAGGAAACTTACCGGATGGGATAGCAGGTGAAAGATCCCACCGAACGTGATACGACTCTTCCGGGTTAGCTTTCACCCGAGACATTTCTATGGCCAAGTTGTATTTTCGTCACGGCACCGTCAGCAGCGCTAAAACGATGAACCTTCTCGTGGTGGCCCATAACTACCGCCAACAGGGGAAGAAGGTGCTCGTCTTAAAACCGGCGCTCGACACCCGATTTGGCGAGGACAGCATTCGCTCACGGGCCGGTTTGGAGCAAAAAGCCGATATTCTCCTCAATGAATCGTCGCGCATCCCGGCAGAGGCGCTTCTCGGGGTCAGTTGCGTTCTTGTCGATGAGGCGCAGTTTCTGAGCACCCGGGTGATCAACCAGCTTCGGGAGATCTCCGTTTTTAACAATATCCCGGTTATCTGCTACGGATTAAGGACGGATTTTCGAAGTCAGCTCTTTGAGGGAGCGAAGCGACTCATGGAGCTCGCCGATGCGATTGAGGAGGTAAAAACGACATGTGCCTTCTGCAATCGTAAGGCGATTATGAATCTCAAACACTCGAACGGACGTGCCACGATTGAGGGGCCGAGCGTTGATCTTGGGGCCGAGGAAAAGTATTTCCCCGCTTGCTACGCCTGTTACTGCGATCAGCTCAAGGCTGCCGAATGCCCCGTTTTCCCAACCTCGGAGCAGTTTAACCTATTTGATTAGGTTTTGATGCCGGCAGTGTCGGGCGGAGAACTTCAAGGAAATTTCCTGAACCGACAACGACAACGCGGTCTCGCTTCTTAAAGCCTACAGCCCTGAGGTAATCAGCGGGAATCGTGATTCGGCCGAGACCGTCAGGGGTCACCGATTCAGAGTAGTTGAGCATGAGCGTTACCCTTTCTATCGGCTCAGCTTTATTAAGGGGACGGTGGGTTTCCTCCAGCGCGCTATCGTAGAGTGCTTTAAACTCGGTCGCGGAAAAGACCCAGAGACCTTGCTTCGTGGGAGGAAGGAAGATGTGGACTGGCGCGTCCCCGCCCATCTTATCCCAAAACTGCCCCGGAATATTTAGTCTTCCTTTGTCATCGACTGTGACCTCCTTCATCCCTGTGAGGAGGTGCTCGAGATTCGGTCTATCACCGGAGTGGGGGAGGCGGAGTTGCTTCAGCGCTTCTTGGCGCATTTTGAGGGTGGCTAACTCTGCGTTACCTGGTGTTAAGGTGTTTTCAGTCATCCTTTGAGTGTGGCGAGGGCGTTAAATTTAGTCAAATGAGGCGAAGTAGCCAGCTTGTAGGAGCTGGGCTTAAGCTCTTTATAAGGATGATTATTGGTCGATTCAGCTCGTTAAGTCAGGTGTTGGGTGGGGGGCCTGGAGCGCCCCCCGGAGAAGTTTGAGCGCCTGCCCCCTACCTGGGGCGAGGCGAAAGAAGAGCGGGGCAAGGGGCACACCGCTTTCATGGAGAAAGAGGATCGCGTCGGTTTCCGGTGAAATGAGACCAGCTTGAGGATGGGAGCGAACGAAGCGGGTCAACGGACCTCCCAGCTCTTGACGAAGCTCTTTAGCGCATACGAGCGCTAACGTTGCCGTGGCGAGACGATCGGCGCAGAAGGCAAGTTTTTTGAATTCAGCTGGTAGCTTCGCTGACTCAGCCGTTCTTTCATACGGGGTGACAAAAAGTGGGGCCGCGATGCGCTCCCCCTTTTTGCTGGTTGTGGCGCTTATCTCGATAAGGTCGAGGATCGTTTCAGGATACGAGTAGGACATCTGTACGAGGCCGTCTTTTTGGACATCGTAATCAAGTTTTTCGAATATACCGAGGAGCTTCCGCCGCGCGCTCTCAGAATCCTCTCGTTGGATGGCTTCAGCAGCGCTAAAAAATTCCTTAAATAAGGCGCGCCCAACCGCCCCCTTTTGCTCAAGCCCCGGGACGGTGGTGGTGAGAGGTACGCGAGACTCGAGGAGCTTTGGGGGCGCTAACCCATAGGTCGGTAAGGTAAACGACATCCCTCCAAAGCCGACACCGGTGAGCGCTGAGATTCCCGCCCTGGTTTCACCGGGGGAAACGATACTCACCACTTCGCGGGATGGCGGACGAGTTTTCGGAGTGATGAGCGAGATCGGCTGATCGGTCGAATTCGTTAATCCCCAACGAGTCAAGCTCTCTCGCTTTAAAACAACACCGCTCGCCGAATCGCTGAGTACAAAACCGGTCGGCGTAACGGTGACCACAGCGCCAGGTTCGATCGCTTCGAGCTCGAATGAGACTCCGATCGAGCATTCCGGTGAATGAGGGTCGCGCTGAGTGCGGGTCGGTAACGACACCCCTTGGAGCTGGTCGGCTCGGGAGGTCTTTTCGTCCGTGAGGTGATGCGGTTGAGATTTAAAAATACCTTCCCAGAAGCCCATGGTCTTTCACTCCATCGCACGATGTCGCGAGTGTACACTATAGATCGTGATGGTAGACCACAGGCTATTTTAAAAGGGACCTTGAGCGGTCCCGGGTTTTGTCGGCATCGCGGCGAGCGTTCGCGAGCAGGTCCGGCGGGTCTGGGGGCGCAGCCCCGGGCGACGTTGAGGGGGTAACCTCCGGTGAGAGGTGCGCTCGGGTTGCTGGCGTGTCGATAGCGCCCGGAGCGCTGCTCGGTGGGCGCGCGGGAACGGCTTCTCGGCAAGGACCATAGCTCGATCGGGTAGAGTAAGCTCCCCAAAACACGCGCCGGAAAACACCTTTTCCGCGAGAGGGGATCCGCGGGGAGTCGCCTCGATGCGCCGGCGGGCTCGCGCCGAGATCGCTCGATGGAGGGGGTGGTATGCGGGCACGACCTCATTTACTCGGAGCATCCCCCAAAGGGGGCGCCCTGAGTCGATATCGGAGAGGATCGAGGCGACAAGACGGGGAGAGACAGGCTGTTTTTCCATGACAGCCAAATGAGCAAAGGTCGTGCCCCCCCTGTCGGACTTTTAAGGTATTGATTTGATACCCCTCTCCCGGGCGGAGGGGGTGGGGGGCGTGTGGGGTGGTGCGGCAGTGGTGCTGCACCGTGCCGCACGGGGCGGTAACGACCCGTCACCATGGTATTCTTTAGAGGTATCGGTATATACTCGCCAACGGCGGCTGGGTCGCGTGCGAGAGGACCCGTGAACCCGGTCAGGCCCGGAAGGGAGCAGCCGTAACGGTATCACTCTGTGATACGTTTCTTGGCCGCCGCTTTACTACCCCTACTTGAGATTGGGGACTCCAACAGGCGCGTACCGTCGATGTCCTATCTGGTCTTTGCCCGCAAATATCGTCCCGGTAGTTTCGCCTCGGTCGTAGGGCAAGAGCACGTTACCCGCACCCTCGGTAACTCGATTAAACGGAATCGGGTCGCCCACGCGTATCTCTTCGCGGGGCCCCGTGGGGTGGGAAAGACCTCGATAGCGCGAATCTTTTCCAAGGCTTTGAATTGTCAGAAAGGCCCCACCGACGATCCGTGCATGGAGTGCTCGAATTGTCTTGAGATAACGAAGGGCTCGAGCCTTGCGGTGCGTGAGATCGACGGAGCCTCGCATAACAGCGTCGATAACGTTCGTGAGCTGATCGAATCATTCCGGTCCCTTCCGGCACCCGGATATCGCTATAAGATCTATATTATCGATGAAGTTCATATGTTCAGTGGCTCGGCTTTCAATGCCCTGCTGAAGAGCCTCGAAGAGCCGCCACCGAACACCGTATTCATTCTCGCAACAACCGAGGTTCATAAGATCCCCGAGACCGTCATCTCGCGGTGTCAGCGCCACGATTTTCGCGCACTGCCAGGTGAAGACATCGAAAAGCAGCTCAAGCACATCGCTGCTCAAGAAAAGGTGACGATCGAGCCGGAGGTCTTTCGGATGATCGCCCGATTTTCGGACGGGTCGATGCGAGATTCCCAGTCATTGCTCGACCGGGTGTGCTCGTTCTGTGATGGAACCGTCACCGCAGTTGAAGCGGGTAAGATTCTCGGGGTAGTCGAACGCAGCGTTCTTTTCTCGCTTTCTCAAGCGATATTTTCTCACGATGCGCCGAAGGCGTTAGAGATGGTGGGGGTCGCTTTCTCGCGTGGGATCGATCCAGCTCTTTTTCTTAAAGAATTCGCCTCGCATTGGCGTGAGCTTGTTGTCGCCCGCTTCGGTGGAGAGAAGGGACTTGAGAGGCTTGGTGTTTCGCCGGACGATGCGGTTGAGCTTCGTCGGCAGGTGCAGGGGGTCTCAACCCACGATGTACAAGATCTCGCCGAGCTTGCCCGAAGTGGGGCTGATCGAGCGCTGCGGAGTTCGTTTCCCAAATATGCGCTCGAAGCTTTGGTCGTCCAATTGGCGACGCGGGCTCCGGTGCGTGAGATGAACGATATCCTCGCTGCGCTGAAGTCGGGTAAGGTTGGTCCGGTGAATAGCGCGACTCCGAGCGCGCCGTCCCGGGTCGCGCGGGTGGAGCCGCTCGTTGCCGAGCGGCCTGCGGCGCCGGTAATCCAGCGTGCCCCGGTTGGGGCGAGTGTGGCGGCTGAGTCGCCGACGTCATCAAACGGTGGCGCGCTCGATTGGGGGAGCTTCGTCCGCTTTGCCACCGATGAAGGCGCGCGGATGCTGGCTGAGCAGCTGAAGCGTCTTTCAGTTGAAAGCTTTTCCCCAGGGACTTTAAAGGCACGTGGTCCCGATTTTTCGGTCGCCTATCTCGCCAAGGGCGAGAATAAAGAGAAGCTCGAAAAACTCCTTGGTGGTTTCGTCAAGGGGGCGGCGAAGTGGCGGGTTGATCTGCAGACGAGTGGCTCGGTAGGACAGCCTGAGCCGGGGAGCTTGCTCCACAACGAGCAGAGTGCGAAGAGCGAAGCCGAGCGGCTTCGGAGCGAGCAGATCTCGAATCACCCCAAGATTAAAAGTCTGCAGAAAGTTTTTCCTGGCAGCAAAATCGAAACGATTAAAGTGAAGGAGTAACTGCGATGGCGAAGGGATTCCCCGGGTTCCCGGGTGGTGGAATGGGAAATATGCAGGCGCTCATGAAGCAAGCCCAGAAGATGCAGGAACAGCTTCAAAAAGTTCAGAGCGATGCCGAGCAGTACACCGCCGAGGGGAGCGCTGGCGGTGGCGTGGTGAAGATAACGGCGAACGGTCAGAATCGATTGCTTTCGGTCGCTATCGATAAGCAGTGTGTGAATCCTGATGATGTCGAGATGCTCCAAGATCTGGTCCTCGTTGCTGCTAACGATGCGTTACAGAAAGTGCAGGAGAATCTTAAGAGCCAGATGTCAAAGATTACCGGTGGAATGAATATCCCCGGACTTTAAGAGGTCTTTGCGATGTTGTCTTTTCCCCCTGCTATGCAGAAGCTCATTCGTGAGCTCTCGAAGCTTCCCTCGATCGGGGAGAAGTCGGCGACCCGGCTCGCCTACCACCTTGTGAATAACGACCGTGCGCTCGCTGAGTCACTCGCTGAGACGCTGCGACACGCTGTTAAAGGGGTTCAGCCGTGTTCCCGTTGCTTCAACTTAAGCGAGGGAGAGCTGTGCACGATCTGTAAGAATCCTCAGCGCGATGCCGCCCTCATCTGTGTCGTTGAAAAGCCGATGGACCTCGTTGCTATCGAGCGGATGGGGGAGTATCGGGGGCTCTATCACGTCTTGCACGGACTCTGGGCACCGCTCCGGGGGCAGGGGCCGGAGAGTATGAAGCTGAGCGAGCTTATCGCGCGCCTCGATGGGGGCGGTATCAAAGAGGTGATTCTCGCAACAAGCTCAACGGTGGAAGGGGACGCCACGGCGCTCTACGTCGCCCGCCTTGTTGCCCAGAAGGGGATTCCAACGTCCAGGCTGGCCCAAGGTATGCCGAAAGGGGGAGAACTCGAATACGCCGACGATATAACGCTCTCGCGGGCTCTCTCCGGGCGCCATGTTATTTCGGGGTAGTTCAAAAATGCCCGTTGAGAGGCGCCAAGAGGGGTTTTAAAAGGGAAATAGCCGGGTAACTGAGCCATGCTATTGACTTAATGCCCCTAAGACGTAAAATTCGACCCGGTCTTCCCCGGTAGCTCAGCTGGTAGAGCAGGTGACTGTTAATCACCGTGTCGCTGGTTCGATCCCAGCCCGGGGAGCCATTTTCCCGACGATTACCTCTCTTACTATTACCTCTATTATCCCGAAGATATTTCCTGAGGTTCGCGCGTCCTTTTTCGGTTCCTCCGTTTCTTGTTAGCTTTTTCTTGTTCCCCTTTTTGTGAGCCGAACGGCTCATATCTTTGAGTCTTATACCTGGGCAACAGGGAAATGACGGGGAAATGGGGGGGCATCAAGGAAACTCACGCTTCCCCCTTCCGTGGCCTCGGGGGCTCCGAACGGGGGAGATTTTCGTCAATCAATTCAGAGAATTTGGCGATAGTGTGGGTATGGTAAAAGGTTCCCCCCACTGGCTGTTTGTTCTCCTCTCGATCCTCCTACGGCTTCATGAGGCGACTGCAGCCCCGACCCTCGATGGAATCGGCTCGTTCGGCTACCAACTTCAAAACCCTGATATAAGCCAGCTGGCGGTCTCTTCGTATGAACTAGTCATCATCGACTATTCGAGAGACGGGAGTGATGCCCAAGCTTTTTCGGCGACAGAGATAGCGACGCTCAAGAATTCAGGCAAAAAGGTGCTCGCTTATCTCAGCATCGGTGAGGCTGAAGAGTATCGTTTCTATTTTAAATCTGCATGGACACGGGCGCAAAAGCGTGGCCCGTGCGGCCGTGTTCCCGCGCGACGTGCCCCGGCGTGGCTCGATGAGGTGAACCGCGATTTTTGCGGGAATTATAAGGTTAAATATTGGGATCGTCAGTGGCAACGGCTCGTATTCGGCGTTCGGCACGGTAAGCGCCGGAGCTACCTTGATCGGATTATCGATGCGGGCTTCGATGGCGCCTATTTGGACATCGTTGATGGATATGAGTATTGGCTCGAAAAACGCGGTGCGGCACGGCGTCCGACGGCGGCACAAGATATGGCGAACTTTGTGGTAAAGCTCGCCCGCTATGCTCGGGTGAAGCGAGGCCAACGAGATTTCATCGTGGTACCACAAAACGGCGCCGAGATTATTGACGTGGTGAGCCCTAAGCTGCGTAAGCGCTACCTCGCCACGATCCAAGGAATCGGGGCGGAGGATACGTTTTATTTCGGACGCAAAGATGAGGATAATCGGTTTGATCCTCAGCCTGCGCTGCGAACCCTCGAGAAATATGTCGCTGCGGGGAAGAAAGTTTTCGCCGTTGATTACCTCCTTCAGAGCGCCAAAATTGAAAAATTTGCGCGTCTTGCTTGCGCGCAGGGCTTCGTTCCCCAGGTAGCTAGCCGTGCACTCGATACCGTTGAGAACCAAGTTCTCGTCGGATGTCAGTGTCTCTTTTCGGAAAGCGGTTGGGTCTGCTAACGGAGAGAGCGTTGGCACCAGCCTTTGCCTCTTCGTGGTGGGCGAGCGCTTGGCTGTGCCTACCGCAGCCGGTTCAATGCCTCTTCAGCGGCGGCGTGATAGTGGTTCGATAGCAAGGTCCAGTCGAACATATCGGTAAGCCGTTCAGCTCGGTTGCGTAGCTCGATCCGTTCACGCCGGGTAAGTTGAACAAAGCGGAGAAGGTACTCAGCGAGCGCATTGATGCTTTCGCCGGGCTGCTTCGTCGAGCGGTCAAGAACGTAGATCCCCCGATCCGCGACGTCTGGCACATGTCGTCGCACAAAGGTACCGAAACCGCTCAGATCGGTCGTGATGGCGGGGAGTCCAAGCGCGATACACTCGAGCGGGGTGTAGCCCCACGGCTCGTAGGAACTCGGGAAAACACCCAAATGGCACCCGCGCACGAACTGGTCGTAGTCGAGCCCGAACAAAGGGCTCGTCGCCGTCATGAAGTCAGGGTGAAAAACCACTTTGACCGGGTCGCTCGGCGAATTGAACAGGCGACGGTGGCGGAGGTGTTTTAATACCGGGTCATTCGCATCGTCGACGACTTCGTGGGTGACGATGGGCGGCAATCGACTGGTCTTCATCGTGTGGAGCGCCCGTTTCATCCGGGTCTCAAACTCATCGGGGAGAAGCTCCTCGTAGGAGGGGAGGTGGCCCCGCACGACTGCCGAGAGGAGTCGTTGCCCCATCTTTGTTTCGGCCTCATTGCAGATCTTTTTGAGATCTTCGAACATCAGGTGGCTTTGCAGCGCGGCGACGTTGATATTTCGGGTCGCGGCACGGGTGATAATAAATGCCACGACCGTTGGAGGATGCGGGATCTCCTTCAGCATGAGGTTGAGCCGGTGCAGCGCTTCGATGAAAACATCCATGCCTTTGTTGCGATATTCGTACCGACCGCTGGTGAAAAGGTAGATCGTCCGGTCAAGATCGAACGTGTAGCTCTGGAAGAAGTGACCCATGGTAAACTCGTGGATCTTCTCCTTGAACTTGAGATGGAGGTTTTGAAATTCGTGGAGTGCAGTGAACCGTTGAATATTGAGCCCGTTCGGAAGGATGAATTCCGGAGCTCGTCCAAGGAACTGCTCGGTTTCTCGGGCAGTCACTTCGCTGATCGTCGAGAATACCGTGGCGCACCGTGCCGCGAGTCGCTCGAGGGCGAAGCGGGGGTAGATGTTGAAATGGGTCGCCATCTTGTCTGGGTCGATATGGGCTAGGTCGCGATAGAAATTCGGGTTATCGCTCGCAATATACCGTCCGAGGAGGGTTGCGTGGGTTGTGAAGATCGTCCCCATGCGCAAGTGGGTATGAGCGATGCGGGGGATCGCAACTCCAGCCATCCATTCGTGAAAGTGAGCAACGATCGGGCGTTGCGTCTCTGATTGCAGTAGGGCGTTAAAGAACTCAAACGTACCGAAGCCGAACGCCACGGTATCGTTAACCTCGCCGTCGTTCTCTGGCAGGCTCACTCCGTGATCTTTCCACAGGAGATACTTCGCTTTACCGAGATCAACCCCGCGTGACTCCAGGAGGATCACGTTCGGGCGCCCCGTAATAAGCCATCGGCCGGTGTGGGCGATAATGCCGATCGATTTCAGATGTTCGATTGCGGGCGCCAGCGCTGCTGGAGGTGGGGTCTCTTCAAATTCAACCGCCGCGGCTTGTGCGTTGTACGGTCCGATAAGAAAATAACGCTCTTGCCATCGAGCGAGCATCGCCGGCACCTTGGTGCGAATGACGGTATAAATACCGCCGATCTGATTGCACACTTCCCAGGCAACCTCGAAGAAGAGCGGGCTTTGGTTCAAGCTTTCGGGGGAGGGGGGACGTATCGTGGTGGTAGGCATGGTGAGCTCTCGTGTTAACGCTCCCGCTCGGCCGCTTCAAGGGTATTGGGGACTTTTGTCTTTAGTTCAACGAGTAGAGACGCTAGCCGGCGCACCTTTTTATCCGGTCCGTTCGCCTCGCTGTAGCGCGTTGCAAAGAAGTCTTTGGCTGGTTTTGAGCCAGCGATCTCTTGCTTTACCGTGTCGCGACATTTCAAATAGCGGGGGCGTTGAACGCGGGTGAACTCGCTCGTTGTATTCATGTGAGCGGTGCGGACCAGGAAATTGAGCCGTTTCTCCATGTCGCCCTTCAGCCATGTTTTCCAGAACCGCTCCATTGTAGGACAGAGCTCGGTGGCACCATTTTTGGCGTTCACCACGTCGATCTCGAGGATTCCATCGAGGACAAGGGGGCAGGCCCCGGAGCGGACAGTGCAGTAGAGGTACACCCCGACGAGATGGTTTATCGCAGCGTCATTAAGCGGTTGGAGTTGCGCGCTCCCTGTCGTCCGCAAGGTTTCGAGCGTTGCTGAGAAATCGTTGAAGTAAGCGATAGCTGCGTCTTGTCCGACATCATAAGGGTTTCGCTTTACCGTCGAGGTATCTTCGAGCTCAATCTCGCCGACCTGGGCGCTCGGAGTTTCCCCTTGCGCTGCAACCGATACGGGATAACTGAGGGGACTCGTCAACGTTGCGGTGAAAACAGCGGAAAGAAACAAATCGATCGGCCGAAACCTTGCCATACTTTCGATCCTCACACGAGCTTGATCGGTAAAACCGGGTACAACTAAATGTTGTTTTTGTAGCCCTGTAGCGAACTCGCACTAAGCCTCGAAAAGGCCGAAGCCGTCACTTTTCGAAACTTCGCCCCGCTAGAGTAGGGGCGAGTCATACCTTGAACGGATAGTAGCAGAAACCTGCCCAGAAGGCATTTTTAAATCAGCCCGGTTCGTTCACGGCGAGCGTCGTTTCTCTTCCGCCGGTGCCGATATCTTCGCGATGCTTGCAGGGCGAATTATGCTTGCGCTTTCGCCGCCTCGTCGAATATCCGCTGCGGTGGTTCACGGAGATCCCACACGATGCCGAACCAAGAGAGGGCTTTGAGCATATAGTGGGAGATGTCGATCTCCCACCAGTAGAATCCTTGGCGCTCCGAGCCGGGGTAGCGGTGGTGATTGTTATGCCATCCTTCGCCAAGGGTTAAGAGAGCGAGGATCAGGCTGTTCTTGCTCTCATCCGTTGTTTTGAAACGGCGTCGTCCCATGAGGTGGGCTGCTGAGTTGATGAGGAAGGTGCCATGATAGAGGAGTGTCGTGCTGACGAAGAAACCCCACACAAGGAGTTGAAATCCATCGGTACCAAGGGATGGGTAGGCTGCGCCCAGAAAGTTGCCGAAGTAAAATAGAAAGACCGCCAAAGCGACCGGAGCAACGAGGTGCCACTCGTCGAGCCACCGCAGCTCCGGGAACTTTAAAAAGTCACGGATAAGTTCGGGGCGGCCCGAAACGAATTCGGAGCATAGCACCCACCCAACGTGGGCGTGCCACACCCCGTAAATGTGGGGAGCGTGCATGTCCTCAGCTGTGTCTGAGTGTTGGTGGTGGTGGCGGTGATGTGAGGCCCACCACAGAGGTCCCTTTTGGGCTGAGGAGCAGCCGAGAAAGGCGAGCAAAAACTGAAAGAGTCGACTCGTCTTGTAAGAGCGATGAGAGAAATAGCGATGGTATCCGCCAGTGATAGCGAACATCCGAATAACGTAAAGAAAGAGGCAAACTCCGAGAGCGAACCAGCTAAATCCCGCCCAGATGACCAGGAGGCAGGCGAGATGAACGCCCCAAAAGACCCACTGCTTTAGAACATTTATCGCGCTTGTCTGACCTTCCATAACCTCGCCACTTTCTTCGTCCAAAGACCCTCTCCGGGTCTGTTACTAAGCCTCGTAGTTGTATCTCGACCGAACCACCGTTGCAAACGGGTGCGTTCGTAGGGGGCGCGCTAGAATTAAATTCGGGAGCGAGGCGCGCTATGATGCGAATCAAATATAGAAAAAAATCCCATTTGCCTCAGTTAGTTGGACCTTCTCGGAGGGGTGTCCGGTGAGGCTCAGTTTGACAAACGCAACACGGTTGCGCTATTTTCTCGGAATGAATCGAGAGTTAAACATTTTAAACAACGTCGATCGAGTCGGGGCTGTCGTCTCGTTTGCGTGTGCGGTGCACTGTCTTGCCCTCCCGTTGTGTCTCTCGATCCTCCCGCTCCTCGGCCTTGGCTTCCTCGCGAGCGAAGGATTCGAGGTTGGCATGATTGGGTTCGCGCTTCTTTTCGCTACCTTGAGTCTTTGTTGGGGGAGTCGAGTTCACGGGCGTAAACATCTTTTCGCTTTTATCGCGGTGGCCCTGGTGCTCTTCTCCGCTGCGCACGAATTCGGCCACGACGTGGGGCACTCAATCCTGATGGGGTTGGGTGGCCTCCTCCTCGCGAGCGCTCACATTCTTAACCGCCGCCTCTGCAAATCTTGCAATTCGTGTAACTGCTAAACTCTCGTTCGCTTTTCTGAAGCCTGCGAATGCCCTGAGCGACCGAAGGAGGTTGAAGGGCTTCTTCTGGTTCGAATTGGTTCCCACCATGTCCGGGAACCAAGTCCAAGGGTAGAAAGTCTCTTTGAAAATGACCGTGGCGGCAGCTTATGAGCCCCGACAACGACCACAGAGCCCGACAAATTCGAGGGTGTGATTTAATACTTTGAAGTCGTGGCTCCGCAGAATCTGGGCCTCGATTTCATCGAGATCGTGCCCCATTTCGATGCACTGAATCGAGCGGCACTTAAGGCAGATCATGTGGTGGTGGTGGTCCGATTCGTCGAGGATTTCGTACCGCTTCATCCCCTCGAGGAGGTCAACTTCCCGTACGATGCGCTTTCCAAGGAGAAAGTGAAGCTCCCGGTATACGGTTGTTTTGTTGACCTCGAGCGACCGGCGCTTGAGTCCGGTGATGAGTTCCGCCGCGGATATCGGACCTTTATGCCGGCATAAGATCTCAACGACAGCGCGGCGCACCTGGGTCATCCGGCTTCCGTCGGTCTTTAGTTTGTCGAGGATCTCTTTCGGCTCACTCACACAACGACGGTACCAGACTTTCGGTGGGAACGTAAATCATCGTTTCCTGAGCGGGTTGATCGATCAAGTTTTTGTGAGTGCGCCGAATGCGCGGGGTGTTAAAAGCCTTTTATCTTTACACCTGACGGCCTCGAGCAAACGTTCGCAGGTCCGTTAAGAGTTCGGTGTCGGTAATGATCCGGGGGACTTTGTGTTGGCCGCCGAGTTTACCCCGTGATTTCATCCATTCGCGGAAGGTCCCGGATTGAACGACGAGGATGGTGGGGGCGTCGAGGCCAAAACCCTCGGCCCGGTGGGCTTGGTAGTCGTCGTTCCTTTCTTGGAGTTTCCGGTCGAGCGCGGTGGTAAAAACGGAAATTTGCTCCGTCGTCGGGGGGTCGCCAGCAAACTCAATAACGTAGATATGCCGACCGAGCCCTCCTGTCTCGGCTGGGAATAAGGCCCCAACGGAGTAGTCCGCTACGACCGCTGCGATCGAGTTGGCAGCAGTGGTGATTCCGTCGTCGATCTCCTCCGCGATCAGGTGTTCACCGAAAGCTGAGAGGTAGTAGGCGGTTCTTCCCGTGATGAGAATTCGGGGTGGGGTGCGATCAATGAACCGTACCGTATCACCGATGACGTAGGACCACATGCCGGCGCAGGTGGAGAGTACGATTGCGTAGTTCACCCCGAGTTCAACATTCTCAATCCAATGACGGGTCGGGTTCGGTGCGTTGAGCTCTTCGAGTGGCACGAACTCATAAAATATCCCGTGATCAAGCATGACTCGAAGCCCTTCACCTGAACCTCTATCGGCGAGAGCGATAAAACCCTCACTCGCTGGATAAACCTCCCGTAATTCGGCGTGACTTCCTGCCAAGATATCCTCGAATTGCTTCCGGTATGGGGCGAAATTGACCCCACCGTGAACAAGCATTTCGAGGTTGGGATAAAAAGAAGCGACCCGGTCGCTCGCCCCGGGCACGAGTTCTTGCATCTTCTTCATGAAGATGAGGAGCCAGGCTGGTACGCCACTTAACATCGTGATGTTTTCCTGGAGCGAGGCGCGGGCCATGGTGTCGATCTTCTCCTCCCAATCTTTGATAAGGGCGAGAGTCGCGGGGGGGAAATAGCGGATTTTCGCCCACAAGGGGAGCGTCTTGGCGCTAATACCGCTTAAGTCACCACTAAGAATGCCGGGTGCCTCAGAGACGAGATCGGTGCTACCACCTAGGAAAAAAGAGCGTCCACTGAGCAGTCGACTTTTGGGGCGGTTGAGGACGTGGTGGACGAGGAGATCGGTGCCCGCTTTGGCGTTCGAACGGATCATCTCGGGGGAGACGGGGAGATATTTTGTTTTGCCGGAGCTCGTCCCTGAGCTTACAGCGAAGAACTTAATCGGGGTTGGCCAAGAAATATTGTCAAAGCGCGGATAGGCCCCTTTCCAATATTCGTCCCACATCTCGGTGTAGGTTCGGAGGCGCACCCGCTCTTGAAAGTCTGCAACGGAGCGAATCGTCCCGAAATCATGGTCTCGACCGAAGTTGGTGTTGGCCGCTTTGCGAACAAGGGCGAGCAGTTGCGCCTCCTGAACGGCAGCGTAATTTTGAGTTGCCAAGATACGGCTGCGCCGAGCGGCCACGAGTCGAAGGATCGGAGTAGCATTCAACATACGGGCTATAATTCACAATCTAACCCGTGTGTGGCAAGAGTCGTGGGCGGTTAAGGATTGCGCCTCTGTTCGGGCCCTTTCACGCGCGAATAGACGTGTTCAATCCTAAAAAAGGACCGGAAATCCTTTTTCACAATCCTGCGTGAAAGACGACGACAGCCCGCGGCCTATAAAACGCCCTATAAAACGGCAGCGTGAGCGTCCCGAGCGATCACCGAACCGGGAGCACCGAGATAGAGAATGACCGCCTCGGGTTCAGCGGCAGAACCTTGGATCTTCTTCATGAGCTCGGCCCTATCGGAGGCGTGGTGACGAACCCGACCCGCACTTGGGGTGGGCTTATTCCAATCCCACTCGACGTTGACGAGTTCAACCCATTCACCTTCGTACATCTCTTTAATGTGCGACCAGGATAATCGAGCAGTCATAGTCCCCAAGGCTGTTTTACTGTTTGGCGAGACATCGACATGGTACCTGAGATCGTGAAACCTATGCAATTTTTTTTGAAGGCTCTCCCGGGCCATTTCAGGCGGTGCCACCCCCGCCACCGTTGTTTCAATTGCTTTCACTATATCGTGGTGGCACTATCACCATTGGGCAAATAATTTGTCATAACCTCTCTATTTTCGACATGATCGAGCGTGGTCACTGTCGTTCCTCGAAGTGGTTTCAAAACTATTTCCAGAGGGGTGCCAAGGTTAAGGTATGAAGAAAATCGGCAAGATATCAGGCTTCCCTGAATGGCTTCCCGAGCAGCGGCTCATCGAGGAGGAGGTCATCAACACCATTCGGGGTATCTATCGTAGCCACGGCTTTACCCCGATTGAGACACCCGCGGTGGAGCTTTTGACGACCCTTCTCTCTCAGGGGGTCGTCGATAAAGAGATCTTCGTTTTACGACGGGCTCAGGACGATGGTAGTGGCGAGGCGGAGCTCGGGCTCCACTTCGACTTGACGGTGCCTTTCGCCCGTTATGTCGCGCAGCACTTCGGGGCCCTCCAATTCCCCTTCAAGCGCTACCAGCTTCAAAAGGTATGGCGCGGGGATCGCCCGCAAAAGGGGCGTTTCCGCGAATTCTACCAATTCGATATCGATATCGTTGCCCAAGAAAGCCTGCCGATAGCGTGCGACGCGGAGGTATTTACGGTGCTCGATAAAGCGTTTGTGGCTCTCGGGATCGGAGCGCACGAGCTCAAGATGAACAGCCGCAAAATTCTCCTCGGATTTTATGCGGCTCTGGGGCTTTCTGAAGAGGCGCAACGCAAAGCGGTGGTCGCAGTCGATAAGATAGCGAAGATCGGGCCGGACGGTGTTCGTACGGAGCTTGAGCGCGAAGCGGGTATCAGTGGGGCGGTGGCCACCCGAATCATCGAGTATGCCGGGCTACGCCTTACCCCGGAGAATTTCGCGGAAAAGCTTCGCGGATTTGGGGTGAGCTCAGAGCAACTAGAGGCGGGTATCGTTGAATTAGCGGCCCTTTTTGCCCTGCTGCCTGCGGCGACGCGGGGGCGAATCGTCGTGGATCTGAGCCTGGCCCGAGGACTCGCCTACTACACGGGGGCGATCTGTGAGGTCCACCTCACCGATTTTCCCGAATTTGGCTCAGTCGGGGGAGGCGGGCGATATGAGAATTTGACTCAGGATTTCGTGGCGCGAAAGCTCCCTGCTGTCGGGGCATCGATCGGACTCAGCCGGCTGATGGACCTCATCTTTACCCACCATTTGAAGACCACATCGAAGAGGTGTCCGACCGATGTCGTGATCGCGGTGTATAACGATGAGCAGCGCCCTCGATGTAATGCGGTAGCCGAGGAGCTCCGTAGCGCGGGTATGAACGTAGAGGTGTATTTCACCGCGGCGAAGCTCGGGAAACAGATCGATTACGCTGCCGGGAAGGGAATACCTTTTGTTCTTTTTATTCACCCAGAGAGCGGTGCAATCGAGGTGCGGAATCTGTCGACGCGGGAGCAGCAGCCGGTGACGGATCTGGCTCTGTGGGCCAGCGGGATGCCGAGGTAATGTACCGCGAACTGAGCCTCAAGACTGCGGGGAGCGGCCTCTACCTCATGACCGCAGAGGTTGAGCGGGTCGTGGCAGCCGCGGCGTGTGATGAGGCGATCTGCACCGTCTTTATTCAACACACCTCAGCGAGCCTCGTCATCCAAGAGAACGCGGACCCCTCAGCAAAGCGCGATTTAGAGAAATGGCTCGACCGACTCGTACCGGAGCGGGACCCCCTCTATACCCATACCGCTGAGGGGCCCGATGATATGCCCTCACATATTAAAGCGATATTAACCCAGAGTTCGCTCGCGATTCCGATCGTTGATGGTCGGCTTACCCTTGGCACCTGGCAGGGCATTTACCTGTGGGAGCATCGCCGCGAGCCGCACCGACGCTGCGTGGGGGTCATGGTGCGGTAACATTTCGCCCGAGTGATGCGGTCGCTCAGGCGACTTTGCTCAGAGGGCTCGACTGAGACCGAGAGTCGACTCGGCTTGGTGCAGGCGAGTGCAAAAAAAATAGCTCCCAGTTTTTATTGATGGAATTTGATACCTCGTACCTTCGGTGTTGCCGTGTTGTCGATGAGCCAAAGCCCTTGGAGCGATCTTTACATGGGGAGGGCTTATTAAAAAAATCGACGAGGCCATCATCAGCGGTAACTGACAGAGCGCATAAAGTCTCCTGAGGGAGTGGATTACCTTAAACCGGATTATACCGCGGGTGACTCCCGTGTGCGCATTCGGCGAAGGCCGATGGTAGAGCGCGAGTAACTTCGTTACCCACGCTCACCCAGTGTAAGCCGTCTAATCGATTGGGGGTGTGATGCAGCAGGAGGCTCAGTTCGTTTTCCATAATATGGATCGGTCCGAAGCGCTCGAGGGGCGCGCGCGCGAGAAGCTTCAACGCCTCGATCGGATGTTTAATGGAATCGTGGGGTGCCGCGTGGCTTTTGAAGCGCGTCACCGGCACCACCGGCAAGGCACTATATTCCATGTCACGATAAATTTAGCGCTCCCTGGAGCTGATGTTGTTGTTACCTCGCTTCCCGAAAAGAACCATGCCCATGAGGATCCTTTTGTGGCGCTCCGAGACGCGTTTGATGCGGCGTGGCGACAGCTTGAGGCACGGGTTGGTCGGATGCGGGGAGAGGCTCACCGCGGACGAGCGCTGGTCGCAGGGCAGGAGCGACTCGAGGAAGAGGGGGAGGGTCGATAGTATTGCGGGAGCTCCTTTCGACGATGCCGAAAATACTCGGCGGCGGAAAGGAGGTGACGTGAGAGCAATTTTTTAAATAGGCCCAAATCGATAGCGATTCTCAACTAAACACTCGGGGAGTAAGTCCCCGCAGGCGAGTAACCATAAACTCACGCATTTCAGCCTCGAGAGCTGGGGGATAACTGGCGATTCCGGCGGTGTTCACCTGAAGCGTTCCGTACTCAACCGCCGCAGCGGGGCGGAGCCGCTTCAAGTTTTTGAAGAACTCCCCATTCATCCGAAATACACCGACGGTCACATCCTCGATGCGTTCCCAAGGAAGGTTCCTACCAACCTCTTGAATCAGCTCCCCATACTCCTCACGCCAGGTGGGGCTCCATAAAATGGGGTCGAAGACGAGCCGTACCCGCCAGCCGTGATCGAGCGCTGCGCGGGCGGCGGTCAGCCGTGCTGCGAGCGAAGCGGTGAGGTGCTCGAATCGATTCACGAGCGGTTCCGGGGAAACGGTCCAGGCGAGAATTGCGTTCGAAACGGGGCGAAGGTGGGCGATCTTTGAGAAACCCGCACTTTTGGTCCGAATCTCTATCGTGATTCCGGAATCCTCGCGTGCGAACTCGATCCAACGACCGGTCAGCGGCAAGATCCCCTCGAATCCGAGAAGATCGGTGTCGTAAGAGAGGGAGAGGTAGATCGAGCCGTGGCGAAGCCGCTCGTGACGAGCAGCTTCAAAGAATGCCGCTGAATTCACGAAGACAACGATATTTGCTGAACGGTACATTCCTTGGAGGTAGCAATACGAGCAGTCGTAGAGGCAATTGATAAGCGGGGTATTATAGAATGCGGGGGTAGATCCGACCGACTGGACGATGTCGGGCATCGGGTAAATTAACCCCTCGCGACGCACCGCAAGCACGAGCTTTTGGGTTTTTTTCTGGAGCCGCCATTCCTGGTGGGGACGATTCAAGATCTCACTGAATCGCTCGATCACGACCTGCTCGGCTCGGGGGAATCGCTCAAGCACTGCTCGAGTGTCGGGATAATCAAACGCCTCCCGCTCGATATAGATATGGGAGAATTTACGGGTGAGCGAGGGCACGATGAGCCTCTTCAAAGATCGCTTTAAGTTCAGCTTTTGAGCTCGGCTCCCGATGGAGGAAGCGTTTGAGTGCGGTAAGTTCCTCCCCGGTGCGTAGCACGTATTCCCTTGCCGCAGTGGTGAGCAGTTGCTTCTGGCTTGCGGTAAAACGATAGGCGCTTAGAAACTGGTCGAGGATCGCTTTGTCGTCTGGGGGGAAACTAAATTTTTCACCCGAATGAGCGGCCGCAAGCGCCGTGAGGTAGCCATCGATTGCACCGCAGTGCGGGGCGATGAGCTGCGAAATACCCTCCTTGGTAAGCTGTGCAGGGGAGAAATGATCGGAGACTACTTTCAGAATGCTCCACGCCGAGGGGGCGGTGTAAATCGAGGCTGTTTCAGCAAAGCCGCTTCCCTCCATATCAACGAGGGCGATGTCCTCGAGTTCAGTTGGCACAGTCATAACCGGCACATCAAAAGTCGTTAAGTGCGTCTCGATGAAGGGATGAGCGATAACCGGATCGGGGAGGTAATGACGCGCGGTCGCGTGATCGCGGATCCGATGGGCATAATAGATCTCACCGAGCGGATGCGTTGCTGGTGCGGCACATACTCCGATATTAAGAATCAGGGGAGTAAGATGGGGTGACCCAGCGCAGAGCGCTGCAGTGCCGATGGCGCTCCGCATCTTTCCAACGCCGGTGACGAGAAGATCGATCGGGCCCGTGGAGCTCTCTCCGCGAAACACCTGAAATGCGCGGTGATGAACCTGTCGGCGCAGTCGCCAATAGTCGATGAGCGGCGCAGCTTCGCAGTGAAGAGCAGTTACGATGAACGTCATAGGGATGAATTATACAACTGAGTTGCCCAAAAAAGAACCTATCTCAGCACGATAAAAGCTTTCGAAAATCCTCCGCGACGGATTGGAGGAGCCAGCCCCATTCCGGTGTTCGTACTTCACCCCCCGGACCTTCTTTTTGGTTAAAAGACGTTTCTCTCCGCCTACCAATATGCGACCTACGACCAAGCGATGAGCAGGTGGGCTAGCGCCTCCGTTCGATTGAGTCATCGGCGACCCCGCGAGAAGCCGAGAACGAGGGAGGTAAGGAGAGGCGGGGGAGGCGCGTTGACCGCAGAGCGAACCCCTGGGGGAAGGGAGACGGTTCGCGGGGCCAGAGTCCTTACCGAAACAAATGGCGAAGCGTCGCGAACCACGATCGCCCCTGTTGCTGAAACGAGGGTGAGCACCACCGGAGTGAGTGACTCGATTGAATGCAGCAAAATATCACCACCAGCGATGATCAGCGCGTCCCCGGTAACTCGCAGCGGTGCCACCGTCTCGAGGAATCCAGCCACGGAGAGACGGGTGTACGGTTGATGGGTGCCTGGACGGGGCAGTTCGACTGCCTCGGGTATGAAGCCGTTGACCGGGAAGGCGGTACTCTCCGCGAGGAGCGCCGAGCGAAGGATACATGTCGTTAGAGAGCGCATCGACCCGCGCGAGAGGGGTTCGCCGTTGAACGACCGATCGCCTTGGGCTTGCCGCGATTCAGCACATCCGGTCGAGGGAATGAGCACCGAATCGAGATCGATCGTCGGTCCGACGAGGAGATCCACTGTCGATTCGATCGAAAAGCTCCGCATCGATGCTTGGGCCGATCGGCTCTCAAGGTGCGGTGAGGTCGTTGCGGTGATACGAGGTAGGGCGAGCTGATCGATAAGGGAAGCGGTCGCGCGGAAATACGCACGGTCTGAATCGATTGTCGTGCTAACGGTCGCACTGCTCCCCATGATCACCCGCCAGGTGGCGAGGCTTAGAAGCGCGAGGAGCGACACGCCCATGAGGAGGGCGAGGGCGAGAAAGCCCTCCTCTTGGCTAGGTCTACGGACCTTTGAGGGGTGGTCAAGGGTCATCGGCGAGCCCCCATAAAGGTAAAGAATGTGGAACGGTAGGTGCTGGGAGGTAAAAAATCGAGGCTCCAAGGGGGGCCGTGGGCGAGCTGGAGCGAGACTCGATAGGCCGGTGGAAGAGAAGCTGTACCCGCAGTGATTGATATCTGCATCGCTTTAAAGCCCCTTAGGAGGGGCTGATTTTCAGGCGTCTCAAACCCCCGATGGCTGAGATAGCGGATCTCCCCGGTGTGAGAGAGATACACCGAATACTCCCGTACGACCGGTATGAATGTCGTTGCCGTCGTGAGCGTTGCCGGGGATAGCGGCACCACAGTACTGGGGATAGGGGAGAGGTGTGCCTCAAAGCATGGAGTGGCTGACGTTCGGTGTAGAGTTGCGGTCGTTAAGAGCGCCCCATCGACCGAGAGTGCCAGCAGGAGTCGGGTATCGCTGGGGGGACTCTCTCCCCAGCGAGAGCAGATTTCCAAGGCTTCATTCGGGAGGGGCTGGTGGAGGTCGAGCGTTCCGCGTATCGCGAGCTCAAGAGCTGAGACTCCGTTGCTCTGAGGCGCCGGATGGAAACGCGGATGATTGACTATCGGGTGTGTCGTTCCATCGGTATACGCGATAGTTCCATCGGGATGGATCCTGGCAGGAAGAGGGAGGCGGTGTGCGCTGACATGCTCGAAGAGCGGAGTCAAAATCGCTTTTAAAGAGGTGACATGAGAGATTTCTTGGCTCGTTACTCTCGTCTTCTGATGGGCTTCGATAGCAGCCGTAACCGCAGCGGTGAGTCCGATAATAAGAGGAGCTCCCACGATGAGTGTTGTGAGTATCTCAAGGATCGTTGTCCCGATCTCGTGTTTGCACTGGGGGAGCATCGGTGTTACGACCCCACATAGAAAGCGCGACGTGAGTCGGACGTGCCCCCGCAGATAACGGTCGCACCGTCGTGGATACAGGGGGGCTTGCTCCCGTGGGTAGAGAGCTGCTGGCCGAGGTGCTCACGCAGGCGCTGAGTGATGAGGCGTAGTTTTAAAGCTCCCTCGTACCCTGCTTTCGAAATGCTGAGCGCCACGAAGGAGATGAGTGCGAGCGCTAACATAAGCTCGAGGAGGCCGAGCCCTCGATTATTAAAACGTTTCAACACGACCCTCGCCCCTCTTTCAATCGATCGATACACTGACTCGGCCTCGGAGAGACACCGTCACTCGCCCGACCCGGTTTTCACTCTGTAGGACGATCGTGCGTGGTGAGGTTGCACCCGAGGGGAAAAAAATGAGCTCTACCTCTGCATCCTTGGCGCTACGACATTCGACACGTTCGTCGTAACGGTGGACACGCCGTGTTGATGCGGAATCGCCGCGAGCCGTATTGCTCTCAAGAGCCAGCGGAACGGTCCACCCCGTCCGTGAGACCGTGAGCTGCTGGCGCACACCCGACGTTACGGCTCTGAGGTGAAGCTCTTGAAGCACCCGGGTAAGCGTTTCGATCTCCCCCCGGAGGGCGAATCCCGCGCCGAAGGAGCGACCCGAACCGTAGACCAATCCACCGACGATGCCGCAGAGCGCCACCCCGATGAGGAGCTCCACGACCGAAACACCGCGCGATTTGGCGACCGGCCTTCGCGGTGCCCGTCGGATAAGCGCGCTCGGTGCTGAACAGGTAAAAGCCATACCGGGTTATCGCGCTTCACAGTCGAGTGTTGCCACGATAGCTCTTTTATTCGGGGGATAGCTGCCCAGCGCGCCCGATAGGACGCGAGGGAGAGCTTAATTTTTAGGGCTCTTCGCCGCTGGGAGCACGCGTGCCGGCAGATAGACGCTCGCAGGCACGTCAGATAAAATGAGCGCCCGTTGGGTATCTCGGCTACGAGAGTGATTTCTTCTCGCGCTCTTCGTCGGAGGTGGGGCGCGTTCGCGCGGAGTCAATACCGTTCGAAGAGGAGTCGATAATCGTCTCATTTGAACGTTGGGTCAGGAACGGGTCGGATAGCTCGGAGGCGTAGACACTGGCGAGGGCGGCAGGGCTTATGAGATTACCGCCACCGGCGGCTTGAGCCTCGGCTTTTGCCGCTAGGGTCTGGGCATCTTCCAGTTCTACGACGGACGATATCTTCTTTGAGAGGCCCTCGTTACCGGCGATAAACGAGGAGAGCTCGGTAAGGCCGACGTTAAGTCTGACGACAGCGTTGCTAGCATTTAAAGTAGTTGCAACACTTGCGTTAATCACCCGGGTGACCCCACTTCCGCCGGGAAGGACTGCGGCGACGTTCAGGTCCCGAGATGGAACGTTTATGGTGAGGTCGACTGGGGTGCTCTCGAGCACGCCGATGCCGTTTACCGAAGCCGCGGCCTTGACCCTCTGAATCTCATCAGCCTGGGTGTTTATCTGATCGTTTAACTCCGTGAGCCGGGCAGACTGGGGGAGATCTTCCGCCTCCTTCGCGATGCGATATTGCTCCAATCGAGCGGTGCGGATGCTCTCGAGAGCTGCCGCCTGAGTTTCGACAAACCGCTCGGCTAAGCTCACCGCGCGGGGCTTATTATACACCCTTTCAGAGCGAACGATCACCGCAGCGTCGACCTCCTCTCCGCGTGGTTCGGCTCCAAGGCGGGCGGAGAGGGATTCGGCGTTGCTATCACGCCGCGGAGCCCCCAGAGGGGGATCCCCCCCCCGGGCGCGACGTAGTCGATCGATCGGGTTCGTCATTTCTTACTCCCACTCCCTCCCAGAAGATTAAAGACCGTGGATGTCTCAAGCCTGGCAGCTTGAGCGTTCAACGCCGCCGTCTGATTCTGGAGAATCGCCTGCGCCGTTAACTTGGACATCTCCTCAGCCACGTTGAGGTCGGTAATCTGCGCTCGTGCAGCGGCGTAATTTTGGCGCATGACATCGTTCAATGCCGAGGCCTTTTCTATCCGCGATGTCGCTGCGCCGATCTCCCCGCGGGCCGAGGTCAGGCCCGTGCTGACCTCTCGAATCGCGTCGATCGCCGAGCGGGCTGAGGCTTGGGAGGTAAGGCTTTGCGATGTCAGACTCGAAGCGATCTGGGCGAGGTTCACCCCCTCAGCGGTGACGCGTGAGCTGCTCGCTGAGTCAGTTCCGACCTGAACGACCAGGGGGGATCCGTCGAGAACGGGTGCCCCATTGAACTCCGTCGTTGCACCGATACGCTGAATCTCCTCGACCAGTTGGTTGTATTGGGCTTGAATCGCCCCGCGCTGCTCGTCATTGAGGGTACCGTTGGCTGCCTGCGTTGCCAGGGCCTGGAGCTCCCCGGTGAGGCTTGACGCTTGGGAGAGGGCGCTATCAGCGACCTCAAATCGCGAGACCGCATACGAAATGTTCTTAGATGCCTCCGAAAGCGAAGCTATTGATGCGCTGAGCTTCGAAGCGATGCTTAGTCCAGCCGGATCGTCGGCGGCTTTGGAGATACGTAAGCCGCTCGAGAGTTTCGTAAAAGAGACGAGATTCGGGATCCTGGATCCCGTGAATCCACTAACTTTAGTCATGGTACAACCTCACTGTCTACGAATCTCACCCCCCGGAAACGGTGCAGAAAGGGGGTGAAATCCTCCTCTTTAATCCGTGGT
>JBILDU010000100.1:0-10482 GCA_044352465.1 Bdellovibrionota bacterium
CCGGACTCCCTGGGCAGGGAGGCCACCACGAACCGGCCGGGTTTATTCCGCCGACCAGAGACTAAGGTCGACCGTCCGGCGTAACACTTGATGTTCTGGGGCGCTAAAAGTTCGAGTCGGCAGGGGGTTCGAGGTGAAAGAGCTAGTGGTTCGACCATTAAATTCTTTCACCTGCAAGGTAATAGAATTTATGCTCACCACTAGTCCTGAGTTAGTTTTTCACTCCGCGGGAGTGAAAAAACTTATTGGTCGAAGGACTAGGATGAGCGGGGCTCTTCGAGCCCGAGGAGAAATCGAAATTTGTGTTTCAGATAGATCTCAAAGTCATCTTCGACACCATCCGCGGAGATCACGTTCTGAATAACCTCCATGATCTGCTTGCGGGTCTCGCCATCGACTTGTTCCTTGAGTAACGTTGCAAAGCGGTCAACCCCGCGCATCGAAGCGATAATCTGATTGGCCTGCGAGATAAGCTTCGTCACCTCCGGTTGGGTTATCCCGAAAAGGCGCTGCATACCGACACAGATGGTAAGGTACTCGCGTGAATCGAAATTCGAATCGGTAGAGGCGAGATCGACCAGCAATACCACAACCGCAAGGTGGAGATCGTGAGAGGAAGCCGCGCCACTCTCTTTCGTCTTGCCACTGCGCTTGAGGAGCTTTTCATTTTGCTCAAAAATCGAGTTAAAAGCTGATAAGACCGAGGATGACGACATAAGGGTTCTCCCGTGGAGATGAATTGCACCTTTATGACGTTATTCGGCGACATCGGAGCCGTGTGCCTTCGTCGGATAAGGCTCGGAAATGATGAGGGGAATTTCGATTGACGATGGGGGCAGAGACCATGGCTGGGTTATCTCTCGAGTCGTGAGTCTCTGCGCTTATCGGAGGGAGGATCGCCCCCTCCATTCCGTAAGATTAGCTGAGGCGTGAGACATCCTGAATGTCGATCATTCCTAAGGGGGTACCGCGAGAATCCACGACGATAACCTGATCAATCCGGTACTCGGTCATAACGCGCAGCGCTTCTTGAACCAACTGGTCGGGCCGTACCGCTTTGGGGTTTGCGCTCATAAATCCGGCCACCGGCTTATCGAGAAAGTCGAGCCTCTCATCGAGGCACCGACGTAAATTTCCATCGGTGAATACGCCGACCAGGTGCCCGTGGGAATCGACTATCGCTGCAGCACCTGGTCGCCCCTTCGTGATGGTGATTTGGTGAATAACTTCTCGAACGGTCGCGGTTGCGGGCGCGACGCAGTTTTCCTCTCCGCGGCGCATGATGTCCGAGACCACCATAAGCAGCCGCCCGAGATTCCCCGCCGGATGAAGCGCTGCAAACTCTTCGTGAGTAAGTCCACGGTTTTTGAGGACCGCCATCGCCAGGGCGTCACCCAGAGCGAGCATCAGCGTGGTTGAGGTGGTTGGCGCAACTCCGAGGGGGCCTGCCTCAGCGATCTTACCGATGGCGAGGGTAACGTCGCTATGCCGGCCGAGGCTCGATTCAGCTGAACCGGTGATCGCAATAGTCGAGCACCCCATTCGTTTGACGTGGGGAAGTACCCGCAGAACTTCGTACGTCTCCCCTGAGTTGGAGAGAATCAGCGCCACGTCACACTTGGTGTACCGCCCGAGATCGCCGTGGACCGCTTCGGCAGGGTGGAGAAAAAACGACGGCAAGCCGGTGCTTGCGAGGGTCGCCGATATCTTCATGCCGATGAAGCCGGCCTTGCCGATCCCTGAGACGATAACCCGACCTTCGCGTGGCATATCGAGGATGAGTTGCACCGCGCTATGAAAAGACTCGTCGAGAGCGTCGCTGAGGGTCAGTATCGCTTGGGCTTCGGCGCGCAAGATCGCCCGCCCATCCTCAATCGCAGGAGGTGGAACATCAGAGGGGTGCGATCGGGTGGTTTTTTTCGACATCGCTGGGACACGGTATCAAAAACAGGTCGTTACTGCAAAAGATCGCTTAAAAACTCGGTATTTTCGATGGGTAAAGGTTATCAAACTCTGCGCTGTTCTCGCGGCGCCGAACTAGCCCGGTGTCGGAGGAACGAAAGCCCGGGAGATGACCGATGAAAGAACAAGCACGGCGACGAGGGCAAAATAAAGGAATCCTCGGCTCTCGCCTCTTTTTCGGCCGATCGCTCCTCCAAGCAGCGCTGAACCCAGTACGAGGGCTGCGGAGAGCCCCGCGGAGGAGACGGTGGGAGTGAGTGGCAAAGCGATGAGGACACCGACGAAAGTGCCCAGGATGATGTTAGAAAAAGCGATAAATCGACCGTATTCAAGTGCCACAGCGATACCCTCTCCCAAGTGACGTGCGGCGATAATAACCGAGGCGGTCGATGCTGTCGACTCGCGGGATAAAGTCGCCTCGAAGACCAAGAAACCTTAAGGGGCGAGTGACCAGAGCCGCGTCAGACCGAGGATCGTGCCAAAAGATCCGAGGAGATTGGTGGTCACCATCACTAACAGTATTCGACTCACCCGATTCGTCCATACCCCGCGGACCGATGCGATATCGTCACCAATAGCCTCAAAGTCACCGACGGTCGGCCGCCGAATGAGCGCCTCGACGAGGCCAGCGATCCAGCCGGAGGCGATAAATGGATTCGCCGCGGCAAACGGAGCGACGAGAAAAACCGCCACGATAGTGAGCGGGTGAGCGAGCGCCGCTATGGCACCGAGGGTCGCCCAAAGCGAGGTCGTCCACGCCCATGTGCTGAGCATGTCGATGCTCGCTGCCGCACCTGCGGTGAAAAATCCGTAGATTATAAGAGCGATAAGCAGGCCGGGAATCGACCACCCCACTATCCGCCCCGTGACGCCCGGCGGTGGAATCTGTTCGAGGGTCGCGCAGTCGATGGGTTGATTGAACCACCGCTTAATGCCCGGCACGTGTCCTGCGCCAACCACGGCAACGATAGTTTTTCCCTCGGCGGAGCGTATCTTTGAAGCGAGGTATTGATCTCGCTCATCGATAAGGGCGGTGCGTACCGTGGGAAGAGCGGCGGTGAAGTCTTTCATCAGCTCTTCAAGCGCATCGCTTGATTTCAGTCGCTCTATTTCAGCTTGATCGATTTTTTCTGAGCTAAAGAGACCCGCCAGCATGCCGTAGACGAGTGTCATGCAGGAGCGAAGGTTAAGAGTTGCCCAGGTGCGTTTCAACGTTGTCTTAATATCCCGGTCCGCAAGTACCGTAGGGATGCCGAGCTCCTGAGCGACAGTCATGGCGCGCTGCATCTCGGCCCCCGGGGTGATATCGAGTTGTTTCCCGAGCTTGCGCTGAAACGCGGCCAAGATGAGTTGGGCCATCAGAACAAAAGCTCGCCCCTCCCGAATAATCTGCACGATGTCGGTCTTCTTCCACTTCTCAGGATTTCGCATCGACTCGTAGCGAGCCGGGCACAGCTCGACGGCGACCGCTTCGGGACGAACATCCCGAATAACCGCTTCGGCGAGGTCAGCGCTTGAGCGACTGACGTGGGCAGTTCCAACAAGATAGACAACCTTGTCACCAAACTCGAGGCGATCAACGTTGGGATGGGCGGCGAGGGTGTCGGGGGAAGTGAAGCTCATAGTCCTTTACGTTAGCGGGAAGTTGAGCTGATGGCTAGTATCCCGTCCGGTAAGTGATTTCATCCGCGTCAACTGCACTCACCGGGGAGTAAAAAGCACCCTTTATAATAGGGCTATATCCTGCGACGTCGTAGTCGCATCGAGTTTCCGATAGTCATGACATCCGAGAATCCCATCGCAATCGCAGCAACAGTGGGGGTGAGGTAGCCTGCAGCTGCCATTGGAATCGCGATGATGTTGTAGGAAAAAGCCCAAAAAAGATTTTGCCGAATCGTTGTGAGCGTCGCTCGAGCGAGGCGTAACGCAATCGGAAGGTGGGCGAGGTTCCCGCCGAGAAGAACGATCCGGGCCGATTCGATCGCCACCGTCGTGCCGTTACTGAGAGAAACGCCGACCGAGGCCCCCGCGAGTGCGGGAGCATCGTTGACCCCATCTCCGACGAACGCTGTGGCGCTTCTTTGCTCGAGCTCTTTTATGACGCGAAGCTTGTCGTCGGGGAGGTGCTCAGCGTAGACAGCCTCGATTCCCACCTCGCGGGCAACCTCGCGGCAGCGCGTCTCGCTGTCGCCACTGACCATAACGGGGGTTATGCCCAATGATCGGAGCGTGGCGATCGTCTGCGCCGCTTCAGGCTTGACGGTGTCGTGGAGGATGAGTCGAGCGATGACTGTATCCTCTTCAAGCAGGTAGAGCGCTCCGGGGGGAGCCTCGTTGGCAGAGATTCGAGCAAGCGTGCGCGAGCCGAAACGATAGCGGACCCCGCGCTCATCCTGCCCCGAAATCCCAAGCCCTTTTTCCTCCTGGAGGTTCTGGAGCGGTAGGAGCGGTGCAGCGGAGAATGCTCGAACGAGCGACGTGGCAATAGGGTGGGATGAGTGGTACTCAAGCGAAGCAATCAGAGACTGCACGAAGCGCTCCTCTCGTCCGAAAACCTTCAACTCACCCACGGTGAAGTCCCCGGTGGTCAGTGTCCCAGTTTTGTCGAAAACGATCGTTCTGACACTGGCGAACTCCTCTAAGGTGCTACCGCCTTTGAGGAGAATTCCACTTCTCGCCGCACGTCCAACGCCGACCATGACCGCTGTTGGAGTTGCGAGCCCCATGGCACACGGGCACGCAATAACGAGGACAGCCACCGCTCGAATCAAAGCCTCTCCGTAAGAAAGCCCTAACCATGTCACCGAGACGAGGAAAGTCGCTAGCGCGATGCTGAGGGTGACCGGCACAAAAATAGAACTCACCGTGTCGCCGAGGCGTTGGATCGCCGGCTTATTAGTCTGGGCCTCTTTGACCAGGCGAATAATCCTGGCGAGAACGGTTGAATCGCCGATGCCGTTGGCCCTAAAGGTAAATGAGCCGTCACAGACTATCGTTCCACCGATGACAGACTCGGCTATGCCGCGCTCTACCGGGATACTTTCGCCCGTAATCATCGACTCGTCGATCAGACCGTTTCCGGAAACGATCGTTCCATCGGCCGGGACTTTGTCGCCTGAGTTGACGAGGAGGAGATCGCCTGGAGCTACCGACCGCGCATCGATCTCGACGATTTGCTGGGGCGATGCGGTAGTATCAACTTTACGGGCGCGCTCAGGTTGAAGCCGGGCCAGCTCCTCGATAGCCGACGAGGTCCGCCGCACCGCGCGAGCCTCGATGAGGTTTCCGATGAGCACCAATGTCGCTATCGTGGCAGTGGTTTCATAGAAAAGGAAATGAGCTCCGAGTCCAAGGACGGTGCCGTAAAGGCTATATCCGAAGGAGGCCACGAGTCCGATGACGATGAGAACATCCATATTGGCGAAGCGGGCACGAAGGGAGCGCAAAGCGCTTGAGCCAAAGTGCGTGAGTCCGATGAGGAACACCGGAAGGCACAAGATGAGTTGGAACGTGGGGGAATGAAAAATGTGGGGCATCCCCGGGAGCATATGGCCGAGGAAGAGAGGGATGGTAAAAAGAGCGCTGACCCCCGCTTTTTGCTCGAGGGTGAAGCGAACTCTCGAGGGGGGGGGCGCCGAAGGGTGTTCCACCTCGTAGCCAAGCTCTTCGATCGCTTTGATGAAGGGCTCGGCAGAGCTGTGGAAGGGGATTTCGAAGCGGGCTGTCGCGGTTGCAAAATTAACCGTGGGAGCTGCGATTCCGAGGGAACGTAGTTTCTTCTCGATACCAAGAGCGCAATTGCCACAGTCCATGCCCCGAACGGAAAGCTCTACGGTAAGAAGTTCACCTGTCATACGACGTCTCGGTCTCTCGCGGGCGTGTTATTTCATCATCGCTTCAGCCCGGCCTCGTAGTGTACCATGCCGGCGAATATTCGGAAAATGCGCCTGTGAGGGGCTCAGCTAGGTAATCGTCATATGCGACCTGAATTTTTAAAGAGCGAGCGGACCCAAGATGCTCTGGTAATCGCTGCCCTCCTCTTGCTATTCATCCAAGTACTTCTCTTGCGGGCCCCGCTCTCAGCGAGTCTCTGGCTCGATGAAACCTTGAGTGTGTGGGTGGGCCTCGCCTCATTCGGTGAAGTCGTTGATCGGGCCTTCACGTTTCAGGGACAGTCCCCGCTTTATTTTTTGATTCTCGGTGGGCTTGCACGCTACTCGACCCACGAGATCGTTCTGCGTCTGCCCTCGTTCGTGGCGCTCTTTGGGGCGGCGGTGGTCTTTTACCGGATTCTGCGGCGGTGGTTCACCCCTGAGGTCGGTATCCTCGGTGTCGCGCTTTTTCTCTCGATAGACCACGTCATGGTGGCAGGTCTCAGTGCTCGACCGTATGCACTGGCGCTCCTGACCGCGCTCGGTGGTACCCTCGTTTTGATGCGGTGGGTTGAGCTTGGGGGGTATTATGGTCGGCTCGCCCTTTGGACGGCCCTGATGGTCGCGACGTTCTATTTCCATTATCTCTTCGCAGCAATTGCTGTCGTGCACTTCACGTTCGTCGTACTGCGTTGGTCCCGTTTAACGACACGGCAGCGGTCTAGTTTCGTCACGGCCATCCTCATTGGCCTCATTGCAGCTTTACCAGGCTTGCACCAACTTTTGGCGTTATCTCAGCGGGTGGAGTTATGGGATTTTGTCTCGGTGCCGGGCTGGGGGCAGTTGGCGCATACGCTGGTGCCGCTCGGTTCGGTCATCTTCGTAGGGACAGGTCTTGTTTTTACCCGGGTCTTGGGGCCCTATACGTGGCGGCCGGGATGGTGGTGGGGAGGGAGCCTTAACCTCGCCCCCCTGCTGATCTGGTGGCTCGGTGCGCCAACTTTCTTCTTTCTTCAGGCGCATGTCAGTGGCTTCTCGATGTATCTCGATCGGTGGTTTCTCTGGGTTGCTCCAGCCTCGTGTATCGTTATCTGCGCGTTGGTCGCCGGAATCGTTGAGCGGCGGTCCCGATTTATCGTGATCTGCGTGGCCCTGGCGTTCATGATATTTCGAGAGGCTGATCGACGGTGGCAGGTCGAGGATTGGCGGGGAGCCGCCGTTGTGGCTGGTGAGGAGATGCGGCGTGGCGGAGTGCTGCTTTATTCCGGTCTCATCGAGCTTGAGTCTCCGAGTTGGATCAGCGATCCCGTGAAGGCGCCGTATCTCGGTGGGCCTTTCACCGTCTATCCGATCGGGGGTCAACCGGTACTGCTCTCCTCTAATCCTGAGGATCCCTCGATGGAGGAGTATCGCCGTCGCACGGTGCTCCCATCTCTGGGCGGAGCAGAGAGCCTCCTCCTGGTGTCGGCAAAGAAAGCGACCGTTGTGGGAGAGAAAAAAGTATATGTATTTGATCGGTGGGTAAACTGGCTCCAAGACCATGGGTATCGGCGGGATGGCGAGCCGGTACCGCTCAAATCGCGAGAGATCACGGTACAACGGTTTGTCAGAGTGGGCGGGCCCCCCGCTTGATCGGGGACTGGACTCTCGGCGGTGAAACCGTGGGCTGCGCTTCAACTGCAGCGTCCTCTTTAAAGCTTAGCTGCCTAATCGCCAGAGCCCCCGTTTCTCGCGACGCGCCTGTGCCTCCGCCTGACGAAAGCGGCTCGCGTAACGGACGTCGGGGGGCAGGGTATACGCTGAGGCGAATCCTCCGAGCACTAACGCTTCGTTGAGCATGACTCCATCTTTTCGATAGACATAGGCGAGGAGACGGCCGTACTTGTCACGCCGACGCACATCAAACTCAAGTGAAACCTCCGCTCCCGGTTGGATAAGTGATCGCAGGTAGTCTCCGGCGGCCTTTCCCGCTGCGATGATCGTCTTGATATCTTGGCCTGTCCGAGCCGCGTCACGATGGGCTTTATCGTTCTCCCTTTTCTCAGGGGTATCGATCCCGATAAATCGGACCGTTGCGGTGCTCCCCCGAAAACGGATGGTAATCGTATCCCCATCAACCACCCGAAGAAGGGTGGCGAGCTCCGGGGAGGTATCTCGGAGCGCACCGGAGCGATTTGGAAAGGCTGGCGCCCCTTGTAAAGGAGGAGGTACTGCCGGAACACCGGTCGATTCTTGCTCCGGAAGAAAAACTCCCGCAGCGAGCATACAGAGAAGAAGGGTGAACTTGATGAATCGCTTCGACATATAACAAGGGAGACCCCGCTCCATGAGGAGTTGTTATATCACGGTTCCGGCGCGATGATAGCCCCATCGGAAATCGTATGGACTGTCGGTCTGATTCGCCGCGAGGACGGTAGGCGGCGAGGAAACGAGACTGATCGTCACCCAAAGAGCTGAAAGAGGTTTGATGTTCGGTATATCAGCGGCGCTTTTGAGCGCTGTATGCGCCACTGCGAAGGATATCGTCAGTAAACGGCTTGCCGGGGATGTTCCGGGGCGGGTTTCGGCGTTCGCTTCGTTTCTCTTTGCCCTTCCTTACTACCTCATTCTTCTCGCGATCCTTGCCGTTCTCGGAATCGAGACTTTTACTATCAGTGGATCGTTTTTCACCTTCGTTCTGCTGCGAGGATTGAGCGATACCGCCGCTGAGTGGATGAAGATGAACGCGCTCGGAGCAAGCGATCTCTCTTTTGTTGCGTGTTTTCTGGCGCTATCCCCGGTATTTCTGATCATAACCTCACCGATTCTCACCGGAGATCCGATCTCGCACGGAGAGATCGTTGCGCTTATTCTGGTGTGTATCGGCACGATAATCGTTGCGTGGCGGCCGGGGCAAACGCTGGCGGTTCGAGACAAAAAAGGGATGTGGTGGGCGTTGGGAGCGGCGTTTTTTTTCTCGATCAATACGTGCTTCGATAAGCTTGCCGTGCAGACTGCTTCGCCGACCCTTTCCGGCTTCGCGGTGACCCTGGTTGCGGCGGTCTTATTATTACCAACGGCGCAACGGTCGTCTGGAGCGGTCGAGTTATTGCGCCAGCATCACCGCCCCTTTCTGCTACGGGGTTTCTGGGAGCTTCTGTTCATGGTGATGAAGCTTTCGGCGTTGGTCTTCCTGTCAGCTCCCGCCGTCATGGCGCTTCAGCGCATCTCGCTTATTTTGAACGTCGTCAGTGGTAGAGCTTTATTTCAAGAGAGGGACTTCGGTCGACGGCTCCTCGCCGCACTACTTGTTTTTAGTGGGATATTGCTCGTGATTTTTGAAGCCCAATGAGGGATGAATCTTCGCCGTCGTCCGCTCAATTGTTGCGATATGTCCCGGAGACAACCGATAGAGCTCGTAGACCTCGCGATCGATAGCGGCGGTGGTGGTAGCGTCGGGTGGCGTATCGCCGAGCCTCGCTACGAGGCGACTTAAGGCAGACTCTCGTAAGTCGCCATCGGGTAGGGGGAACTCTTTCAGGTCGGCGATAAGGAGCTTCGGAAAAAGATGACGAGCACCTTTTCGTCCCCGGGTCATAAAGATAAAAGTTGCTAGTCTGGAGTTTAAAATCCCCACGAGCGCATGGAGAAAAGCGGTGTCTTGGCTGAGAATATGGAGGACTGACCGATTATACAGCGCTGTTTCTTCAATATACGCGCTGCTCACCGAATAAGGTGGGGGAGCCAAGATCTCGCGGACAATCACCCGTGGGCCGGAAAAAAAGGCGAGCTGTTGGGGCTCGGCAAGCCACGGACCGTGAGAGAGGTACCAACCGCTCCAAGTGATTCGGTATGGCTTGATGTCGCGGCCCTGGAGATATTTAAAAGAGGATAAGCCGCTCTGCGCGCGGGAGTGAAACGGGTGCTCGCGGACGACCGCGGCGCTTTGGGGCGGAGTGCCCCGCCCGGTTGCGTAGGCTTGTAGGGCGATGCGGGGAGTCGCGTCAAAATACCCCCCACTTAAAGTTCGCAACACCGTAAGGTGCTCCCACACTGCGGCGGTGCGGTCATCCCACAGTATCGGTATCGGTGCTTCAGGCTCACTTTGGCACCGCTGGTACGAAAGTCTGCGGCGCGGAAACGCGGGGCCGACGGTAGAGCGACGAATCTCGATCTGAGATGTCGCGAGTCCGCGTTGAACGACGAAGAGTACGGTCTCTACTCCCCGCCCTGGAAAGGTGTTCGAGGGGAGGATGACGACTTCATGGAGTTCCCCACCTTTGAGGAAAAGCTCCCGGATATTACGGGCCTCTTTGATGCCGAGCCACGCATTCGGCACGATATACGCCAGGGTCCCACCAGGACGAAGGAGCTCGAAACCCCGGGCCATAAAGGCGAGGTACTTATTGATACGGCCGTTGCGGCTGCGGTGGAAGATCTGCTTGAGTGCTGAGTTCTCGCGGGGGGTAAGCTGAGCACCTCGAGCGAGACCATACGGCGGGTTACCAAGGATGACGTCAAATGCGGTTTGGAGCTCAAAGTGCTTCGAGGGATCGTCGAGAATGGTGTCTCCGGTTCGAATCTGAGCCGCGAGGAGTCTTTTGGTAGCTTTATCGTGAGCTCCGAGCGCTTGAGCTAGGAGAGTGCGGGTCGCCTCCGCCGCAGCGGG
>JBILDU010000004.1:0-67005 GCA_044352465.1 Bdellovibrionota bacterium
ACTATCAAGATCTATATCGAAAATGGAAATCTGTGCTTCCATGTACCGCCCAGCGCTCCGGAATGTCGTCCATTTGAGGATCTTGCAGATTGGATCAAGGCGATCTGGAGAGACGTACAGCCACTCGGGCTACCGCCTTCTCCATCTAAGCCGATGGAGCCACCGGCGCCCGGAGAGCCCGAGGAGACCAGCGATAAGGGCTCAAGCGACCCGCTGGTAAATAGCATGGGTCAAGTATCCTCGGTGGACGATAGGTAAAAGCTCGATCAACCAAGACAGAGAGGCTATATGTCGGGGTTAAAAACAACTGCGGCGGTATGTACCGGACTTGCGATGACCGTAGGCTGCTCGTCTCAAGCGCCACTCCGCGTCAGCGAAGTGACCCGTGAAAACGACGGCAGATACTCGCTCGTCATCTCCGACGACCCCGCCCATCCGACGATACTTCCCGAGCGGATCGTTACTCCCGACGGAGTATTTGTTCGAGCCGAGGAGCACGATGTCCGTGAGTTCATCGCTCGGTACCTAAACTGGCCAGTCTCACCGGAGAATAAAATCGAAGCGTTTGGTAGCACCTATTATCGCCTCGACCCCGCGGCCCCCGAGCAGCTTCATTCGAAACAGTAAAGTTACTGAGGGACGCCTCACAGCTCTTAACTCGAATGGGTCGAGCGAATCGAAGCGAACCTTGAGACTTTGCTTCACTGCATCTGAGATCTCGGGCGAAGCAAGCACGCGCTGATAGGGTGTCATTGGGGGATGATGTTTCCTGACGATGCGGCTGCCGACTCGACGTTTCTCTTTGAGCTTCAGGGATGGGCAGAAGAAGTTTTTCCAGCTCGACCACTCATGGGCGTAAATGTCGTTGATGAGTGGCACGAGTTCCGGCTTCTCAAGGCGCACGTATCCGAGGAGCGCTCTGGCTGTCGTCCAGTTCTTTTGTTCAACGTGTGCGTGGTCATTTTTCCGGTAAGGGCGGCTTCGGGTGAGCGTTATTTTTCGTCCCTGAAAGTAACGCACGAGGTGGTCATGTAAGAACTCGCTGCCGTTGTCGCATTCGTAGTCTTCCATAATGACCACTTCGTTGAGGCAACGACCCCCGGCGACCCAGTAATCAGCTCACCTTCGATTACCTTTAGTGTGAGGCATATCGGGCATATCGATTATCGGCTGACTATGAGACGTCGGTCGTAGAGGCGGGCATAACCCCCCGGGGGCGCGGAGCCCTTGGAGAGCATCTTTGCTGGAGTTGGGTGGGGGCCCACGTGAGCTTGATAACCAGAGAATTACTTCGGGAGCATTCCGGCGATGCCGGCCATTCCGCCCTCACCGCTGATAAACCGATACCTGAGCTATGCGCTCATCTCGGTCCCCGCCCCCCTCGGAGCGTGGAAGACCGGACCCTAGCGCGCCACGAGGCGATTAAGGGAGCGCTCAAATCGGGGCAGATACCACCCGAGCTCAGCGACGAGGTTCGACTTGTACCCCTCGACTCCCCCGCTGGCATCCGTTTCCAAGAAGCGATGGAGGCGATCGCCAAGCGATTCCTGAAGGATTGGGAGCCGGCGAGGCAACCGGTCCGCTTTGGGCTCATGGATCTACCGGGGGTGAATGCCTGTCAGGTCAAAGGAGCCGAACCGCCACTCATCCTCTTTAACGCTGGCTGCTTTAAGGAGACGATCGATGACCGGGGGAAAAAGATACCACCGCTGAAAACGCTCGATGAGGTGGCGCTGATATTCGCCCACGAACGGGTGCACCTTCTCATTGAACAGCGCTACAACACACCACAGAACTCAAAGCTCGAGGAATCGATGGCGTCGTACGCCTCCATAGAGGCGACGTATCTCGCTGGCTTCGATCCCCGCGCCGCACTTGAGTGGTATCGTCAACGTGTCGAAGAGAACCGGGAGTCGTTCTGGGGAGAGGTTCTCCCCCGCCCCTGGTACGTCCCCGCCCCTGGTACGTCCCAGCCCTCCCCAGATCCAACGAAAGGGCCCGTTACGGGACAGAAGTAGCCGAAAAGATTCCCGATAAAGCCGCACCTTAGTTTAACTCACTTAAACTAAATAATGCGCTTCGCGGCATTGGCCTATACTCCGCTGCTAACCGCGGCAGAAAACTCCTCGCGGTGTGCCTGATCCCCGCCCTACACAGGGCCCCCAATCGTGACTACGCTCGCCTCATTAAGCCGTCGGCCTGCTGATTGATTTGAGTTGATGTCATCACACAGAAGGCGCGTTGACTCAGGTCTTGGCTTTTGTTAATTTTTTATGAGCGTTGAAAAACACCCTCGAAAAAGCCCATATTTTACGGCTACTTCGAGTCTGTCGTGCCTTAAAATTCCCATCTGTGTAGAAAGTCCCCGAGCACCCTGGAGTTAGCGCTCTCTCTGAGCGAGCGCTAACTCCAGCTAGGACACTCGGACCTCGGCCCTTAGGAGCGTTTATTAGTTGAAGATCTTGGGTCGGTGTCGTGTTGTGTTGTTGAGCAACGGTATCTTTTGAGGAGCAGTAGCACCAATGACTGAGGTTTCCATGACTGGAGCTTGCCGGACCTACCTGTCCGTGCGAAGGCCGTCCCGCCCGATTTCTGCCAGCTTCAATTAACGCTCGTCGACTCAAGAGACTCCCATGGTGAAAAACGAGAATCCACCCAGCGTCGGCAACTCATCTGGAACGGTCGGCCCCGCCGAAAACGACGCCGAGAAAAATAAGTTGGTCGAAGTCCCCCTTGCCCCGACCGCCCCGCAATCACTAGACCAAACCTATTTTAACAACCTGAGCGGACAACCCGGCGTCGTTCCGGGGGGGGCGGTAACAGCAGCTAACGGGATGTACGAGCGCCTGGGGGTACCACCTCCACGGGGTGTTTGCATACTCCACCCCGACCAAACCGTCTGCATTTCGGGCGCAAACGCTCTTATCTTTGACGTCGACGAGACTCTCCTCGTGGGCTCAGGCAAACACGCCCACGACGGGATCGGGGGGCGCTTCCATGGCGGCGTCAACTCGGCTCGGCTCGAGGCTGGACTTCCAGCGATCGACGATCACACCTGGGAAACGCAATACGAGATATTGGCCGGCGCCAAGGAATCGGTGGTGATTCGGCGAATGGCTGCTCTCGCGGGCGTCGAACCAACAAGGGTCGAATTCCACGCGAGTCGGGTGCTTGAGGAACGCATCCACGAGATGCTTGCGCGGGTTCCCCTGGCGACTGGGGCGCGCGAGCTACTCATCAGCGCCGGCGAAAAAGGTATCGCCCGCGGGATCTTGTCAGCCAGCTCGGAGCTATTCGTGGGGCAAGCGCTCAAGATGCACGACGTCCTCCACCACTTCGACGCCCGGGTGTGTAGCGCGGAGAAGAAACTTGACCACGGAGTGTTTAGCGGGAACCCGATCCAACAGATCTGTCGGGAGCTCGCGGTCGACCCTCGCGATGTGGTCATGATCGGTGATAGCACCGCCGATTACGCAACTCATAGGTTAGGTGTTATGAGCGTGGCTGCTCACACCCCAGGCGGCAATAACCCTGTGAGCATCATGATCGTACCGAACCACCACCAGAACCGCGGGAAGCTTGACGGGGCGATGAGCGAAGTTGAGAGATTCCATATCTCTCACAACGTCCAAGGTGACCACGGCACACTGCTCGTAATTTCGAGCTTTGAACAGGTTCGCATCGGCCCAGCGACCGGCAATCTCTGCTGGCACGTTTCCTGAGCGGAACGTAGGTCAACATTCAGGCGACCCGAATCGATTTCGCTATCGGCATCATGAAGCAGACTCGGCTCCAGGGACAGCCTTCCCGAACCCCTTGAATCTGCCCAAGGACCGCGCTAGCTTAGCCCGCTGAGTAAAGTTCACACGGGGGATATGGTATGACCTCTCGAAACGGTCCGGTACTGGC
The DNA here is from genome assembly GCA_044352465.1 of Bdellovibrionota bacterium. GTDB lineage: Bacteria > Bdellovibrionota_C > UBA2361 > UBA2361 > UBA2361 > JBILDU01. Next base: position 3,910 of record JBILDU010000004.1, read on the forward strand.
CTACGGCGAGCTTCTCTGGGATGTGCTTCCCTCGGAAGCGGTTCTCGGCGGAGCGCCAGCCAATTTCACTTACCGCCTCCAATCGCTTGGCCAACCTGCTCGTGTTGTAAGTCGAATCGGCCGGGACCAACTTGGTAATCGCGCCCTCGAACAGCTGCACCACCTCGGGGTCGACGCATCGCTCATACAGCGTGACGATGAGTACCCCACCGGCACGGTGGATATCACCTTGAGCGCGGCGGGTGACGCAAGCTACGTTATCAACACCGGGGTTGCTTACGACCACATCACCCTTACCGAAGAACTCCGCGCAAGCGCTCGGAATTGCCGGGCCCTCTATTTCGGCTCACTTATCCAACGCCACGAGGACTCGCGACGCACCCTTGCGACTATCATTGAGGATGCAGGCGATGCGGTAAAACTTCTTGATCTTAATCTACGCCGCGACTGCTTCTCTCTCGCCACGGTCGAAACATCGCTTCAACACGCCGACATTTTGAAGCTCAATCACCAGGAAGCAGCGGTTATCGCCGAGATGCTCAGGCTCACCGCCCGAACGCTTCCGGAATTCGCCCAGCAGATAATGAGCCGGTTTTCGATTCACACTTGCCTCATTACTCGAGCGGAGCAAGGGGTCTATGCTCGCTCAATCGATGGTCAAGAAACGACTCAAGCGGGATATGAAGTTCCCGTCGTTGATACAATTGGATCGGGTGATTCGTTTACGGCGGCATTCTTGCAAGCCTTCCTCGCGGGAAGCTCGCTTGAGTTGTGCTGCGATGCCGGCAACCGGCTCGGCGCGCTCGTCGCCCAAAGAAAGGGGGGCATGTCGCCGATCGAACCCGGGGAAGTCGCAGCATTTGCCCTCCCTCAACGAGCGCTCGACGAGCGCACGATGCGACTTGGAGCCTAATCGAGTTCTCCCAAACGGGCCCCGATAGGCTTGGCTTCGCGCCTCGGCGAAACTATTGGCGGATGACTTGAAGCGATCTTCGCAGGCCCAGCGGCGCGCGATTCGATCGCTAAAATTATTCGGGCATGAAGATAAAGATGAGATCTTTGTCCATCCCTTTGTAGTCCGCGGAGGTCTCGTACACGAGGAGATCCTCCGTCCCGACGATACAGTGCTCCTGACCAGGGGCAAAGCTCGCCTCAGCACCAGGAACCAGAACCTTGAGCTGTAGCGGCGCATCGCGTTCCGCACGATAGATGAGAAGGCCCGCGCCCTCCATGACTCGAAGCTGCTCCTCTTTACGTTCATGCGTCTCGAACGCGAGATACCCACCCGATTTGATCGCCAAATATTTTTCGATATGCGGAGGGGAATGGATCACCACCGATACCCCACCCCACGGCGTCTTTATCGGCTCAAGACCTGCCCGATCCCGCTCACCATTGTCGATTCGGCTAATAACCTCGCTCCACATCTCCGTCGCACCAAGCCGCTCAGGGAATGCGCGCCCCCACGCGGAGATCGCACCTCGGCACCACGAATTGAAGCTCACCGCCGAGCTGAAACCTCCGAGCCCACGCAACTCACGCTGCAGCACCTGCAACGCCATCGGGTCTACTCCCGGAGTATTCTCAATACCACTGACATTCACGGGGTACTTCTGAGCTATGGGGTTGTTGAGAAAAGACATGGTGTTGTTTCACCCTCCAGGGACAATGCCGCCAACCGAAGGGTAGCGAGGATTCCCCTCCCGAATCAAGCAAAAGCCTCCCCCCTGGTCCGTCCCAGCTCTCCAAGCGAATGGCCACAAAAGCACTCGAATCCGCCAAGTGACTGAGCGGAATCATTTTTTCCAAGGATCTTTGTTTAAGCTACTTAAAGTGACAGCGTCTTACCAGACTTCGCTCTCGAGCTCTCACGGGCCCCCGGCGCCTCGGCCTCGGCGGCGAGAGGGCATACGATTTGAACGGAACAAAGCAGGGGTCCCTGAACCTGTGCTCTCGGAGAAGTTTAAAAAGGGCCAAAACCAAGTCGGACGCCGGCGGAGCCTACCCGCCAGTGTCCCCCCTGAAAAGCCGAGGTCTCGGTGACCGGCGGCCCTTTTTCACAAGTTCTTTTGACCTAGTTTTCAGTTTGGGGGCGCTAGATTTCCCGGGCCCGCCTCCGGGCCCCTGCGAGTCTCAGCAACTCGGAGGGACGACGTGCAGTCACGTCGTTCAGCTCGAAGCACGGCGATACCTCCTACCGTCTAACGCCTATCCGTTCGACCCAAACCAGAAATTGAGCAACCGGAACAAGCTGGTGAGCCCCAACGACAAGACGATGAGCCATACAAGCAAATGACAAGCGGTGGTACCCCAAAATCGAAGCGGCGCTTTCTCTACCGAAATCATCTCTATAATTCGTGAATTATCGAAGAAGCTCCACCTCTTCCGACTAGACCTCAACACCCCTTTTTGAACATCGCCGTAGAGCTTACTTATACCGAACATACCCATCGAAGGGAGAATCAAGGAGAACAAAATGAACTCCATCTCGTACTCCGACACCGGCGACGTATAAAAATCGAACTTTTTACGGGCCGAGGGAACCTCCGTTGCAAAGAGCGGCTCCACGACCTGCTGGGAAGGTCCCGATCCTGGTTGCTGCTTTTGATTATTAAAAAAGAAGGAGCTGATCACCAACACGACAAAGAGCGGGATCCAAGCCAATCCGCCTGAACCTCTGATTGGAGCGGGCTCGTCACTCAGCGCAGAGCGAGCCAACACATAGACGAGCGTCACCCCTCCGATGAGGAGACCCAGTAAAAGCTCGAGACACATCTTCTAAACCTCTCTCCAGTGCAGGGTGCCAACACACCCTCCCTGCGCCTCATCGGTAAGTTGCGGCTCTCACTTGAGAGTTCGCCACGAAATCAGTGTAGAGGTCGTCCTAGCGCCAACTCGCCGAACCGTTGGCTGCTCGAATGCGAGCGATTTTTTGTTGACGAGGTCCTCGGCCCAAACGGGGTTGCCGGCGTTCGCACGTTTTGAGGTATTCGCGAGTGGCGGCGTTTCATGATCGTACACCGCGGTTTACGTTATGAGGTTTTTTGCTTATGCGTATCCACTGCCTCCTCACCTCAATCGTTGTCTTCTTTTTACATGCCCAGGCGCAGGTCCTCTCTCCTCCATAGGGAAAAGCGCTTCCAGCCGGAACGAAAATCGACGTCGATGCGCGTGCCCCTCGCTTCGATTATTCACGCCCACATGCATGTGGTGAAGTCACTCTGAAACCCGGCGTGAGACTTAGAGAGCAGCTACCGTTTCTTATCGAGGAGGAGTTAATCGACGTAGCCGCTGAGCGAGCCCGGGGAAACTGCCTATACAAGACGGGGAAGATGCCTCCCATCTTGAAGGGAGGGTTCCCCTGCCCCCGGTCCTGCTCTCGGGTGAGAATGAGAAATCGATGTGTCGGAGTCTCGACGAGAAGCCGGGGCGGCTTCTTAATTCGCCACGAACTTATACCCCACGCCGTGGACGGTGAGGATGTGCTTCGGCTCTTCGACGTTGTCCTCGATCTTTTGGCGCAGCCGCGCGATGTGGTTATCCACCGTACGAGTCGAGGGGTAGGAATTATAGCCCCACACCTCATCGAGGAGCTCGTCGCGGGTAACGACCGAGCCGCGCTTAGCGACTAAGTATCGCAACAACCGGTACTCACGCGCTGAGAGCTCAAGGGGCTGATCGGCCCGAGCCGCGCGATAGGCTTTAAAATCGATGACAACATCGTCGAACTTCACCTCATCAACCTCTTTGGTTGAGTGGGTGCGGCGAATGAGCGCCTTCACCCGCGCGATGAGCTCGAGCATCCCAAAAGGCTTCGCCAAATAATCGTCCGCTCCGAGGTCGAGGCCCAGCACTTTATCAACCTCGGCGCTCCGAGCGGTCAGTAGAATCAGCGGGGTCGAGATGCCCGCACCCCGAATCTCTTTACACGCCTGAAGGCCATCCTTCTTCGGCATCATTACATCAAGCAAAATCAGATCGGGGTGGGCTTCGTTCACCAACAATATCCCCTCTTCCCCATCCCCCGCTGTCACGACCTTAAAACCCTCAAGCTCGAGGTTCAGGGTCAAGCTCCGCCGCACGCTCTCATCGTCTTCAATAATCGCGATGGTGTAATTCGAATTCGGCGAGGCGTTTCCAGGGTTCGTCATACGGCCAACACTTCTATTTATGAGTCTCCACACTTCCCGCGCGGAGGACACCGGTATCTCGCTTGTTATGGCGACGACACGGCGACCTGATACCTTACGTAACTACCTGAAATCGCTAAACTAGAGAAGGGAAAAGGGGCGCCTCCTCAAGTTAGCGACGTAGTTGTCCGGAGTCTATCAGATTTCTCCGGTGTATTCACCTATTTGATAGCACCCAGAAATAAGCCCCCCACCCTTGCATTTTCGAGCCCCCTCCTGTAGGTTTCGTGCCTCGGATTTTAAGCGATTATCAGAACGTTATGTCACAAGAGACCAAAACCGGAAATGAGACGTACGCCGTCGTTAAGACCGGTGGTAAGCAATACAGAGTTTGTAAGGGCCAAAAGATTGCGGTTGAACTCCTCGCAGCTGACGTCGGCGCGACTGTGGAGCTCGGCCCGGTGCTGATGGCTACCGTTGGCGACACGGCCACAATCGGCACCCCCGTCATCGCGGGCGCGTCGGTGAAGGCCAAGATCGTCGCTCACGACAAGGCGGACAAGGTCGTGACCTACAAAAAGAACCGCCGAACCGGATTTCACAAGAAGCAGGGTCATCGTCAAACGATGAGCCACGTGGTTATTGAGAGCATCAACCTCTAATTTTTTCGGTTTGAGAGCTCTTTGTTTTAGGTGACGTATGGCACACAAAAAAGCTGGTGGTAGTTCTAAGAACGGACGTGACAGCCGAGGCAAGCGGCTCGGTATTAAAAAGTTTGGCGGCCAGGCCGTACGCGCGGGGAATATCCTCGTTCGTCAACGTGGCTCCACCTATCACCCCGGAGTAAACGTAGGAGAAGGGAGTGACTTCACCCTCTTCGCCCTCGTCGACGGGGTTGTTGAGTTCAAACAGGGCAAGCGCCAAACCGTACACGTCGTCCCGTCGACGACATCGGTAGCAGCGTAACCGAACGCGGCTTCGACAAGCCGTAACACCGAAAGAGGCTGTTGCTCGGAACCGAGCACGCCTCTTTCGTCGTATTTAGCGGGGACCTCTCCCTCTGATCTAAGGAACGCCCCTCGGGGCGACGTGAAGCGTGAAGTTCATCGACGAAGCGGTAATCAAAGTTCAGGCGGGCCGGGGCGGGCCGGGAGCACGAAGCTTTTGGCGCGAGAAATATGTGCCGCTCGGTGGACCCGATGGAGGGAACGGCGGCGCCGGAGGCGATGTGATTATCGTCGCCGACCGGAACAAACTCACCCTCCTCGACTTTAAACACCGCCCGATCTGGAAAGCCCAAAGTGGCGCTCAAGGCGAAGGGGCGAACAAAGACGGACGCTCTGGCGAGGACCTCAAGGTATTCGTTCCAGTTGGCACGCAGATTCTCCGCGACGGTGAGTCTCGGGAGCTCATCGCCGACCTCGACCACGACGGACAGGAGTTCATCCTCGCTAAAGGTGGCCGAGGCGGGAAGGGCAACGCGTTTTTCAAATCCCCCACGAACCGCGCCCCTGAGCATTTTCAACCCGGCGAAGAAGGAGAGGGCGGAGCATTCGTGTTATCGCTCAAACTCGTTGCCGACGTGGGCCTCGTTGGCTTTCCTAATGCGGGCAAATCGACCCTCATATCGCGTATCTCAGCCGCGCGGCCAAAGATCGCCGACTACCCCTTCACGACGCTCATCCCCAACCTCGGGGTCGTCCAAGCGCGCCAACGTTCGTTCGTCGTGGCAGATATCCCCGGCCTTATCCCAGGCGCGCACGAAGGAAGAGGGCTCGGAATTACCTTCTTGAAACATATCGAACGCACTCGGGTCATCGCCCACCTCATCGATCCAAACCAATACGGCGACGGCGGAGAGAAGGTCTCCCCCCTCACCGCGTTCGATGCGATCAATCACGAACTTGGGGAGTTCTCAGCGGAGCTCGCAAAAAAACCACAGGTCGTTGTTATCACGAAGGCGGACACGATCACCGAACCGGAAGAGCTCGCGGCGGTGAAGCACGATTTCGAAGTGCGAGGCCTTCCGGTTCTCGTTATCTCAGCAGTGGTTGGCACCGGCATTCAGGAGCTCATCGACTACCTCGCGGAACGCCTTTGGGCATCTCCCCCGACACCCCCACCGAACGAGCTTGAGAGCTAAGAGCGCGCCACAACATAGTACTCGCCACTAGACTGACGCCACAGACTCGCCTTCGCAGTAGGGGATATTTTTACGAGCTCCAAGCTCAAAAGCCGGTGGGCAAGCGCCGCTCAAAGAGTCCGAGAAGTACCGCCGTTTAACAGACTTCAAATATCGAAAGACACCGCCCGATAGCTCCTGAAGCCTGGCCGCAGCGTGGCCCCCGACAGCTTTTACTCCGCCGTCCCCGCCTTCTTCGAACAACCGTACTACCTGGTTCTTTCAACTGGTTAGGACACCCAAACGATTCTTTACCTTGCTGAACTCGCCTCAGCGGCTTTATAATTGAGGAATAAGAGGCTTTTTCTAGGAGAACCTCATCTTAATGGTGAACGCGATACCCCCGGTTAACGTCGATTCTTTTAAGGAGAGTTAGTACGGCACCCCGGTCAACGCTTACCGATACACCAAACTCACGGCCCCCGGCCACGGCTCTCTACGCGCCGCCGCAGCACCTGAGCCCCGAATCCCTGCTCAGTAATTTCCCCCCACTCAGCCCCCCCACCCCGCGCTGCGTTTGCTTGATTTTAGCGCCCCGATCTTACAAGCTTCGAACCATCGAAGATTCGTCGTTTTGGCAGTACCACTTTAAGGAGAGATACACACACTCATGAAAGAAAACGTGGCGAAGGCGCTTAAGGAAACTATTAAACTTAGTAAACTTACCAAAGAGATCATCAAAGCGTGCGACGAGGCGAAGGGAAAAGACCTCACCGTACTCGATGTCTCAAAAGCGTTCGGCCTCGTTGATAATTTCATCATCGTCAGTGGTCGCTCCGATAGACAGGTCCAAGGTATCACCAACCGCATCCTTGAAGCGGTTGAAAAAATGAATCTGAAACCGATCTCGATCGAAGGCTTTGAAGAAGGCCAATGGGTGCTCATCGACTGCGCCGATGTCGTTGTTCATGTTTTCTACGAACCGGTGCGTGAGCACTACGATCTCGAGTCGCTGTGGATGAACGCGCAAAAGATCGAAGTCAAAAAGCCCCGCCGCGGCAAAGGCGAGAAGGCGGCGGCCTAGGGTTAACGGGCTGGACGCCTCGGGAATTCGCTGCACTGGTCGACGAAGATAGGTGCAGACCGAATTTGGAAACCACGCAAAGGCTCCTCCCGCCGGCGAGAGGAGCCTTTAAATTTATAGCCCTAAACCGTTAGCTCAAGCCCTTAGCACCGGGGCGATCTGCTGGTCGCCTAGCACACCCAGCGATACGGTGCCGACGCTGCAATAGCGTTCGCAAAGAGCGCTAACTTATTCAACCCGTTATATTTCCAACCCCCTAATTCGCTTTACTTTTCCCACTCTCTCGCCGACAATATTGGGCTGTTACGGGCGCTTTCATCACAGAGGACTCCCCCAACTCGCCGGTGCGTCCGGTCATGTGCACGCCCCTCAAGCGGGGTATAAGCGAAGAGAGCCGCTCTGAATGACTATCCCACGAGGTTTATGATAGGCCGCATCAATAGAATAGTTATCGTCTTTCTTATCGTTGCCCTCGCCCTTGCAGTGGTGATGCTCAACCGCGAAACGACTACCGTCTATCTCGGTCGAACCTTAAATGTGACCGCCAACACCGGAGTAATCCTTATCGGGACCTTCGGGCTGGGCATCATGTGTGCGGGTCTCGTCTCGATGTTTTTCGGCTTCAAGGGCTACCTCCGTGAGCGGGCTCTTCGGGCGAAAGATCGCCAACGAACCGCCTTCTACGAGTCGATGATGAAGGCGCGGGGTTTTCTCTCCACCGGGGAGTTTCAACGCGCTCGTGCCGAATGGGAAAAACTTGCGAGTCGTGATTCTGCCAACGTGGTCGCTCGAGTAGAGCTATCCCGTTCCCTTGAGGGGATGGGCGATCCACGCGAAGCGCTGCGCGTTCTGGATGGTATCCGTGCGAGCGACCCGAACAATATCGAGGTCCTCTTTCGAGCAGCGGAGCTCAATATTGCGCTGAACAATCGCACCGCAGCGCTCGACAACCTCGCCCTTATTGTAGCCCAGCGGCCGAATAAAAAAGCACTCGCCCTCGCCCGGGATCTCTCTGAGGAACTTGATCGACTCGAGGACGCTCTGGAGTACCAGGCGCAACTTGAGGGGCTCTCGCCGGGAGATGAAGGGCACCGCGAAGCGCTTTATCGACTGGAATTCAAGAAGATCGTGCGTGACAATGCCAACGACCAGCTCAAACTGCGCGAGGATCTCAAAACCTTCCTGAAACGACGCAGCGCCTTCGTGCCTGCCCTCGAGAAGCTTGCTGTCATCGAAGAGTGCCTCGGAAACCACGAGGACGCAGCTCAGTTACTGGTCAGAGCCGGCAAATCGAGCGGACAGAGCTGTTACTGGCACTCCGCGATGAAGTTGTGGAAGAACCGCAATCAGCCGGACAAAGCTCTCGCAGCCGCCCGTAACGCAACGAAAGAGACACGGGGGACCGCGCGGCTTGAAGCCGAGATACTCCTCATCAAGACATACCTCTCCCTCGATATGTTCGAGGAAGCGAAGGGGTCTATTCGCGGATTTACGACGCTCGCCGCAGCCGAGGAGGTCACCGTCACCCAGTCGATGGGTCATCAGGTGTTGAGTCTTGAGGGCTTGTGCCTCAGCCGCTTAGGGAAACACCACGAGGCAGCGGATATCTGGCGTCGACTCGCTGACAACGATCTATCCCTCGTGCGCCCCCTTGAGGCGCTTCAAAATCTGAACGGCGATGCCCCCGCGGCGCGTCTATCGACCCCGTAACGAGTCAGCGATGAAAACAACCCTGCTCTGTGTCTTGGACGGTGTTGGGCTCTCCACAGAGGCCCGCGGGAATGCCGTCGCCGCGGCGCAAAAGCCTCACTTCGACCGGCTGTGGCGTGACGCGCCCCACACCACCCTCACGACCCACGGGGAACGGGTGGGACTTCCGGCCGGACAGATGGGGAACTCAGAGGTGGGTCATCTTAATATCGGTGCAGGTCGCGTGGTCCGGCAGTGGCTCCTTCGAATTAGCCAAGATCTCCGCGCTGGGTGTCTCACAAACTCGAAGCCGTACGGGGCGTTTATCGAGGATATGAGAGGCGCGGGGGCTCTTCATCTCATCGGACTCGCGTCAGACGGCGGTGTGCACTCACACATCGAGCACCTCGAGCTCCTCCTTACCGAAGTCCGGCGCGATTTCGCCGGACCGATCGTCCTTCACCTCATCACCGATGGGCGTGATACCGGCCCCACCACGGGGGCTGCGACTATCGCGGCACTCGAACGCTTTATCGCGCCCCTCCCCCACGTCCACATCGGCTCCGTCTGCGGACGCTTCTTTGCGATGGACCGCGACAAACGGTGGGAGCGGACGAAGAAAGCTTACGACTGTATCGTGGGTGGAATCGGCACCCCGTGCGAGAGCGCTTCGCTGTGGCTTCAGAAGCAGTACGCCGCGGGTATCACCGACGAGTTTATAGAGCCAGCGATTATCACGCCGAGCCGGCTCTCGGCGAGTGACGGGTTCATTTTTTGGAACTTTCGCGAGGATCGCGCCCGCCAGATCGTCGGCGCTCTCACCAGCACGAACTTCACCGAATTTGACCGCACGGCCCCGCCAACACCGCGGGAGCGCGCCCTGTGCTTTACCGAGTACGATCACTCCTTTGGGCTTCCGTACCTGTTTGAGGCGATCGCGATTAACGATCACCTGGGAGAGATCGTTGCCAAAGCGGGGCTCGCTCAGCTTCGTGCCGCTGAGACCGAGAAATATCCGCACGTCACGTATTTCCTCAACGGTGGGGTCGAGCCTCCCTACCCGGGTGAGGAGCGGGTTCTTGTCCCCTCACCCCGGGACGTGAAGACGTACGATCTAAAGCCGGAGATGAGCGCATACGGAATCACGGAGAAGGTGGTCGAAGGGATCCGCTCCGGGAAATACGCACTGATCGTCGTCAATCTCGCCAACGGCGATATGGTTGGGCATACCGGGGTGATGGACGCCGCAGTCAAAGCGGTTGAAACGGTCGATGCGTGTTTAGGCCAGATGCTTCAAGCGTTAGACGACGTCGGCGGTAACGGCATCATCATCGCCGATCACGGGAACGCCGAGCAGATGATTAACCTCGTCGACAACACCCCCCACACCGCACACACCACGAATCCGGTGCCGTGTATCGTGGTGGGCGCTCCCGAGGTAAAGGCGCTTCGAGAGGATGGTGCACTCTGCGATGTCGCTCCGACCATCTTAGAGCTCATGGGCTTACCCAAAAGCCCCGCCATGAATGGAATTTCATTACTAAAGGTGTAACGCCATGACGGAGTCCCTCTCGTACAAAGACGCGGGCGTCGATATCGACAACGCCGACGCCACAAAGCGGGCGATGGCCGCAGCTCTCGAAACAACCAATCAACGGGTGCTCAACAAAATCGGTGCCTTCGCGTCGCTCTTTGACGCCTCGTTCCCAGAGATGAAGCATCCGGTCTTGGTACTAAAGACCGAAGAGCCCGGCTCGAAACAGAAACTCGCCTTTCAACATGGACGGGTACGCTCGATCTGCTTCGACATGATTAATCACCTCGTCAACGACATCATCGTGATGGGGGCGACCCCACTTTCAGTGCAAGACGCGGTGATCTGCGGAAAACTGGAGAAACCGATCGTTAACGAACTGGTCGCCGCGATCGCCGAGGCGTGTAAGGCGCAGGAGTGCGTCCTTACCGGTGGCGAAACCTCTGAGCAGCCCGGAGTCATCGAGCCCGGGACCTACATCCTCTCATCGAGCATCATCGGGGTCGTTGAAAAAGAGCGGATCATCGACGGCGCGACGATCGCTGCTAGCGACGTCGTCATCGCTGTCGAATCGAGCGGACTTCACACGAACGGCTACTCCCTGGTTCGCGCGCTCCTCGCGCGTCATCCCGATCTTGCTTCAACGGCGATCGAGGGAAAAACGTTCCTGGATCTTATCCTCGAGCCCCACCGCTGCTACTACCACGCGGTAAAAGGGCTCTTTAATCACCCGGGACTTCACGGCATGGCGCATATCACCGGGGGCGGGATCGGCGGGAACCTCGACCGGGTACTCCCCGTGAACCTCGATGCGGCGATCGACCTGTCGGCTCTCAAAGTACCGCCTGTATTCCAGGAAATTCAACGACGGGGCAACGTCCTACCGGAGGATATGCTCCGTACCTTTAACTTAGGTGTCGGACTCACCGTGGTGGCAGCGAGAGAGAGCGTGGGCGAGATCCTCACCCACCTCAACCGCTTCTACCCCGCCTATCCGATCGGAGAGATCGTGGCGGGAGGGAAAAAGGTTCGCTTGAGCGGGTCGTTAGTCTGACGCCCCAAGAGATTTCTCTCCACTCCGATCGATATCTCGGGGCGACACGCCCCCTTCCTGGCAATTTTTATTTCAATCGGGAACGAAAAAAGCGATACTACCGGCGGAGTTTTTTAGATTCTCAGCAAAGGCCCCCGATGAGATCCACGCTGCGTTCCTGCGACGCTCTGAAGACTTTCTTGCAACTCCTCTCGGTCGTATTCCTCATACCGTGGATGGCTCATGGGCAGATCTGTCCCGTGGGCACTTTCAGCGCAACCGGTTCTTCACCGTGCTCGGTATGCCCCGCCGGGCAATCCCAACCGCAGCCCGGCCAAACGTCATGCATTCCGTGCGCAGCGGGCTTCTACCAGGAGTTTTTAGGAGCGCCCTCATGTAACGCGTGCGCCGGAGGCACCGCTAATCCAGCTACCGGTAGTAGTGCCAGCTCAGACTGTTCGCCCTGTACTGCAGGCACCTTTAGCGAAGCGGGTGCAGGGTCGTGTACAGCCTGTGCGGCAGGGTCGATTAATACAGCAGATGGCTCAACGAGTTGTACCCTCTGCGCTGTTGGCTCATATCAGCCGGGGACTGGGCAGACGAGTTGCGTCGCCTGCCCAACGGGAACCTACCAAAGTGAAGCTGGCGCAGCTACATGCACCTCCTGCTCCCCCGGCACCTTTAACTCCGTGACAGGAAGCGCCTCATCGAGCGCCTGTATCAGCTGCGCAGCAGGCTCATTTCAACCCGATAGCGGAAAAGATTCATGTGCCTTGTGCGGAGTGGGAACCTATCAGAGCGCCACCGGCCAAGCGAGCTGCACCGCGTGTGCTGCGGGCACGTACACCTTTACGACCGGCAACGCCGCCTGCTCGCGCTGCTCATCGCGGGGCTCGAAAGTAGTCGTCGTACTTACCTCGTTAAACAAGACCGCACGGGCCACCGGCAATATCGAGGGAATCTTCTCCAGCTCGAATGCAGCGGCCGCCGCGATTCGCCCCGATCTCAACGGTCTCAAAATCGTACTTGAGAATGGGGAGCGCACCCCGATATTCACCGCGCTACTCCCTGCGGGGGCGAATTGGAGCAGTACAAAAGAGACGATCTGGCGATTCCGCGATCAAAGCGCCTCGACGGGTATCGGTGCAGCCACGATTCGTCTGAGAAAAGCGGGGCGTCGCACCGAGCTCGTGGTAGCCGTCTCAGTTAAAAAAGGTACGATTGCTCTGACGAAAGCTGAGCTTCCGCTCTATCTGAGCGTCGGTTTCGGAGCGAACGGAACGGCGCCGTGTTCGCATACTCGCGTCAAAACGAAGAACTGTACGATGCCGCGCTCGAATAGCCAGATAACGTGTAACCCGTAATCGGCGCTCCCCCCCCAAAATTGCGCCGTTGACCTACCGGGAGTATTCGGGATCGAAGCGATGGCGCAGAGCCGCCACCCGTTGCGATAGCACCCGTAGTGAGTCTGCTGCTTTCTTACATCGCCCGACCATCGTCCCCTCCCACTCGAGACGGACCTCATCGATGGCGGCTCGAATTGCGGGGGAGAGCTCCCCTGTCGTCGAAAGGTAATTAAACGCCGCGGGCGAGCCCCCAAGAACCCGACACGCCGCCTCAGAGACAACCGCAGCCTCACAGTGGAGTTTGGTCTCTCCCCGAAAGAAAAGCCTCGCTTGAAAGAGCATCTGACTCTCGAATAATTCGGTCGCCTGCTCCCGAATCGCTCGATCGGGGATCGCTCCGATACACACCCGCTCGAACGTATACGCTGCGGCCTCCTCGAGCACCGCTTTTTCCCGGGTTCGGAGCTCGAAAAATATCGGGGTAAATACCCCCAGCCTGCCCTCGAACTCCTCACTCGGGCGGGCTATCATATGTCCCATCTCGTGGCACAAGGTCGAAACCTCTTCTGAGAAACTCATCGGCTCCACGGTGATAATCTGTTGAAAACTCTCCGCAGTTCCGGCGATCCCCTCTTCTGAGATATCGGCGCGCTCGATCGTAATCGAAGCCGGAAGGGGGTGTCCGGTCACCCGCTCAAAGACTCGCTTCGCATACGCTATCGAGGTTATCGCCTCAGCTGGCTGAGCGTTCTTGAGGCGCTCACGATCGCCCCCCGCCTCCATCTCTCGGCCGAGCTCGAACTCGATCCCAACCACCTGCATATCGAGGTTCAGCGCATTCAGCTCCGCCATGTTACCGAGCGACCGTATCGCCTCACACATCGCACCGTACTGGGGGAAATCCCGATTAAATTCGAGTTGCACAAGGAACGTGCCCTCTTCCGCCGCCGCGAAACGCCTCCGCCACCCCTCGAGCGCCTTCGCATCGAGAGCGAGATCGACGAGTTCTCTCTCGACGATCGTCAACGTTTTCTCGAAATCAGCCATCACAGTTTCAGCGACGCTGGCGTTCAGCGGCACCGCCCCCTTCCCAGATTCAGATTCTGCCAGTAAAACAGTGAGCGGTTGCACCTCGTCGGCGATGCCGATATCACCGATACAGAAGCGGGGCTTCTCTCGAGTCCCGTAGGTGAGCCGGGTCTCCTCCCGGACATGCGCCTCAGAGAGTTTGAGCCCGGTGAATACAGCCCCGGTCCCGAGCGCGGTGTAGAGCGCCACCGCGCGGCCAACTCGCGCCCAGCGGTCGGCTGCATCCGAAGGAGTATGCCCCTGCACCATATCGGGCGTTTGGGTCTCTCTGTCCGAGGTGTTTTTAATTTCCAAACGGACTCCTACGACGTCAGTGTTCCTGTCGGAGCATACGAACTGAGCCGCCCGTACTCAACGGTGAGTTATCGATAGACGCACGATTTTGATGGTTCGGAATGAGATGAGGCTAGATTGTGAGGCAAAGAATCTCACGAAGAGATGGCGTGGGATCAGCCCTGTACGGTGAGAAAAGGTGGTCCTGTATTGAGGTGGTTTTGAAAAAACCTTTTCAATAACGAGGACCACCCGGGTTGTGTGGCGACGGGAGGAGGTAGCTGGAGCCTGTACAGATCGACTCCAGCCTACCGCCTTAGATCAGATCCTCCAGCTCGAGGATCTCGACGGGATGATCCGGGTGCGCCGAGAAGAACGCGTCGTAGTTCTTGACGCGGTTCTTGTCCTTCTGCACCAACGCGTAGAGGTGGAAGGTCTTCCCATCCACCGTGAGCGTCCCATCGTCGGCGAGCGACCACGAGATACCCTTGTTCTTCGCGTTGGTGAGGCTCACCCGAAGCACCACCACACCGTTCTCATCCTTGCAGATGAGACCTGAGATCTTCTCCGCCGGGGTCGTCTCCGTGCCGTCCCGCTTGATGTAGCGACACTGGCTCGGGCAGGCGACGGCGAGATCGGGCTCCGCCACGAGGATTGGCTCCCCGTACTTCCCCGACTGCGCCTGGTAGTACTGGAGCGTACCGTCGGAACCGATGTTCACGAGACGGTACTCCCCCGACACCCCCACCTGGATCTGCCACTGACCAGCCGTGTGGATCGTTGTCCACTCGGCGGCCCCTCCCAAATGCGACTGGCTCACTCTGGAGCTCCTTCCGAACAAACGGTTCTCTTCGGAACCGTTATTCCACGGAACACACCGAGCCAACGTTGGCTCAGCTGTCCTCTATCGACGCCTCTCGCGCCGACAAAGGACCGCTGAGCTAAACCTCATTACCTACCTCAATACAGCGACCATATGACAAAGTTCACGGGGGGAACCGACCCATAGTTACACGCCGAACGGTACCACCCCACTCGCCCAACCCCGCGCGACACACGCGAGAAAATAGGCATCTTCATTACGCGAAACTACCTCGCAGAGTTGGGATATCGGATAGACGCTCACAGCGCCCTGGATCTCATACGGATCCGCGTTGAGCGGCTTCGCCGGGAGCTTCGCGGCATCGCGCGCATCGATCGAAGCGACAAAGATACTCGGGCGATTATTGGTCATACCTGGATCGATGGCGAGTTTCCCAAGATCGATCGGCTCCCGCACGAGCTTTACCTCGGGGAGCCCGAGCTCCTCCTGGATCTCTCGCTTAATCCGATCCACCGCCTTGGTGACCCCGTCGACGTTGATATCGATAAACCCACCGACCGAGTCGGTCTCAGTTCGACCGGTTGCGAACTTGCCCGCACGCAGCACCACGAAATGGGTTGGTTTGCCCTCGGTCTCAATAAGCACGAGGCCCTTAGCACCCGACTCCGGACCGTACCGCCAACTGACATACTCGTAGGTGAACTTGTCGCCTCGCTCATTCTCCACATTGAACATCGGGATAACGGCGAAGTTCCCCCGCACGAGCTTCTCTAGACTCTTCACCGTGACGTTGGCGATCTGCTCAGGGCGCTCAGCGAGATCTTTTAAAAATCCATCGAAGTTACACCGCGGCTCTGCAGGAAGCATCGCGAGCTCGACCTGTAGTTCCGGCGAGGTTGCCCGAAACCACGCTCGTTCTTTGAGAGCATCGAAGATGATTTGTCGCTCCGGCGAGGCTCCCGCGAGGGCCCGTTCAAGCGGCGTCATGATGTTGAGCGCTCCCTGCTGGGCCACCTCATCGCCCTTGGTCGCTGGTTCAAGCTTATCGTGGATAGAATGAATTTGCATAAACCACCTAGAGCTTCCGAACGAGCGCGCGTCCTAAAAACGGCAATCGATAATCATCGAACGAATCGGAGAGTCCAAAGCCGCGCTCATCGAATAGTCCGACCGCAATCCGCGCCCCTGCGCTTGAGCACTCTTCACACCGAACCATCGTTCGCTCAAAAAGCCGCTCGCCGTTCTGTAAAGCCTGCATCACGATAACGCCGACCGTCTCAATAACGGAGGCGGTGCGGTATCGGCCCAGGCGTTTCACGAAAGCGACCTGCTCGTCGTCGTTCAAAGCTAACGTTCCAGGAGCCGGGGCGCCGTAGAGTAAAATCCACCGCCCGAGAGGAAGAGGCGTCCGAGCGAAGGGCTCGCGATCGTACCACTTCTGATCGAAACACACCATCTTACCTGGCCCACCAACATCGAGCGCAAAATCCCGGAGTGAAGCGACACTCGTGGGAATTCCATCGATAGTGCTCGGAAGAAAGATAAGTCGGTGGGTCTCTCCCACGGTGCGACCGTCGTCGGTGAGCGGACATAGTTCGGCAAGAGTCGTCGCAAGGGTCGCCGGCACAGCCGGGACCGCACCGAGCGAGCGCTGTCGATAGATGACATCGTCAGGAAGCACCACTCGGCCAGACAATTCGCCTCGCCAAACGGAATAGATTCGGTGTTGCGCAACTGCCTCGGCTCCAAGCGGAACAAGAAATGGTCGATCCTGAACCACGGAGGGCTCTGCCTGAAATCGAATAGCTAAAGATCCGCCCCCATCACTCGCGGGCGACAAAAACTGCCGCTGTACCATGTGCCCCCTTTTAACCCCAAATCCCACCCCCCGGTGGCGCACGACGTCCCCCCGGAGATTCAATATGGTATGCGCCTACGCAGGAGCGACGTTACCTATCCAAGAAATACCTATCTTCGCGGAAAAAAAAGGGGGGGGGCTATCGCAGCGAGCTGAGCGAAAGGAATCAGGGCGTTAGTGGAACCAGGGGAACGGCGGGTCCGAGAAGTTTGTCTTCTCGGACCCCTGGCATCCCCACACTACTCCGCAACCACTCCTTTCCGCTGCGGCCTTAGTAGAGAGAGCACCACCGAAAGGGCGATGACTCCACAGATAATCGAGAGCGACCACGAGATCGGGAATTTGCCACCGAACATCTCATTAAGCCAAGCCATCTTAAGACCCACAAACATAAGCACGATCCCCAACCCGTACTTAAGGAGGTAAAACTTGTCGTAGACCCCCGCTAACAAGAAGTAAAGCGACCGCAGACCCAAGATTGCAAATACGTTCGAGGTAAACACGATGAGCGGCTCTTTGGTAATCGCAAAGATCGCCGGAACCGAGTCGACAGCGAAAATAATATCCGTCGCTTCGATAAAGACAAGCGCTAAGAGAAGTGGTGTCCCGACCCAACGCCCGCCCTCCTTAATGAGAAAATTCGGCCCCTCGATTTTATCCGTGATGGGGAGAAACCGTTTCAATACCCGCACCAAGATATTCTTCGACGGGTCGATCCCCGCTTCGGGGGCGAAAAACAGCTTCAAGCCGGTAAGAATAAGGAAGACACCGAACAAGATAACGATCCATTCGTACTGCATCAGCACCGCACCAAGGGCGATGAAGATGGCACGAAAGATCAACGCTCCGATGATCCCGTAGAAAAGAATGCGGTGTTGATAGATCTCCGGAATTCCAAAAAACGCGAAGACCACCACGAAGACGAAGAGATTATCGACCGATAAGCTCTTCTCAATGATGTAGCCCGTTAAGAACTCAAGCCCCACCTGATTCGCGAGTGCCCCATGGTCGAGTCCCGCCAACCGTGGATCGAGGGGGAACTTCCAGGCAGCGTATTGGTAAAGCGCGTAGTTGAAGATAAGGGCGAGGGTAATCCAGACAACACTCCATGTGCCGGCCTCTTTAAACGAGACCTTGTGAGCGGTCCGATGAAACACCCCTAAATCGAGGGCAAGGAGAAGAAGAACGAAGCCGGTAAAGGCGAGGTAAAACCACCAGTAATCGGCGAATGGAAATAGAGCTGGACTCACAGAGCGTATCCTTCAAAAAAAGCCGCGACGAATAGGTCGCTCGCGGCAGTATGGCTTAAAACATTATATTGGTCGAATATATATCTTTTATTATATTGATAGATTCTACCTACTTTTGTGCGGAACGTCGTGTTGGCGCGAGACGACGTTGTCCCTCCGCACACAATGTGGCGACGAGGGGGTTTTTGAGACGACGTTCGGTCGAAATAAGGTAAAGCTGCTCACGAACGCTCTGGACACGCCCCACAAGCTCAAGTCCATATTCCGCGGCGACATCGCTTTCGATACTGGAGGGCACTGGGACGACCCCCCGCCCCTCCCGGGCCGCGAGCTTCATTAAAGCGCGATCCTGAAACACCCCGAGTACCCGAGGAGCAATCGCGAGACCCTCCAACCACCTATCAAGCTCTCCCCGAATCGCCGATTCTGCGGTCGGAAGGAGGAGGGGAACCGCCCCGAGGCTTTGGGGGAAGCCGTTCCGACAACGCTTTGCGAGGCTTTTGACCGCGAGGAACGAAACCGGACTCTCCCCGATAAAGTGATTGTAGGCCTTCACCTTGACGCTTGGGGGAATGGGCCGATCCGCCACCACCAGGTCGATCTCCCCCAGGGCGAGGTCCGCCAGCAACCGTTCGGTCTTATCCTCAGAGCATATCACCACGGTTTCATCGGGACGCTCGAATGCAGGCTCGATAAGCTTAAAGGCTAAGATCTTCGGCACGACGTCGGCGATCCCGATCTTCAACTCGCGTGAGGTCGGCGCTGCCTTCCCATCGAGGGTATCGATGAACTCCTGTCCGAGGCCAAAGATCTGCTCTGCGTACCGCACTGCAATTTGCCCCGTCTCGGTGAGCTTGATCCCCCGGCCATGCCGCTCGAGAAGCTTATCGCCGAGCACCTGCTCGAAAGCCTTGAGTTGGGCGCTCACCGTCGGCTGGGCGAGCCGGAGGTGCCGGGCTGCGACCGTGACACTTCCTGCTTTCGCGACATGCCAAAAATAAAAGAGATGTTGGTAATTAAGCCAACGCATAGACCTAATGAATAAAAGAAAAGCTATTATTCAATTAGATCTATTTCGGCGTCGGCGTCAATAATAGGGATGAACTTTTTACTGCGGAGGTGATGATGCGAAAAATTAAGCTGCGGACTTTAGCTCCGAGCGAAGGGAACTCGGAAAGCGCCACCGCCACTCGAATCTTTCATCTGGCGCTGGATAGATTTGAGGGGGCGATTCGTGAGATCGAGCTCGGTTTGGTTGATCTCAATGGACCAAAAGGTGGCGTCGACAAGCGGTGTCGGGCGCGACTGGCGCTCGTGCCGCGGGGCACGGTCGTCGTGGATAGCGTGGGGGAGACCTTCCTCGAGGCGCTTCACGGCGCCGCCGAGAAGGCACGGCGAGCGCTGCAGCGCAGGCTCGAGCGACGCCGCACGGGTGTCCGCTCAGCAACGGCGAACCGCAGAGCGAGTTAGCCGCTACGCTTCGTCAACACGAAGAATTGCGGCTCGTGAAGGCCTCCAAGCACTCGCCCGCGAGTGAGCTCTGACGTTGCACTCTCGCGCAACAGTCAGGCTAGTGGTGGAGTACGGTCACCGTCGCAAAGACATTTCCGGGGACCCAAAGGTTGAGCTTCATAAAGTCCGCGCCGGTATACGTCGGCCCTTCGACAGTTCGACCGGGGCATGTCGCGGGTAGGTAATTCGTCACCGCGAACCACCGCGGCCCCGTACGGTCGAGATCGTACTCGGCCAGGGTTACTTTTGCGGCCGTGCCAAGCTCCCCCGCCACGTCGCTGAAGGCGGTGCTGGAGCCGTGAAAGTGGGTGGTCACGTCGGTCGATGCTCGCACTCCGGGGGGCTCGAGGAAAAGGAGCGACGAGAACCCACGCACCCGTCCCCCCGCCGTCGGGGTGAGATCAACAAGACTCACCACGAGCCGACACCCATCGAAGTCTCCGCAAAGATCCTCAGGCAAAGTGAACTCTGAGCACCCCGGGGTAGCGATGGTGCCGCTCACCACAAAGGTCTGAGAGCTGACCTCTCCACCTGGGGGACCTGGTGGGCCCGGTGGGCCTTGCGCCCCTGGGGCACCCGGAAGCCCTATCGCTCCGATAAGTCCGGGGGGGCCCATCGGCCCCGGTGGCCCCTCAGCGCCGGCTAGTCCAGCGGGCCCAGCTGGACCGAGCAATCCCGGCGGGCCTTCCGGACCGGGTGGGCCAGCGGGACCCTCTAAACCGGCCGGACCTTGAAGCCCGATCGGACCCTGTGGCCCCATCGGACCTTGTGGCCCGGCTGGTCCCTCTGGGCCTTCGGCCCCCCCGGAACCGCCGCTCAATATGAATTCCTTCGGATACCGTGAGGGACACACCTCAACCCCTTTGACGTTGTAGAGGGGGTATTTTCGACCTGGCCGGGCGTTGAGGGGATCCCTTGCACAGACAACATCGGCGTGGGCAAGCGACTTATCGAGGTGAAGCCACCCTAATCCCAAAATGAGGAAACTCCAAAGGACTGGAGCAAGCGACACGAATCGGCATGACATGATGGCTCCCTGAAAATGGGCACTAAAGCCGCCTTTTCGAAGAACCTGACTCCCTTTATACGTCAACGCCCCACCCCGGCGGAGAGACTGGCAAACATACCGTCCACTCAAAGCCCTTATGCTCCTTGCAGCCACGATGTGACCTCTTGAGGGCGAAATTTTTTCTGTGGTGGCTGATCGGCCATGCTACGATGCGTGGTCAACGGGTCCCCGCCTCGCGACCACAGCGAGCCTGGAAGCACTCGGGGCCACACGACTTTTGGAGCTGGGACTTTGTAGCGATGAAAGCCATACGTTTTACTGACTGCACGACGATACCGACAACCGACCACCCGAAACCCGAGCGACTCGAGCGGGGAAACCCCATGCGTACAACGTGGAACCACTACTCCGATTCCACAGAGCACCTCCATGCCGGGGCATGGGCGAGCGAAGTCGGTGCGTGGCAAATCGCCTACCCCGCGAACCTTGGTGAGTTCTTTCATGTGATCGAGGGTGAGATAGCGCTCACCGACAGCGACGGAGTGCGAACGACCTACAGACCTGGGGATGCCTGTGTCATCCCACCGGGATTTGAGGGGCTCTTCGAGGTGGTAAAACCGGCGAAGAAGCACTACGTCGTGTGGGAGACCCCTCAGCATCCTTAATGGACGACGGTGGACGAATCACCGGTGGTGACCTGTGGAGGGATCGACTCTGTCGAGCCGTACTCGCGTCACCTATGGCGCTCCGGCCGGACGGAGTCCGGCCCTCCATGCCATGTTGCAATTACCAACGGCAGCGTTGAACTCACCGACCTCATGGAGGGTCCGACGCTGTCGAATCTTGCTTGTATCACCTGTGACGCTTCGGCCGGACAGAGTCCGGCCCTCCAATATTTGCTCGCGTCACCTATGGCACTCCGGCCGGACGGAGTCCGGCCCTCCATGCCGTGTTGCAATTACCAACGGCAGCGTTGAACTCACCGACCTCATGGAGGGCCCGACGCTGTCGAATCTTGCTTGTATCACCTGTGACGCTTCGGCCGGACGGAGTCCGGCCCTCCAATATTTGCTCGCATCACCGATGGCGCGCCGGCCGGATCGAATCTGGCCCCTCACTTCATCGCCAAGCCAAGATTTTTTCCAAAAACTGAGGGCATACCCACAAAGGCTCCGGGCGCAACTCCGCTAGGATCTCAGGAGCTGGAGCGCGATAGCCGGTTGTAGGTTCGCTTGAGCCAGAACCGCGGTAGCGGTGTTTTGAACGATCTGGGTGCGGGTAAGCTCTGCAGCTTCACCGGCAAAATCAGTATCACGGATTCGCGAGTTCGCCGAGACAAACTCATCGCGTTGACTGAGGAGGGTGCGCGAGCCGGAGAGCAACCGTGATTGAGCTGCGCCGATAATTCCCCGCTGGGCCGAGAGAAGCTCGAGTTTCTTCGACACGATTGAGAGGGCTTCTTTAGAGTCGGCTTGGGTTTGCAGGGAGATCGGCAGCAGGGGTTGGATACCGTCCCGGGTAAGCGCTGAGAGAAGGAACACCTCGCTGGCTCCCCCCGCCACAATATCTGGCACGCCGTCCCCATTAAAGTCTGTAAAGGCAACGCCGAAGCTACCACTCCCGACGGGCAGAAAAGTGGGATCTTTAAATGTTCCGTTGCCCCTGCCCTCATTGAGCGTCACAAACCCGTCTCCAGTAGAGACTAGATCGAGTATCCCATCCCCATTGAAATCAGTGGTGTCGATCGATCCACCACCACTGAAAAGAGGCTTTGAGCTCGCGAAAGTCCCGTTTCCATTATTGAGTAATATCGAGGCCAACCCGTCAACATTATCGCTTACTGATGCGATATCTTGACGCCCGTCACCATTAAAGTCTCCGACAACGACAGCAGCCGAGGATTGCCCTCCCACGGAGTATTCAACTTGGCCCTGAAATGTGCCGTTACCGTTTCCAAGGAGGACTGAGACGGTAGCGGATGCATCGAGGCCATTCCCGGTGACAATATCTGGAATACCGTCGTTATTGAAATCGGCGATGGCCACCGCACTCTGAGAAGCGCCAACTCCAACCCCAAAAGTGGACTGACTCTTGAAGGTCCCGTTGCCATTACCAAGGAGAACCGAGATGGAGTCGCTGCCCCTGTTCGCAGCGACCAGATCTTGTATCCCGTCGCCGTTAAGGTCAGAGGCTGCTACCGCGCTCGGGGCATCTCCGACGACAAACGTGCTACCGCTCGCGAAAGTCCCATCGCCATTCCCCAAAAAAACGGCGACCGTATCGTCGCTACTATTCGCGGTAACAAGGTCGTGTTTCCCATCTCCGTTAAAGTCGGAAAGAGCGATAGACAGAGGATTATTCCCCACAAGCATGGTTGCCTTGGTGGTGAACGCCCCCGATCCGTCCCCTAAAAGGACAGAGACGGTATCGTCGCTATTGTTGGCTGTAACGATATCTTGAATGCCATCGCCATTTAAATCGGCTGTCGCGATCGCCCCGGGGGAATCTCCCACGGCGACACTGGCTAGAGCATTAAACTCTCCCGTCCCCAGCTTCCCGCCAACCGATGAATTGATCGCCCCCGCAGCTCCGTAACCCGCTTGGATCTGCAGCCCTTGAACGGTGCCGTCCAAAAGCCGCTGCCCGTTAAACGCAGTCGATTGGACGATCCGCAAGAACTCATCCCGCAGACTCTGCGCCTCTTTATCAAGCGCGGCGCGTTGGCGGTTCGAATACGAGCCGTTCGCCCCTTGCTCGGCGAGCTCTTGGATTCGGGTCGTAAGCTGGATAAGGGTCTCAACTGCTGAATCGGCGATCGTGAGTGCGCTTAAGCCGTCGCTCACGTTCTGCGCACCACGGGTAAAGACACGGGACTTTGCGGTGAGCGCATCGGCGATCGAAAGCCCCGCCGCATCATCGGACGCGCGGTTAATACGCTGCCCCGTGGAGAGGCGTTGATACACCTGCCCTATCCGGTCACTGGCTTGACCGAGGCTGCGCTGACTCTTCAGCGCATCGAGGTTACTTCCTATCCTCACCGTCACAACGCCGCTCTCCGTGCGGAATACTTCTCTACACTCGAATAAAGCGGCTAAATCATCAGTTTCGTTTACAAATGGGCGCTCTTTGTCTGCCGGGATGGTGAATTTTCGTAGAGTGGGTAGGGCCCCTCCCCTCCCATCCTCTCGGCATCGTCCGAAAAACTCGCAGGTGAGGGCTGTTTTAAATACGCGGAAGGCAACGGTAACCCAAAAAACGCGATACTATCGGGGTGACAGTCCTTGAATCGTTCCATCATCTCGTCGCGCTTTTGTGGCCCCAGCGGTGTCTCGTGTGCGAGCGGGCGCTCGCTCGACAAGAGGTTTGCTCCGGCTGCCTACCACCGGTTCCGAATTTTCTGGGTGGACCGCGGTGCCACACCTGTTGGAGTTCGCTCCCTGAGCCAAACGATCGGTGTGGGGCGTGCAAGCTTTTCCCCCCACTTTTTAGGTACGAGCGGTACTTGTGGCGCTATAGCGGCGCCATCGCGTCGATCATTCGTATTATAAAATATCGGCCCAGTAAGCGACTCACGGTCGCGCTCGCTGAGCACGTTGCCCCCCGTATCGCTACTCTTTTCCCCCGCAACGATTGGGATCTCATCATCCCGACGCCCGCAACGTTACCGAGTCTCCGCTCGCGAGGATTTAATCAGTGCGCGGTGCTGGCGCGGTATGTGGGCGCAGAGCTACGCATCCCGATCGCACTGACAGCGCTTGTCCATCACGGCTCGCGGATCCCCCAAGCTTCACTTTCTCTCGAAAAGCGGGCGCGCAACGTGCGGCACGCTTTTAGCGCGAGCTCTCACCGGATCGTGGGTAAGCGCTGCCTCCTTATCGATGATGTAGCCACAACGGGCGCAACAAGCACCGCCGCGACGCAGGCGCTGCTCCGCGGCGGTGCTGCAACGGTGGACCTTTTCACCCTTGCCCGCAGCGATGCCTGGGGAGAATACCGGTATGAGATTCATCGAAGCTTTGCCTGAAACGCCTAAACGTGGGGTGTTTTCTGAGCACAAAAACCACACCGAGAGCCAATTCTAAATCCTGTTCTAAACCAAGCCGGTATACGAAGGTGTTTTTCGTTCAATCCAATTAAACTAACTTCTGAGCTCCCGTCGCGGGCTAAGCTCCTTTCCCACACCCTGTGGATTACCTGTGGATAACTCGGGGAGAAAAGGCAACAAACCAACTAGATTTTCGTTTTTCTTGAGAGAAATTGGTTGATTTTGAGTGAGCCAAGGAATAATCCAAGGGACGAGAGTAAGGAGAACGTGATCGTTCGACGAAGATCCTTACAAATCCCGTCGAAACCGCTGCAATGCGGAGACAACGGCTGAAGACCGCGGCGTGATCGGAAAGATTGGCGGGGCTTCGGAGAGGGCTCGGTGGTGACATCGAGGTACCCTTTGGTTTTTCAAGATCTTTGGGTTTGCGGTGAGCCGGTTTGCGGATCGGTACTGCGGACAAGCGATGATGTTTTAGGTAACTAACTCTTCTTCGAGAGGGCCACTCACCGTTTTTTCCAACGACTTCGGTCGGTGGGTGAGGAGCGGTAGAGTTCGGCGTCGCAAGGGAGGAGCGCTAGAGCGGTCGAGGTGAAAGCTTCGGCGACAGAGCGCTTCACCGAGCGTACGTGACGTCCACCGGGAAACCGGTGAGGAAGATCGCTGGGAAGCCAGCGTCAGAGACTCTCGGTGTTGGTAGAGCCGCGGCTCTGATTCGAAGGATCATCCGCGCGCACCCTGCCCCACCGTGGAGGTAAGACCCCTCGCGAGAGCTTAGATTCGTTTCAGTCCCGACGTGCGGACCCTCACGGGTTTGGCGGCGGGTGAAACGGCGCGGTCGGTTAAACGACAAGCGTCGGAATTCCTCGCCCACCCTGACGGGACGGCGGGGACGCAACGGAGCAATCTTTTAGAGATCGATCCTCCGTTGTCGGCTGAAGCAGATAGGCGTTCGCGAGCGAGCGTTCCCAGGGGTCGGGCTTACGGGCTCGATTCGCATGGGAAACTCGTCGAGCGTCCCCGAAGAGGATTCCTTTCTCCGAACGGAGCTTTGTATTTCGCCGTGCTGCGAGGACTTTCAGGAGTGTATCGCATGCGATCCGGCTCCCCCTAGGGTGATGACCGGGCGGGTCGGATCGAAGGTGGAACGGCTTCGTTCAAAGGTGTGAGTGTGACGACATCCCCGCTGCGGGGAGGCTTCCATCGGGGTTCCCTCGGTGGGAAGCGTTCCCGCGGTAGCTCCGGTACATCACGGAGGCTCAAGGATGACGTTACGCCGGCTCCAACGTCGAGCGGCCGGGTGCATTGAAATCTCTTCTTCGGAAGGATGGTAGATCCCGGTTTTTCGATGCGGTTCGGAGTCGGTTATGCATCGACGGTGGGCAGCTCGAGCCGACTTCGGTCGAGCGTTTCGAGGCGCTGAGGTGAAATCCCTCAGCGGTGGAATCGAAGCTGCACAAAATCCAACGTCGGTGTGGGAAGATCGAGAGGATCGAGCGATCGGTTCTCCCCTTCCCCGGTCGGCTGTGTCGAGCCGGCCGTCCCCGCCGGGAGGAATCGGTAACGGTTCTGGGGCGGCGGGGATAGAGCGTTAAGCGCAAGCGCCGTGTTCGTGTGCACCACGAACTACGCCGGAGCGGGTCGCTCCCGGGTGACACCGGGTGAGGATGCTTCGGAGGAGGGAAACACGCAGGAACGTTCGGCAGGGTCACCGCGTGAGCGGTGGCTGGAGGCGCGGGTCGCCCTGGACGGGGTCGGTCGGTGTAAAAGCTGGTCGAGCCTATGGGGGCGGCGCTGAAAAGGTACGGAGACACGCAACCGTTTGTTGACCCAAACAGGTGGCGGAGGTCGTATCGAGCTTGGGGGGTAAAACTTTCGAGCCAGGTGCTTTGGTGGTGTGGCCGCAAGGTGGCATCGTTGGAAGCAGCGCGTCGGGGGTCGAATCGCAGCGTTGTCTAAAGCCGGCCGTTCTGGAAACGGACGGCTGGATGAGGATGGTGCTCAATCGACCCTTCTAGCGTGGGGACGCATCCCGGTAAAACGGGGCGACGAGGGGGAAACCCTTCGGGGGGCTTAAAGGCCCCGCGGGTGAGTAGCCCGGCTGAGCGAAGAACTCCCCTCACGTTAGACCGTGTGCACTTTTGTGGGTGCGTGTTGCTGCGGGTTTGGCCCGACGCAAAGCCACCCCGGACGGTTCGCTCACACCGCTGTAAGGCGGAGGAAAGAGCGGGTCGTTTTCGGACAAACCGTGACTTCGTTAGAAGCTTGGCGGCTGAAAGGCAGCGAGCTTGAAGCGCGGAGCCGACCAACTCTTTGGAGGAAACTTCAAAGATGGCACCGAAATTCAGCTTGGTTCGAGGGTAAAAGCTCAGCTCAAGTTGAGACAAGGGCGGTCGGAGGGTGCCCTCCTCGCAAGTGGAGGGGCTCGCTAGGGGTCCGCTATTGAGCAAAACTTTCGTGATCGTTTATCAGGCGCGTCACGGGTCTTGTTCGGTTGAGCGCTCATTAAAAAGTGCTCAAGTGAAGCGGTAAAGTCGGGATGAAAATCGAGCCCCAACGTCCGAAAGGTGTCGCATCAACGTCGATGTGAATCGACAAGAGTTACACTTTTCACCATGGACGCGACGAAGCCAAAAGCTCGTCGCGTTTTTTTTGCTGCTGCCACTATGCGGGGAGAGGGAACAGCGTGGCAATACCCTTTTTGTGTGAGGACCATACCCATTTCAAGATTGAAGACGAGGCAAAACAACACCATGAACACTGTCACTATTGCAGCGGAACCGTTTGAGGGGGAACTTCCTTCGACCGAGCAAGCGATCGTCAACGCGGGTTTCGCCCGGCACACAACCGGGGAGGGGGCTCCCCCCTTCGAGCGAAAGAGGCTCGTCTGGCGAGCTCACGGCGAGGATGGGTCCCTCGTGGGTGTCGCCACTGCAGATCTTCTCTGGGATTGGATCTACCTCGACGAATTGTGGGTCGATGAGAGTTGCCGGGGCACCGGACTCGGCAAAGAGCTCCTTGAGCGGGTCGAACGATACGCGGAGAGACAAAAACTCTCCGGCGTCTGGCTCTGGACCCAATCGTGGCAAGCTGAGGCTTTTTATCAGCGCTGTGGCTATGCTGAGTTTACCCGCTTTGAGGACTTCCCGAAGGGGCATGCCCGTATCGGATTTCGCAAGGACCTGCGGAGCTCACTCTGATTCATCGCGTCAACCCGCCTTTGAGGGATGCCCCTTGACTCCCCCACCCCGATCGCCTACCCACAAGGGACGTTTTTAAGGGATCTGCTATGGCCAAGACCGGAGAAGTGTTCGAGAAACTCACCGCGGTTATCGCGAGGCTCCGCGATCCACATGGGGGGTGCCCGTGGGACTTGGAGCAGACCCACGCGACGTTAAAGCCGTACCTCATCGAAGAGGCGTACGAAACGATCGAGGCGATCGACCGACACCCTGAGAAACTCCCCGAGGAGTTAGGCGATGTGCTCCTTCAGGTGGTACTTCATGCACAGGTCGGAAAAGACGGGGGCACGTTCTCGATCGACACGGTTGTGGAGGGGCTCACCCAAAAGCTTATCTCACGCCATCCACACGTCTTCGGCGAAACGGTAGCCAAGGACTCGCGGCAGGTACTTGAGAACTGGGAGGCGCTAAAGAAAAAGGAGCGCACCGCGGATGAGAGTATCCTCTCCGGAGTTCCAGGGTCTTTACCGGGGCTTCTTAAAGCGCAACGTATCGGGGAGAAAGTTGCGCGGGTGGGATTCGACTGGGCGGACGCCGCCGGGGTCGCGGATAAAGTCAGCGAGGAGCTCGCTGAGTTTTTAGAGGCACGGAAAGAGGCGACCAAGGAGGACCGTGCCCACCTTGAGGAGGAGCTCGGAGACCTTTTATTTTCGCTCGTTCAATTCGCCCGCAAGCTGGGCGTCGACGCTGAAGATTGTCTCCAACGGGGGAATCAAAAATTCATCGAGCGCTTCCAAAAGCTCGAAAAGCTCGCGGGGCCGGAGATGAAATCGCTCGGCCTTCCAAGGCTCACTGAATTGTGGAATCAGGTAAAGAGCTCCGAGCCGGGTCGTTCAGCGTAGGCTCTTTGCCGGGCCAACATAACTTCTTGTCGGAGAGCGGGAACGTGAAACAGAGTTGTTCACCGTCCACCGTTACGATCCCGTCCGGCTTAAAATCGGGGAAAGCCCCCCGTAAAATTCTCTCGAGACCGACGCAGTTGAATTTCCAACTCCTGCCCGGCTCTATTTCGCGTACCTCACAATAAGGTATCGCCCACTCAAGAAAGCCACGGCGAATAAATTCGATCGTTATGCCCCCATTTTCAGATCTAATCCGTACTTTGAGACAGAAAAGTCCACCCTCATCTTTATATTCACTGCCGACGCAAAGGTCGAAGCTAATTCGATCTCTCTGAACCTCATCCCATCGCATCGGAGAAACACAGTACAGGCGACCGTCGAAAACGAACTCGATCATGTCTCGTGGGTAGCCCTCCCCGATAGTCTGGATAAACGGAATAGCCAGAGCATTCAACGACCCTTAAACGGGTTTGATTCCCCCCGCTATCGCTCGGGTCGATCTCTCATAACGGTCAGCGCCGCCCGGAGCGGTTGCGCCCCCACTCCATCCCATGGAAGCGCCTCAATCGAGTGCACCTGTGCGCCTTTGGTGAGTAGATGATCGAAGGAAAAGAGGCGTGTAAGCGGCCAGGTGTCGCCGGGGAGGCTTCCACCGAGGCCCCATGCCGCATCCTCTAGACCGCTTCCATGAATCAAGATTGAATAGAGATATCCCCCGAGCCTCCCCGCGAGCCCTCCCATAATCAGGACTCCGTCGGTTGCGTGGCGGGCCTCCGTTGCTACGCGGCGTAACGCGCGACGATTTCCGATCATGGTCGCTGAATCGCGCAGCACCGGGAGATCGAAAACGCCGATGAGTACCGTGTGGTCCCCCGGGAGCGCCACGGTTGCGGCAAGACCGGGCGAGGCATCCTCACCGAGACCGGGACGACCGCTCTCAACCAGGGGATGACGAGAGAGAAGCGCCACCCGCTCCTCGATCAGAACGCCACGAAAATCCGGTGCAGCCCCCGCCAGCTTTCGCGCAACCGCCCCAGCACCCGGCCCCCACAAACCTACGATATCCGGGCGCCCTCTCAGCAGCGTTTCGATCGCCGCGAAGCGGCCCTCACCCTGAACCGGAACGGCAAGGATATTGAGCGAAATTTGGCTATCGTGGAGCGGATCTTTCCGCGACCGTTTTTCAATGAAAAAGGGGGCGTTGAGCGCTGCACATGTGTAAAAGAGAAACAGCGCGGCGACAAAAAGTATCCGCCGCCAAAGAGCGGAAAAAGCTCGCGGCACGAAACCGACGGAGAGGAGGACAACACCGAGCGCTACTCCGTAGTTCGGAGTCTGCAGCCGATTCCACTCCAGGAGAAAATGCCACGGCGGGAGAAAGGTGAGCGCTGCCCCGATGACACTGAGCCACACGAAAGCCCGGTAGGTCAGAATCAAAGCCACCACGAACAAACTCCGGGACACCTGGACGGAGCCGTTATCGAACGGCAAAGAACTTCATTGCCCTGCGGCGACCGTATCCGCCCCTGTTCGCGGGACCAGGAGTTAGTCGTTCCAATCGAGCACGCCCTTCTTCCACACGTATACCAATCCAACGACGAGGACGAGCATAAAGGAGAGCATCGAGAAAAACGCCATCCACCCAAGCTCCGTGAGAACCATCGCCCACGGGTACATGAAGATAACCTCGATATCGAAGAGGATGAACAACATGGCGACGAGGTAGAACCTGACGTTGAAGCGGCTCTCTTGCACCGAGCCAACGGAGACCGAACCGCACTCGAACGGCAACTGCTTTGTCACCGTCTTATTCTTCGGGCCGAGCACCGAAGCCAAGGTCAGCATGGTGATAAGAAAACCGGCGATCACCACCCCAAGAACGATAAGCCCAACGTACGGATCCATGCCTACACTCATTTACTTAATCGACACGCCTCTGCGACGCCCCCGCTATCATGGCAAAGAGCTGCCCGGGAGGCGAGAGGAATACACCCGACTGGATTCGAACCAGTGACCCCCTGCTTAGAAGGCAGGTGCTCTATCCGACTGAGCTACGGGTGCTTAGAACTAAAATATCGGCCGTCCCCGAGTTTTACTTACATCGCCTCAACCGTAAAGGATAGGCACCCCTGAAGTTTCAGCCCCAACCAAATCATAAAATGCAGCACAATCAACCACTTACGCGCCGCCCCCGCGAATGGCGCGGGAATGGATTTATCGGACGGATTTCAATATCTTAGCGGGCCCCGCTCGCGCTGAAAAATGCCACATCCCGTTCCGGGGTGGCCATAACAACGGGTGGGATATGAGGCGAAAGACCCCCCGCGTGAAATCGCTCGTTCGAGCGAATCAATGGGCGAGCTTTCCCGAAGCTCTCACGGAGTTGCTAGTATGAGCGCAAATTCTAAGGTCATCCCGGTCCCGCGCGAGACCGAATCGAGTCGCCGGAGCAATCGCCTGCTCGGCTGGCTCGTGTCTTTTGGCATCGACCAACGGGGGGCTGCATTTGAAATTCGTGCTGGGCGCACCATTCTCACCGCCGGCACCGCCACCGCAATCTCTGCGGGGACAGGGAGCGAAGGGCACACGATTACGGTGCGCGATGAAACTGTCTCGACACCCCACGCAGCGATTAATGCGGTAGCGCGGGACCAGGTGGTGCTTATTCAGGATATTTTCTCGGACTACGGAACGTTTATCACCCGCGCCGGCGAGCGCGATGAAAGCCCGGTTGAGGGGCCGGTTGTCCTAAGACACGGGGACTGGATTCATATCGGCGAAACGGTTCGATTTCAGGTTTGTTTAATCGATGGCGGACAGTAAGGCGCGCAAAATATTCGACGACCGGTACGAGATCCTCTCGATCGTCGGCCGGGGTGCGTGCAGCGTCGTCTATCACGCCCGCCACGCGATGGCCCCCTCGAGCGAGGTTGCGCTCAAAGTCCTCATCAAGAAGGGCCACAATCAGGCGCTGACCGGCGACAAGCTCCGCAAAGAGGCGCTCGCCATGGTGTCGTGCCGCCACCGTTTCGTTGTCCGACTCGATGACTTTCACACCGTGGGAGATCTCTCGTATCTCTCGATGGAATACGCACCTCATTCCGATCTCCGCAAATTCGCCGCGACCGTGGGGAATAAACTCTCCCCCAAACTCGGGGAGCTTTATCTTCTTCAATCCGCCGAGGCGCTCGGCTTTATCCACAAAGCTGGCGTCATCCACCGCGACATCAAACCGGACAATATCCTTGTCATTAACGAAAAGGAGTGTCGCCTCGCCGACTTCGGTGTGGCGGTCTTACCGGGAGAGGAATCATCCCTCGAAGAGCTTCAGCAAGGTGTCGGCACGATGGCGTATATGGCGCCAGAGGTACTGGAGGGCACGGGCTACGATCAACGCTCCGATGTTTACTCGCTGGGGGTGACGTTCTACGAGCTTTTAACCGGGCGACACCCCTTCGAAGGAGCCGCACTGGCTGAGCAGGTGGAGATCCGTCGTGATGGCACGATCGCCTCGCCGCATGAGTTAAACGGGGAGGTGCCCCTCTACGTCTCCAACGCAATTATGCAAGCGCTGGCTTACGATCCCGCGCGACGCTTCCCGACCGGCAAGGAATTCCAACAGACTATCCTCGTCAATCGAGCCCAGATGAAGCTCGACCCTGTGAGCGCTGACACTATGCCGTCGCGAGGAGGTGCGCCGCGCCCACCTCAGAGCTCCCCCCTCAGCCCCCCAACGGGATCGCGTGACGGGGGGGGCTCCGTTGCGCTCGAGCGTACCCCGCCGCCTGTAGAACTCCGCACGGCACCGTCGCTGAGTTCCCCCACCGGCGGCACCGGTGCACTCGCCTCGCTGAGCGAGCCTCCCCGCATGACAGCGAATGGGGAAGCGCTGACGGTTGCAGCTCCGATCCTTGCGGCAGCTCCAGAAGCCGCGCCGCGAACCTTCGCCGCCGCAGCTCTCGCCGGGACCGACCAGGCGAATACAGCTCCACCCACATCGCGCGCACACATTACCTCACCACCACGGCGGGAGGTCAAAGATCTCCTCGGGCCAAAAGCGGCACCGCGTGATCAGATAGATCAAAAAGGACCGGAACAGTTGAAAGAGAAGAAAGGTAAACGATCGCCCCAAAAGCTTGACCAACGCGACAAACCGAAAAAAGTCTCGGCGCTCTCGCACAAGGATCCGAGGAAATCGTTCCTGATGGCTGTATCGATCGCTGTCTTTATGGTCATCCTCATGTACGGTAATATTTTCCTCAAGAAGCACTACAATATCGACATCGCCCAGAAGATCATCGCCCTCTCGACGGGCGGAGAAGCGGCGCACGCGCCGTTCATTCCGCAATACCAAGCCGCGGAACTCGCGTTTCCGGCGCTGCCCCCCGGCGTATACGCCGGCACGATAACCGGACTTATCCCCGGAGTGACCACACCCCTCTCGATTATGTCGTTCTCAGAGCAAGGATTCATGGTATTCCTCCCTGCGGTCGAGGGATGGAGCCCCACGATGGTTGCACTTGAGAACCTGCCGGACGAGGGCCCCACCACGTTGCGGGTGAGTTCAAACGGATTCATCCTTGAACTCTCCGGACAGGTGGTCGAGGGAGAGATCGTTGGCTACGCTAAGAACATGCTCTCCGGTGACCAAGGTGAGTGGCGGGTTCGACCGGTCGGGAAGTAATACCTCAAGAGAATTTCGGCCTATGAAGATATCGCGACGACTTATTTCCGCAACAGTAACGCATCTGGCGTTGCTTGCAGCGGTGGTCGGTTTTACCACAGCCCTCCCGTACTCAGCCTGGGGTGAGGGCGAAAATAATTCTAAAAAAGGGGTCGGCGTGAAGCATATTCCTCCCCGCGCCCAAGATCTGCCCGTACCGGGAGCTCCACTCAAGCTGAGTTTTCAGCTCACCAATACCCGCGAGATCACCCAACTCGTGACGGCGCTCGTGACCGTCGACGGGGAACTCATGAACGTGCTTGGCTCAGAGGGTTATCTGAACGAATACGACAATCCAGCGTTCGAAATTGCAACGATCGCCCCACTGGGAGAGCTCGCCTATCAGCTCGTTGTCAGAGCGCAAGATGGTTCGCTCGTTACCTCGAAGCGCTATGCGGTCCGGCGAAACTGCCTCCCGAGCGTCGATCTCACCGATGTCGCGATTCCGGAAAAAACTCAAGGGCGGGAGAAGTTAGAGTTAATCATCCAGAAGACCAAGGGGCTCGAGCGAGACCTTGGGACCCTCGAACAGGCGCTCCGTACCGGCACTAAACTGAAGGAGTTGCTCGAAGATGAATAGATTTTTCGCGCAGCTGAGCCTCTTTCTCGCCGCGTTCGGTGTGACGAGCGCAGGGGCTGAGAGCAACACCATCATGATCGCCGTTGAAGCACCGTTTGAGCCGACGAGCGCGGTGGGGCTTATTATCAACGAGACCGCCACGATTCAGAAGACCGACGCGACTTTTTCGCGGGGAAAGCACAATGAGATAATCGTGGCATTCCCCTTTCGTGAAGCCGAGGCGAAGGGTGGCGCGATGGCAACCGCCATGGTTATCGCTGAAGATGGCATGATGGCTTTTGGAGAGATGAAGCCGATCGAATCGGCGGAGCAACGGATGGTGGCAAGTGAGCTTCCGGATTGCCCACCCGAGAAGATGAAAACGGTGGGGCTCGAGAGTCAGATGGGATTACTACAGAAACTGCTCGACGTCCGCGCCGCCCGGCGTGCCAACGTGCAGACGCAGATCAAAGATCTACTCACTCCGGAGTTTCGTAGCCAACTCGAGAAATTAGAGAAAGGGTTCGGATACGTCAACGCGAGGCCTCTATCCGAGAACCTTCCGCCACTCGAGTTAAACGAACGTTTGAGCCGTATCACGGCAGCGCTCCTCGACTATCGAGGTGCTAAAAAGCGCGCGGAGGCGGCTCAAAGCGCGGCGGCACAAGCGGCCACCGAAAAAGCCGCTGCGGAAGCGGCCACCATGGCGGAAACTGCACCCGAGTGATTCCAAAGCGTCAACGTTCCCCGACACCCCACGATGGACGATCTGGCCCGACTCGTAGAAGCTCTCACCACCGTGCGACACGAGTGGTGCTATCTCGATGAGCGTGAGTGCCCTCCAACCATCACCGCTGCGCTTTGTGCCGAGCTTCCGACCACACCCCGCGAGGAAATCGCGACCCAACTCGCCGCGGGCGCCGTATACGTCAACGGCCAGCGCGTCGAGACGGACCGTCCCCTGACACCACCCGTAAGGCTTGAATACTTCGAGCCGAAAATACCCCTCGCCGATGAGCCCTGTTTCGACGAGCGCTGGGTGGTATTCGAAGATGACGACCTCCTCGCCATCGTGAAGCCAGCCGGACTCACGGCGATGCCCGCTCGCGATCAACGCTACCGCAACCTCAAGGCGCTCATTGAGAAACGCCTCGGCACCCCGGTGCATATGCCCTCACGACTCGACACCTCGACGATGGGGCTCGTGGTGGTCAGTAAGACGCCGCGGATGCATCCACGCCTTCAACACGTGTTCGAGCGACGCTCAGTTGAAAAAACCTACCTCCTCGAAGTCTCCGGCGAGTGTGGCGCACAGGCGCAGACAGTTGATAATTATATTGGCCGCGACCCACGCCATCAGGTCCTGCGCCAGGTTGTGACGACCGGTGGTAAGCGGGCGATCACGACATTTCGAACGATTCGTCGCCGGCACCTGGTGCGGGATGACGGGACAACGGCGACAGCCACCCTTCTCTGGGCGCAGCCCCTCACCGGGCGAACTCATCAGATTCGGGTGCATGCAGCCCATCTCGGCACACCGATTATCGGCGACAACTTCTACGGCGGAGTCACAGCGTCGACCCTCCACCTCGCCTGCTACCGACTCACGTTTCTTCATCCGATGAGCGGAGCCCCACTGAGCCTGGAGATTCCGCCCACGCACACCCCTGCCTGGGTAGGAGAACTGCCTTCCTCGGCCTGATCGCCATCATCCGAGTTCGCAATAAGGGGTGGCATATCAAAGCGGATGTCGGATCGCTCTCGTACTCAGGCCGTCGTGTGGTTCCTCGGCGGAGCGGTGCCAGCGCTTGCGCTCGGGTTGGTTCTTGGACCGATGCTTTCCCACCTCGCCCTTGAGCGCACCGTCACAACCGCCGAGCTTGTCACCGTTTCGGCGTGTGCACTGCTCGCTCTCTGCGGCAGCATCGGAGGATGGGTCGCGGCTTCGACGCTGCACCGTTCACTTCTCAAACGGGATCTCGAGACAGCCCGAAGCTGGATCGAACTGGTCGGTCGAAACGGGTTCGACCGAACGGCGGTTCATCAGCCGACATCTCCAACGCTCCGCACGCTCCTCGCCCCACTCGACCGGGCGGGTGCTGCGATCAGCCAACAGCTCGACGACGCCCGCGCAAAGGTACGCGAGATGGAGGCCCACGCCGCTCATCTGGCGAAAGTCTACGACGAACTTGAACAGGTCAACTACATCATCACCCATCACCTTCACGAGCCACTTATTCGAATCACCACCTATCTCGATATGTTCGGTCGCCAGATGCGCGGGAAGCTCGATCCACCCGCCACCCGCTTTCTCGAGTCGGTGCACTCCGGCGTGAAGCGAATCGAGGTCTTAATCGAGGACCTGACCCTATATTCCCGTAGCGTGTATGGTCCCCCCGACCTCTACGAGGTCGACACCCAAGCTCTCGTCAGAAGTGTCATTGAGACGCTCGACATTGAGGCGATCGAGGCCGGTGCGCGGATCGATGTTGGGGAACTACCATCGGTGTGGGCCAACCCAGACGAGCTCACGAAGGTATTCCGCCACCTCATCGCAAACGCGATCCGCTACCGCCGCGGGGACGCGCCGAAGATCGAAGTGCGGGCGCAACGCGGGGACGGAAAGACGATCTTCGAGGTTCAAGATAACGGTATCGGCATCGACCCGCATTACCAGCGGTCGCTGTTCACTGTCTTCGAGCGGGTTCACACCGATGCCGCCTACGTCGGCAGCGGTATAGGGCTCGCTGTGTGTAAGAAGGTGATTGAGCACCACGGCGGCGAGATCGCTGTGCGTTCGGTCCTCGGCGAGGGCTCCACCTTCACCTTCTCCATCCCCGATTATCGGCCCCCCTCAGCACCCCGCCCCAACCCCGAAAAAACAGTGCATTAAATGACTTACGCCGTCGGGGGCCGCTGCGCCCTCTCTATCCCTTTGAGCCGAATCGTGGTACGAACTATCCCGGTTATTTATTAGTGAGAGGATCTTCTTCCATGACCACTCAAGAGCGTGATCTCGTCGTTTTCGGTTCGGGCCCCGGTGGATATGTCGCCGCTATCCGGGCGTCGCAGCTCGGGCGCAAAGTCACGATCATCGAGCGTGAGGCGTTGGGAGGAATCTGCCTCAACTGGGGATGTATTCCTTCGAAGGCGCTCTTAAAGAGCGCGCAGCTCTACCACGATATGAAGCGCGCGGGGGACTTCGGTTTTGAGACTGGTCCGTTGAAGGTGGACTTCCCGAAGATCATGACCCGCTCGCGGGACGTGGCCGGTAAGCTCTCAAACGGCGTCGCCTACCTCATGCGGAAGAACAAGGTCGAAGTGATCATGGGGACCGGCAAGCTCGAGAAGGGCAACAAGATCTCAGTCAAAGACGCTGCCGGAAAGAGCACCACGTATTCTTTTAAAGATGTGATCATCGCTACCGGCGCCCGTCCCCGCCCGATGCCGGGGGTTGAGGTTGATGGAGATGTGATCCACACCTACCGCACACTCCTTGAGTATAAGCGGCTCCCGCAGAAGATGCTCGTCGTTGGTGCAGGTGCTATCGGTATCGAATTTGCTTATTTTTATTCATCCCTCGGCACCCAAGTCACGGTGGTCGAGATGATGCCGCAGATCCTCCCCGCGGAGGACACCGAGATCGCCGATTCATTAGAAAAGATCTTTAAGAAAAACGGAATGGCGATCAAGACCGGCGCCTCGGTCAGCGACATTAAAAAGAGCGGTAAGAACGTTTCCGCCACGATCAAGACAAAGGATGGCGAAGAGAAGTGGAGCGGCGACCTGTGCCTCACCGCGATCGGCTTTGTCGGAAACGTCGATAACATCGGCCTCGAAGAGGTCGGAGTGAAGGTTGAAAAGGGCTGGATCGACGTCGATGAATTCATGCGCACCAACGTCCCCCATCACTTCGCCATCGGCGACGTGGCGGGTGGTCCGTGGCTTGCTCACGTGGCGAGCCATGAGGGTATCATCGCCGCTGAATGCGCCGCCGGAAAGGCGAAGCACCCGATGAAGTACGACAACATCCCGGGCTGTACGTATTGCCAACCTCAAGTCGCCTCGATCGGCATGACCGAGAAGGCGGCGAAAGATAAGGGCATTAAATACCGCACCGGCAAGATCCCGTTCTCAGCGATCGGTAAGGCGATTGCAATCGGCGAACCGGACGGAATGATCAAGGTGATCATCGATGATGAAGTCGGCGAGGTGTTGGGGGTCCACATCCTCCACTCCGAAGCGACCGAGCTTATCAGCGAAGCCGCGATCATCCGCTCCCACGAGGGAGTAGCGGCGAGCGTCGTAGAGACCGTCCACCCCCACCCGACCCTTTCGGAATCGATGATGGAGGCGATGGCGGCAGCGCTCGGGCGGCCGATTAACTTCTAAGCGTAACGAAAGAAACAAGCGGCCCGCTGTATTCGTCAAGGAATGCAGCGGGCCGTTGTCATTTGAGCCCCCTCCCCTTGATTCTCCCCCCTAACCTCACCACAATACTGGGGTGACGACCCCCACTTTAAAAGTTCTTCGTCTCGGCAGACGGCCGTACCGCGAGGTGTGGGATCTCCAGCGCTCTCTCCAACAAGCGCTGATGCGGGGCGAGGGCGAGGAAACGTTGATCCTCTGTGAACATGACCCGGTCATTACGATCGGTCGGAGCGCAAAGGCGGGTAACCTCATCGCCTCGCCGGAGAGTTTAGCGAAGCTCGGGATCGAAGCTATCGAGATCGAACGGGGGGGGGACATCACCTATCACGGTCCCGGGCAGCTCGTGGCGTATCCCCTGCTTAACCTTAACAACCACCGCCGCGATGTGGGGTGGTATCTCCGGCTCCTCGAAGACGTCGTTATAGATACCCTCCAAGCGTTTGGAATTACAGGACTTCGCTATTCGGGGCGGACCGGCGTGTGGACTCAAGTCCCGGAGAATGTTATAAATTTTTCGATTTTGGATGAGCCAAGCCAGCGCCCTTCGAGGCAACGGCCCACGAAGATCGCTTCCATCGGAGTACGCCTCTCAAGGTGGTGTACTCTCCACGGGTTAGCGCTCAACGTCCTCAATTGCCGCTCAGGTTTTCAGTGCATTAATCCGTGTGGGTTTACCGATATCGACATTACGTCGATGGCGGAGGAGTTACCAAGCGAGCGATTCGAGGTGGTGCGGGTAGCGGAGGTCCTCCGTGACCGGTTCAAAGATCGATTTAGTTTCACGTCGTACGTTGAAGAGGTGAGAGATGGCGAGGAGTGAGATGGCGGTAAGTGAATCCGTAATGAGCCAAACGAAAGTGGCTCGAAACGGTAACGGGGCGAGCAAAAAAAAGGCGCCCGGCGTCTCTCCCGAAACTCTCCTCAAGGCGTACCGTACCATGGTGCAAGCACGCCTCGTCGATGAAAAATCGATCGTTCTCTATAAGCAAAACAAATGTCACTTCCAGATCGGTGTTGCCGGACACGAGGCTGTTCAGGTTGCGACCGGGGCGGTTTTTCGGGCCAATAAAGACTGGTTCTACCCCTACTACCGCGACATGGCGCTGTGCGCCGCGCTCGGGATGACGAACGAAGAGTTCATGTTAAACGTCATGAACAAAGCGGACGATCCGAATTCCCACGGCCGCCAGATGCCGATGCACTACGGGCACAAGGGCTTACGGATCGTGAACCAAAGCTCGCCGACCGGCACGCAGTTCCTCCAGGCAGTCGGCTGCGCGCTTGGCGCGGTAGTCGAGAAACGGGACGAGGTGGTCTACGTCTCAGCCGGTGAAGGCACCTGTTCGCAGGGCGATTTCCACGAGGCGCTTAACTGGGCCGCGCGGGAGAAGCTCCCGGTTGTCTTCTGTATCCAGAACAACAAGTACGCTATCTCCGTGCACGTCTCAGAGCAGCTCGCGGGCGAAAGTGTGTATAAGCTCGTTGCGGGCTACGAGAACCTCGCTCGGGCAACGGTTGACGGCACCGACTTCATCGCGTCGCTTGAGGTGATGGAGGAGGCGCATGCGCGGGCCCTTCGCGGCGACGGCCCAACCCTTATCGAGGCGCATGTACCACGGCTCCAAAGCCACTCGATCTCGGATAACCATTTAAAGTACCGCACCCAAGCGGACATCGACCAAGAGAAAGAGCGGTGTCCGATCGCGAAGATGCGCGCCTACCTCACGAAAGAAGGTGTCGCCACGGCGAAAGAGCTTGAGGCGATCGACCGCGAAGTGAAGAAAGAGGTCGACGCGGCGGCTGAGTGGGCCGAGGCCCAACCGGAGTGCGACCCGGCGGATGCGCTCAGATACAATTATATCAACACCGATCCAGCGAGCGCGTTTACCGAAGGTACCCCGACCGGCGAAGACACCTACATGGTCGACGCGCTTAACCACGCGCTCGATGAGGAGCTGGCGGCGAATCCCAATATGTACGTCTTCGGGCAAGACGTCGCTCACGGGAAAGGTGGTGTATTCACCGTCACGACGGGGCTCACCGCGAAGCACGGGAAGGGGCGGGTGTTCAACGCGCCGCTAGCGGAAAGCTCGATTGCAGGTGTTGCGATCGGCATGGCGACCCGAGGCTTAAAGCCGGTCGCCGAGATCCAGTTCGGCGACTACGTCTGGACCGCGATGATGCAGATCCGAAACGAGCTCGCGATGATGCACTACCGCTCGGGTGGTGATTTCGCGTGCCCCGCGGTGCTCCGTATCCCCGTTGGTGGCTACATCCACGGCGCGGCGTACCACTCGCAGAACATCGAGGCGACGTTCGCGCACTTTCCCGGTCTCTACATCGCCTACCCCTCGAACGCGACCGACGCAAAGGGGCTTTTGAAGGCGGCGATTCGGGGCACCGATCCGGTGCTGTTCCTTGAGCACAAGGGGCTTTACCGGCAGGTGTATGCGAAGGGGCCTGAGGGGGATAAAGACTGCGTCGTGCCGCTCGGCAAGGCGAAGGTCGTTCGCTCCGGCACCGATGCCACGATCGTCACCTGGGGAGCTATCGTCAATAAGAGTCTCCTGGCGGCGAAGGAGCTGGAGAAAGAGGGCTACTCGATTGAGGTCATCGATCTCCGCACGATCGTGCCGTTCGATCGTGAAACCGTCTTCGAGAGCATCCGCAAAACAAACCGGGTGCTTATCGCCCACGAGGATGTGCAGTTCATGGGCTTCGGTGCCGAGATCGCGGCCCAAATCAGTAACGACTGCTTCACCTCGCTCGATGCGCCGGTGAAACGGGTCGGGATGAAGTACGCAGCGGCGGTGGCCCACTCAAGCTTTATCGAGAACGTGGTGTTGCCCCAGAACGAGGATGTGGTGAAGGCGACCCGCGAGCTCCTCGCGTTTTAGGTATTTTCCCCGCTGAAAGGTGGGTTTAGTCTGACAAAGGTCTTTTTTCGGAGAGTGACATGAAAGTCGATATGGTGATGCCCCAGATGGGCGAGTCGATCGCGGAAGCTACGGTTTCAAAGTGGCGCAAAAACCCCGGCGATAAGGTTGAGAAAGATGAGATCATCCTCGAAATCTCGACCGACAAGGTCGACTCGGAGATCCCCTCCCCCGCGACCGGCACTTTGGTGGAGGTTCTTTTTAAACAAGGCGACGTCGTTCCGGTAAAGACTAAGATTGCGGTCATCGACACGGCCGGTGGTGCGGCGGCTCAACCTGCAGCTCCGCAAGCTGAAGCCCCCGCTCCAGCGGCGGCACCGGTTCAGGCCGCAGCTCCGAAAGCCGCACCGATCGCGGTCGCGTGTGCAGCGCCCGCCGCGCCAGCCCACGACGAGGGAAGCCGTTTCTATTCTCCGCTTGTACGAAGCCTTGCAGAGAAGCACGGCGTCTCAGTTCAGGAGCTCGGCGCAATTCAAGGCTCCGGCGAGGGTGGTCGGGTGAATAAAACTGACTTCATGAATTACATCCAGAATCGGGGTGCCGGCGCCGCTCCAGTGCAAGGGAACCTCGCTATCGCCGAGGCTCCCCGCGCGGTGGCTGCCCCTGCCCCAACGGCGAAGTCCGCGCCGGTCGAGATGCCGAGCCTCGATTGGGGCCCAGATGGAACGAAGATCGTCCCAATGGACAACATGCGCCAGGCGATCGCCGACCACATGGTCCGCTCCAAACACACGAGCCCCCACGTCTACTCGATGCAAGAGGTCGATATGACCGCCGTATCGAAGTGGCGCGCGAAGAATCAAGCCGCTTTCCTGCAGAAAGAGGGCTTTAAGCTTAGCTTTACTCCGTTCTTCCTCGAAGCCACGGTGCAAGCGCTCATGCGATTTCCGTATGTGAACTGCTCGCTCGACGGGAAGAAGATTATCCTCAAGAAGAATGTGAACCTCGGCTGCGCCGTGGCACTGGGGAACACCGGACTGATCGTGCCGGTGATTAAAAAAGCCGAGGAGAAGAACTTCGTCGGGCTCGCCCGAGGGCTTAACGACCTCGCGCTTCGCGCGCGCAACAAGAAGCTCCTCCCCGACGATGTTGCGGGAGGAACGTTTACGGTGACGAACCCCGGGGTATTCGGCACGATTATTGGGACGCCGATAATCAACCAACCCCAAGTTGCTATTTTGTGCCTCGGCGCCATCGTGAAACGCCCGGTCGTCATCGACGACATGATCGCGATTCGCGAGATGTGTTATCTGACCCTCTCATACGATCACCGCATCGTCGACGGCTCGCTCGGTGGACAGTTCTTGGCGTTCATCCGTGAGTACCTCGAGGGTTGGGATCCAAACCGCTCGTTGTAGAAAAGTATGCGTGTCATCGCCGGAACGGCCAAAGGGCGTAAGCTACTCGCCGTTCCGGGGGACGGGACCCGGCCGATCTTGGATCGGGTCAAAACCGCCCTTTTTGATATCCTCCGCCCCGAGATACAAGGGGCTAAGATGCTCGACCTATTTGCGGGGAGCGGGGCTGTGGGGATCGAAGCGCTCAGCCAAGGCGCAAGTCACTGCACTTTCCTCGACCTCAGCCGCCCAGCCGTTGAGACGATTAAGCAGAACCTCGCCGCGACGGGATTGGTTGCCAGCGCCGAGGTCAGGCACTATGATGCCTTTAGTTTCTTGAGGAACTCTTCGAAATCGTTCGACCTGATTTACGTAGCGCCACCACAGTATGAAGCGTTGTGGGTTCAAGCGATGCAGACCATCGCGGAGCGCCCGGAGATCGTAACGCCCACTGGCCTGATCGTCGTGCAGATCGACCCGAAGGAATACGAGGCCCTCACCCTCGCTCCGTTTCGCGAAACCGAACAGCGCAAATATGGCAACACCCTCCTCGTCTTCTACCGCCCAACTGTTCCGCTGTAACGGGGAGGAAGCTTAATCACCATGGTGCACGGTCACGGCAAAGGCAATTCAGCAGGGCACATTGCGGCGCTAACGCTGGGCGCTCTCGGCGTCGTCTTCGGCGATATCGGCACAAGCCCGCTCTACGCTCTGCGCGAGTGTTTTCACGGCCCCCACGCAGCGGAGTTAAGCCCAACAACTCTTTACGGGGTGCTCTCGCTCATGTTTTGGGCGCTCATCGCGGTCGTGAGCCTCAAGTATATCCTCTTCGTCATGCGCGCTGATAATAAAGGAGAGGGGGGTGAAATGGCGCTTCTCGCGCTCATTAACAAACACCGCCCGCAAGACATCCACTCATCACGCCGCATCTTTATCTTTCTCGGCATATTCGGTGCGGCGCTCATCTACGGCGATGGGATGATAACCCCGGCTATCTCGGTCGTCAGCGCCGTCGAGGGACTAAAGATCGCCACTCCGATCTTTGAGCCCTACGTTGTCCCGATAACGCTCGTCATCTTAACGATCCTCTTCGCTTTTCAAAAATACGGTACGGCGAAGATCGGTGCTGTTTTCGGGCCGATTATCTGTGTATGGTTCGTCACCCTCGGCGTACTGGGGATCGGGGGCATCGCGCTTCATCCCGAGATCCTTTACTCGCTGAGCCCCACCTACGCGTTCGAGTACTTTCATACACTCGGCTGGCGTGGCTTTGCGATCCTCGGCGGGGTTTTCCTCGTCCTTACCGGAGCCGAGGCGCTCTACGCCGACATGGGACACTTCGGCCGATTACCGATCCGGATCGGCTGGTTCGGATTGGTGTTTCCGAGTCTCATGCTCAACTACCTCGGCCAGGGAGCGCTCATCCTGCACGACCAAACCGCGCTCGAGAATCCATTCTATAAACTCGCTCCGGACTGGTTCCTCCTCCCCCTCGTAGCGCTGGCAACCCTCGCAACGATCGTGGCCTCCCAGGCACTTATCTCTGGAGCTTTTTCGATTACCCGCCAAGCGGTGCAGCTCGGGTTTCTCCCCCGCCTTGAAATCCGACACACCTCGTCGGAGGAGATCGGTCAGATCTACATCCCGCTCGTCAACTGGGTTCTCTTTGCGGCGGTCGTGTGGCTCGTCCTCACTTTTCAGACCTCGACCCGCCTAGCCGATGCGTACGGCGTCGCCGTATCGACGACGATGATCGTTACCACGATCCTCACGATCTACATCGCCGCAACGGTTTGGCGCTGGAACCGGTACGTCATCGGGCTGCTCCTCGTCACCCTTTTGGTGATCGACATTGCTTTTTTTGCGGCTAACTTCTCCAAGTTTTTCCGCGGTGGTTGGTTC
Organism: Bdellovibrionota bacterium; assembly: GCA_044352465.1. Lineage (GTDB taxonomy): Bacteria > Bdellovibrionota_C > UBA2361 > UBA2361 > UBA2361 > JBILDU01. The sequence continues at coordinate 48,679 of JBILDU010000004.1, forward strand.
CCTCTCACCGTCGGCATCGTGGTCTTCGTCATCATGTCGACCTGGAAACGGGGGCGGGCGCTTCTTTCCCGGAGACTCCAAGAGCGGCTCCCTGCGCCGGATAAGTTCCTGAAGGAGGCGTTGAAGTCGAACCCGCGACGGCTTCCCGGCACGGCGATCTTTATGGCGCGAAGCCCCAACTCCACTCCTTCGGCGCTCTTCCATAACTTCCAGCACAATCAGGTACTCCATCAGCGGGTCATCATCCTCACGGTGAACACCGAAGAGATCCCGCACGTTCCAGCCGAGGGTCGTATCGAGCTCGACCCCTTAGGCAACTCCTTCTTTGCGGTCACCCTTCACTACGGCTTTATGGATACGCCGAACATCCCGGAGGCGCTGCGAGGACTTGTCGTGCATGGCATCGAGCTTCTCCCGGTGTCCACGACGTATTACTTAAGCCGGGAAACACTCATCGCGACACCACTGCCTGGTATGGCGCTTTGGCGCGAAATACTCTTCGTGTTTATGTCCCGCAACGCCCAGCGCGCTGCAACGTATTATCGAATCCCCTCGCAGCAAGTAGTAGAGATCGGGGTGCAGGTGGAGCTTTAGAGATCCTCGCTCACGACGAGCGCTGTTGGTAAGGCGTGCAAGGTCCGACAGAGTCGGACCCTCCAGAGGTCTTTGAAGGAGATTCGAACACGGGGGAGGGCGGAATTCTATCTGGCTGAGGAATGCCGCCGCCGATTCAAGTCGGTTGGAGGTTCGGACTCTGTCCGACCGGCGGGCACCACCGGGGAGGCGAGCACAGCCCGACAGAGTCGGGCTCTCCACCGAAATCACCCCAATGTGGAGGGCCGAATTCTATCCGGCCGAACCGTCTCATTTTCGGCGTAATAAAACCCTTTAACCGCATCCTCGAAGGCGATATCATCGCGCAGTTCTTTCTTTTTTAGGAGATCTATGAAGAACCTCGTCGTCGCTCTCGCGCTCTTTATCGTTGGTGCACCGCTCGCTGCGAGCGCCACACCACACTGCCAACCGTGCCCTTACTCGTGCGCGGATCTAGGTCTTGGCAGAAAAGATTGTAGCCAACTCAGTGAGTCGCGTGGCCTCTGTTGCGTTGACCTCACTCAACGGGGTCTCGAGCTTGCCAAGGAGCAAGAGCGGCTTCTCGGGAGAGGCAACGGCGGCACCCCCTGCCCCGTAGGCTTTACACCAAGCGAGCAACGGTGCAGCGACAACGAGCGTAAGCGTGGGTGCCGCGATCAACGGGTCGGACCGGAGCGGAAAGGCTGCGTGAGTGAGGGATTCCGGTAATCACCCCCAGCAGACTATCGTGGGCCCCGCTCTTCGGGGCCCCCTCATGGAGCAGAGACGAAAGCGCCGTACCAGGAAAGCCTCTTGCCTCTCCAGCACCGCCCATTGCTCGACACACCGCATGGAAATAATTCCTCTCTCAACTCGAGCGAACTGAGACGATGACCTGCTTCGGCGATACCGATAGCTTCACGAGAGAACGGCGATCTCCGAATCTACGGGGACGGATCCGCTGGGACGAAGAGCGTCGCGGCAGACGGAAGCCTCGGTGACGACAGCAACACGATGTACGTCAATTTTACGGTCAATAGCGGAATCATTCAGGTAGTGCCGGCTACGTCTTGAGGCGCACTATTTACCAGCAGCTCCGGGGAGATTCCGCCCCAAACATCGCCTCATCGAGGGATCACTCCGGGAGAGGCCGGCAACGGGTAATCCTCCCACGGGGAAAGTTACCACTGGTATCTTTCGCGGAGGACGCTTAGCAGATGAGCCGCCCCCATCTGACGGGGCTATCCTACCGCAGATCACCGACGTAAAACTGAATATCGCTTACCGTAGCGTCACCGCTTAGAAACTTTTTAAGACGCCCCAGGATCACATCTTTTTGAAAGCTTAACTCCTGCGCCCACGCGGAGTTTGCAACACGCACGACGAGGGCATCTTTACGGATACATTCAGGGCGGGTGCGCTTCGCAATCTCCTCACCCACGATCTCCTTCCAGTGCAGGACGAACTTGTACCGCGCGATATCTTTATCGATCCCGTATTTTTTAAGGGCGAGGGCGAGCACTTTTTCTGCTGCAACGGGATCGCGACGACGTGGACGAATATTCGGGTCCCGGATGATGATGTTGCGATTTGCTACCGGCATCTTTTCTCCCTCTTCGCTGAGGCCGTGAAGCGAGCGACTCAGAGCTATTTACTCGTTCGCCTGGGGCGATTTCTTATCGAAAATGACGACAAGCTCATCGGGGCGCGCGAGGCCCAACTCATTACGCGCCGCCTTCTCAAGCCCCCGCGCGTCATGGCGGACAGCATATACCTTTTCTTGAAGTGACTGAACTTCGGCTTGGAGTTCGAGGTTCTTTTTTCGCTGCGCCTCGAGACTCGTCTCCAGTGAGGCGACACGGGGAAAACTGCCCCCGCCAACGAGCGATAAAACGGTTGTCACAACCGCGAAGACTAAAAGGGCCAAAAACATGAGGGGCTTCATGCGGTTAGGATAAACGAGGTTGATATTACTGGCTAGAAGTTGTTTTATGTCGGGAGCTTGGGGAGCCCCCTCACCTACCTCCGGGGCACCAGCGCCTATTTTTTCATGGAGAATTCGAGATGACTACCACCACCGCGAGCGCTATTTCCGCTGTCACCGCCTATGAGTGCCTCGATTCGAGGGGTTATCCAACGGTGGCAGCCACGGTAACCCTCCAAAATGGGGCAAGCGGAACCGCGATGGTGCCGTCTGGGGCCTCTACCGGGGAGTACGAGGCTCATGAGCTGCGCGATGGTGATGCTGACAGATACCTGGGCAAAGGCGTTCTTCAAGCGGTAACGAACGTCAACGAGAAGATCGCCCCAGCGCTTCTCGGCCGCGATGTCGTCGACCAGGCGGAGCTTGATCGTTTTCTTCTCGAGCTGGATGGTACCGACAACAAGTCGAAACTCGGCGCCAATGCGATTCTGAGCGTGAGCCTCGCGGCAGCGCATGCCGGAGCGAATTTTTTCAAGCAGCCGCTCTTTCGATATCTTGGCGGCATCAACGCCCGCAAACTCCCCCTCCCCCTCGTCAACGTCATCAATGGGGGTGCCCACGCCGCGAACTCGTTAGATTTCCAGGAGTTCATGATCGTCCCCCAACGTTCGGCGACGTTCTTTGAAAATATTAGGGTTGCAGCCGAGGTGTTTCATCACCTCAAAAAACTCCTCACGAAAAGGGGCCTCTCGACCGGACTCGGAGATGAAGGTGGCTTCGCCCCGAACCTCAGCTCCCCAACCGAGACGCTCGACAGCTTGATGGAGGCGATTCAAGCCGCAGGTTATGAGCCGGGCCGTGACGTCTCACTCGCACTCGATGTTGCCGCGAGTGAATTCTTCGACGAAAAAACTGGCACATACGTTTTTAAGAAGAGTACCAAAGAGAGCTTCTCTTCCGCTGATATGGTCGCTCTCTACTCGTCGTGGGCCGAAAAATACCCCCTGATCAGCATCGAGGATGGGCTCGATGAAAACGATTGGGAGGGATGGCAGCAGATGACCGAGGTACTCGGTTCAAAGATGCAGCTTGTGGGTGATGACCTCTTCGTCACCAATAAAAAACGGGTCGCTGAGGGTATTCAACGGGGAGCGGGGAATGCGGTGCTGGTGAAGCTCAATCAGATCGGCACACTCACCGAGACTTTGGAGACGATCCAACTCGCCCACGATAATAATTATCGCACCATTATCTCACACCGTTCAGGGGAAACTGAGGACTCCACTATCGCTGACCTCGCGGTCGCCGTGGGCTCAGGTCAAATTAAGACCGGGTCAGTATGCCGAGGGGAGCGCACCGCCAAATACAATCGCCTCCTTTGGATCGAAGCATTTCTCGCCGGCGAAATCAGGTAAGTAGGACGGTAAGGGTGGCTCCATATTGCCTCGCGGTCCTCGCAGCTACACTCTTCGGTCTCGCGTGGTGGATTCCCGGCACTCCATTATGCGCCGCGCTGGGATGGCTCTCAGCGGTAGTTCTCGTCGCATTCGTGCGACGCTACCCCATCTACCGAGCAGCGTACCTCGGTGGCGTGGCTCTTTATGCCCTCGGGTTTTACTGGCTATTTACCACGATCAAAGATTTCGGGGGTTTTCCCACAACGCCGGCGGCCGCGATTTTCGCGCTATTTGTGGGGGTTTCAGCCCTCCAATTTGTCGCGTTTCTTTTTCTATATAAAAACCTTCCGCAAGGCCTCGAGCGATTTTCGCTGCGCACCGCCGTGGCATGGACGGTAGCTGAGTTCGCAGTCTTCAAGATCTTTCCCTGGGCATGGGGGCATACTCAGCTGGCCTTCACACCGCTCGCTCAGGTGGCTGATCTTGCCGGGGTGCCACTCGTCACCTTCGTTCTCTTTTGGTGCGCCGAGACGCTGTACCGGACCATTTTTGAACGACCACATCGCAGCGCGGTTGTGCCCTCCCTACTCTCGTTGTCGCTGTTGCTCGGGTACGGAGCGCTCCGTGCCCGGGAGTTTGCTGCGCCGACGGGAATCCCGCAGCCGGTGGCGCTCATCCAGGCAAACCTCACCATTCGCGAGAAGGGCAACATTAAGTTTTTCGAGGCGAATCTTCGCCGGTATATCGATCTCACGGATCAAGTCGTACGGCCCGGCATCCTCGTCATATGGCCGGAATCGATATTCAACGAGTTTATCGCGGCGACGATCGGGTCGGTAAAAGGAGACCCCCGTATCCCCTTCTGGAATAACGGGGTATCGCTCCTTATCGGTGCACTCACCTTTACCTCTCGCACTGAGTATCACAACAGCGCTCTCGCCATCATGCCGGACGGCACGATCCCGCCGCCGTACCACAAACAGATTTTGATGCCGTTCGGTGAATATACCCCGCTGGCGGGCCTTTTCCCTTGGATTAAAGAGCTCAACGCCACCGCTGGCGAGTTTACCGCGGGGCGAGATATCACCGTGTTTCGATTTCCCGCAGCCAACGGCAATGCGGACTTCGGTGTCGCCCCCCTCATTTGTTATGAAGATATCGTGCCGGGCCTCTCACGGGCGGCGACCCAACAAGGCGCGACCCTCTTAGTCAACATGACGAACGACGCGTGGTTCGGCGATACCGCAGCTCCGCACCAGCACCACCTCATCGCCGCATGGCGCGCGATAGAGAATCGGCGCTACCTTATCCGCTCGACCAATTCAGGGCTGACAGCCATCGTGGATCCTCTCGGTAAAACGGTGGTCGAACTGCCGACCTTTGCGGAGGGTATTCTCGAAGCGGCAGTGGTACCGCTGTATGACCTCACTCCCTACACCCGCTTTGTCGGCGATTATCCGTGGTGGGTTCTCACCATCGGAGCCCTCTTGGGGACCCTGAGAAACCTGCGCCGTAGGCCTGGGGGCGCTGCCTAGGGATATTCCGAACGAGTCCCCTCTACAGACTCATGTAGAAGCTGGAAGCTTCGGAAAGTCCGAAACCGGGTCTTTTTGAAGCGCCATACTTATTGTAGCCTGATTTTGTCTACTATTTGGGACTACCTATGCAGCTCTCCATCCGCAGCACAGTTTCGATAAGCCTCCTCGCTTTTTTCATGCTCGGATGTAGCAACCCTCAGCCAGGCCCTGATAAGACCGCAGCCGGCATGGTGCTCGGTGCGGGCTGGGGCGCAGGAAGTGGTGTCATCATCGGGCATCAACTCGACGTACCGGGTGAAGGTGCCGCGATCGGCGCGGGGTTCGGCGCAGTACACGGAGCGATAACCGGTGCGGGATACGACATGGCAGAGGGGGCGATTTTAAAAGAAAAGCGTGAACTTGCCTCGCTGAAAGTGCAGAACCTTGCGAACACCCGCGAGCTCGCCCAGATTCAAGCGAAGCTCGATGACGCTGCGGTAGGTGATGTGGGTGGTGGAGTGTACCAGGTTTTTTTCGACCTCGACGCCACGAGCTTGAAGGCGGGCTCAGTTGCAAACGTGCAAACCATCGCTGATTCTTTAAAGCGTAGCCCGGCAGCGTATAAGATAAACGTTGTCGGCCACGCCGACGATTCAGGAAATCCTGAATATAACGAACGCCTCGCTGAATCTCGCGCACGTACAGTGAGCACACTTCTCGGCTCCCATGGGGTAAGCATGGATCAGATCGCTGTATCGAGCTTCGGATCGAAACGCCCCCTCGTGACGAATACCACCGCCGAGGGCCGGCAGCTTAATCGGCGGGTCGACATCTTTATCGGGCGGTAGGAGCACCACCCTTCAATATTCGCATTCGAAATGGTATGGTTCCGGTGCAAGAGGCGCCAAGAGGCGCTCCTATCCGGAGCCAAGACCATGACCGAAGCATTTATCATCGACGCCGTTCGTACCCCCCGCTCACGTCGGAAGGGTAAGTTTAGCTCCGTGCACCCGGCCGATCTCCTCACCTTTCCGCTGAACGCCCTCAAGGAGCGCCACAACCTTCCCCTCGACCAGGTGGAGGATGTCGTTATGGGATGTGTGACCCAGACCGGAGAGCAAGGGTGGTGTATCGCCCGTTCGAGTGTGCTCGCCGCGGGATGGCCTCACACCGTTCCGGCCACGACGGTGAACCGTCTGTGCGGCTCAGGCCAACAAGCGACTAACTTCGTAGCAGCGGGCATAAAGGGCGGTACCTACGGACTCGCCATCAGCGGGGGCCTCGAGCACATGACCCGATGCACGATGTTTAGCGACATCGGTGGTGAAGAGAGTAAATTCTTAAAGCGGCACCATCCAGACTTGGTGCAGCAAGGTCCGGCAGCAGAGCTCCTGTCGAGGGAGTTCAAGATCTCGCGTAGCCAAGCAGACGAATACGCTTACACGTCGCAGATGCGCGCGAAGACCGCTGCCGCTGAGGGGAGGTTTAAGAGCATCATCCCCGCTCAATACACGGACGAGAACGGGCAAACCCAAACCATCTCGGCAGACGACACGATTCGGGGAGATACCACGGTTCAGGGACTGGCGACTCTAAAGACCGTGTTCGATCCGGCCGGGGTTATCACCGCTGGAAACGCCTCGGCGATCGTCGATGGCGCTGCGGCGATCCTCCTTGCAAGCGAGCAAAAAGCGCAGGCGCTGAACCTTAAACCCCGCGCCCGAATCGCTGCAATGAAGTCGATAGGCTCACCGCCGCGGGTTATGCTCACCGGCCCGATCGAAGCGTCGCGACTCTGCCTTAAAGAGGCGGGGCTCTCAGCGAACGACATCGACCTTTGGGAGATTAACGAAGCGTTCGCGCCGGTGCCGCTCGTCACGATGCAGGAGCTAAACCTCGACCCCACGAAGGTGAACGTCAACGGCGGTGGAATATCCCTTGGTCACCCCTTGGGTGCCACCGGCGCGATGCTGATCGGCACCGCACTCGATGAGCTCGAGCGGACCGGCAAGAAGCGGGCACTCATTACGATGTGCATCGGGCTTGGGATGGGGATCGCGACGATTATCGAGCGGGTGTAGGCCGGAACACGGCGCCCCAGAGTGCTAGCAGCGCCGCTTTTGGCCGAGCTATCGTGGCTTTTCAAAGCCACGCGGCGCGGCGTTCAAAGCCTCCAAAGAAACTGGATGATACACGAGCCAGTCGACCGGGCGTGGCTAATTCCATGTGCTCTGAACAAATTCTGTTGCTTTTGAAAGCTCAAAAATCCCGACGCTAACGTCTAGGTCTTTGAGTGCTGGCGAGTCCGATAGGTTCTCATGAGGTCACCCCCACCCGCTTGGCAATACCGCTCAATTTCAAATGACAATCAGGAGCACCGTCGCTTCGACTGCTCAGTTCGATAACTAAAACGTAGCGAGCCGCCGCGCCATTTGACTCAGAGAAAACGACCTGCTGCCTCAGTGAGGAAAAGACCCCCTCGGTAAAGAACCGCACCTCAATGGGTAGTTCGGCAGTGAAACCGCGGGGACTAACCGACTCACCACGTACACTGACGATACCACCGATAGAAACTTGAAGCGCGGCTCCGCGATGTCTCACCTGAACTGGAAAAGTAGTTGCATCGAGGATCTCGAAGGGCCCGTTCATGCCACATGTATTTTGAATTACCGCCACCGACTCGGCCGACTCCCAAACACCATCGAGGGAAGCTGCAGCCGTCCCGGACGGCCTGCCCCAACCGATAAGAGCCGCCAAAACGATTGCGGCAACACAGAAACCACAAAGGGTATGCAATCGGTGCTGGGCAACCATGAACCGGGGACGAGGGCGAATCACGCGAAAACCTCAAAAAACATCAATCGAACGACCGTCGATACTACTGTTATTTATTCCCGGTTTATACATGTGCTCTAGTCGAGTGATTTTTAGCGTCATTCAGGGGTGGAATCGAAATGCGCCCGTTCCAACGAGGACCAGGGTCCCCCAATAAGTCCCGGACAGAGCGATGCCGATGCGAGGATTTCGTAGATTTCGAACGCGCGATCCAGAGAGAAAGGGCCCGCTACGCAGCGGGAATGAGGGCCGGATTGATGCTGGCTCATGTTTTATTCGGGGTCTGAACGGCTGCAGGTCAGAACTCCGCGCTCACGGCCCTCTCATCGAAATAACCCGAACTACTTCGCACCGCGCCCCGCACGTCACGCTTCTGTGCCCCGCTTAAAAAAGCGTTCGTTATACAAAGTTAAATAAGAGGGGCTCCGCCCAGGAGCAATTTCATGAATTCACTTTCGAAGAGATCGCTCATACGGTTCGGCATCGGGCCACGCATTTCAATGGCCCTGAGCAGAGAGATTTCATCTATCTTTTATCTACTTCGTAATTATTTAAGGATAACATATTAATTTCCAAAGCTTTTTTCAGCAGAGCGAGACTACAACTAATCGAGTAAATACATTTACATTCATCGATATATCGCCGATACTACGACCCATGGAACTCCTCGACGCCTATAAAGCCCTGGCCGATGAATCACGCCTCCGGCTTATCCACATCCTCAGCCAGGGATACTTTAACGTCCAAGAGTTGACCTCCATTCTGGAGATCTCCCAACCCACGATTAGCCACCACTTAAAGGTCCTCCAAAGCGCAGGAATTACCACAAGCTACAAAGAGGGTACCTGGACCTACCATAAACTGGTGAGCGCGGGCTCCGCGTCCCTCTCTCCGGCGGTTGCTTACAACTTCTTAGAACTCGCCGCCTCCTCCTCAAAAAACGGGCATACCGCAATGTTTTCGAAGGACAGAGACGCGGTCGGCGAGATCCTCGCTCGTCGCCGCGACGCTTCCCATCGCTACTTCGAATCGGTTGCGAGCAACTGGAAAGAGATCCGGCGCGAGGCGCAAGGCGATACCGCCTACTTTTCTGAGCTTGAGGGGTTAATCTCGGCGGAGGCCACGCTGCTTGAGCTCGGCTGCGGCTCGGGCGCCCTTCTCGATGCGCTCCTCCCCCGCTCTGGCAAAACAATCGGGGTCGATTATTCGCGGGCGATGCTTGAGGAGGCAAAGCGAAACCTTGGCGACAAATCGTCGGCCGTTGAACTCCGTTTGGGAGAACTTGAGCACCTTCCGCTCGCTGATAACTCGGTCGATATCGCCGTGGCATGTATGGTACTCCACCACATCGCTCAGCCGGAAAAGGTTTTAGCGGAGGCGGTACGGGTCATCAAAAGCGGCGGGTCGTTGATTATCGTCGACCTCATGCATCACACGAACGAATATATGCGGGAGCGTTTCGCTGACCTGTGGCTCGGCTTCGAGCCGAGCGATATCGAAACGTGGCTGAAGTCTATCGGCTTTCAAGCCCCGCAAACCAAGATCCTTGGAGAAGGAAAGGAAGTTTTTATCGTATCAACCCTTAAACCGTAAGGAATGTATGAAACAGGATAGGATTGATTTTAAAGTTGCTGACATCGGACTCGCCGATTGGGGCCGGAAAGAGATCGAGCTCGCTGAAAAAGAGATGCCCGGTCTGATGGCGCTCCGCGAGGAGTACGGCAAATCGCAGCCGCTCAAAGGTGCGCGTATCGCTGGCTGCCTCCACATGACGACCCAAACTGCGGTCCTCATCGAGACGTTGACGGCCCTCGGCGCCGAGGTGCGGTGGTCGAGCTGCAACATCTTCTCAACTCAAGACCAAGCCGCCGCTGCGATCGCGAAGGCCGGCATTCCGGTCTTTGCGTGGAAGGGCGAGACCCTTGAGGAGTACGACTGGTGTATCGAGCAGACGATTATGTTCGGCGACAAAGGTCCCAACATGATCCTCGATGATGGCGGGGATCTTACCATGATCGTCCACAACAAATATCCGGAGCTTTTAAAGGAGATCTACGGCATCTCGGAAGAGACCACGACCGGTGTTCACCGTCTCTATCAGATGCACGAGCGGGGCGAGCTCAAACTCCCGGCGTTTAACGTCAACGATTCGGTCACCAAGTCGAAGTTCGACAACCTCTACGGGTGCCGTGAGTCGCTCGCCGACGGTTTGAAACGCGCCACCGGCGTCATGATCGCGGGCAAGGTGGTGTGCGTTGCGGGCTACGGCGATGTTGGTAAGGGGTGCGCTCACTCGATGCGAAGCTACGGTGCTCGCGTCCTCATCACCGAGATCGACCCGATCAACGCGCTTCAAGCGGCGATGGAGGGCTTCGAGGTCATGACTATGGAGACCGCGGCACCGGTCGCCGATATCTTCGTTACCGCCACCGGCAACGTCGATATCATCACCGGGAAGCACTTCCCGATGATGAAAGACCAAGCGATCCTCTGCAACATCGGGCATTTCGACAACGAGATCGAGGTCGCGTGGCTTGAGAAGAACCCTGAGGTTAAAGAGATCAACATTAAGCCTCAGGTCGATAAGTTCGTGTTGCCAAATGGCAACGAGCTTATCCTTCTGGCGCGGGGACGACTCGTGAACTTAGGGTGTGCCGCGGGCCACCCGAGCTTCGTCATGTCGACCTCGTTTACGAACCAGACGATCGCGCAGATCGAGCTCTTCACCAACAAGGGCAAGTACCCAGTGGGGGTACACGTCCTTCCGAAGGTGCTCGACGAGAAGGTTGCGCGCCTCCACATCGGCAAGCTTGGCATCGAGCTCACTCAGCTCTCCGATAAGCAGGCCGAGTACCTGGGCGTGAAGAAAGAGGGTCCGTACAAGCCCGAGTACTACCGCTACTAAGAGGTCCTCGAAAGAGGATGCGGTAAACGCAGCGCCCGATCACATCGCACAGATGTGGTCGGGCGTTTTTTTGTAGGTATTTCTTAAGCGCACACCGAACGGCTCCACTTATCATTCATCGGGGGCGTTCGCGCGGGCGGACTTCGGAGTTAAGAATTCACCTTAACCGTTTCAAGGTAGCTCTCTTCGAGGGTCTTCTGTGATTCAAGCCCGAGAATGTCGACTCCGCGGGAAAGAAGGGTTGATAAAACAATGCGATTCACCTCGGCTACCTGAAAGCGTTGCGGATCGAATCGGGCGGTGAGGACGCCCCCGTCCACCGTGACATGAAAATCAGGAAGCGCCGTGACAAGCGCGTTAGCTTGATCGCCGATCGCACCGATCTGCACCGTGACCTTGGATACGTCACCCAAGATTCCCTCGAGCGGCCCTTGGCGGACCAGCCGACCCGCCTCAATAATACAGACGTAATCACACAGCGCCTGGAGCTCACGCAGATCGTGGGAGCTGATGACGACCGTCGTCTTACCCCGAATCGCCTCGATATTCTCCCGAAAATTCCGTTGCATCACGGGATCGAGTCCCGCGGTTGGCTCATCGAGCAGCACCAACGGGGGATTCCCGATCAGCGCCTGGGCGACCCCCAGCCGCACCTTCATCCCCCGAGAGAGGTTCTCCGGATTACTCTCAGCCCGATCCTCTAGCTTCACCAGCGCCAAAACCCGCGCGACCTCACTCCGGGCCGCTGCACCGCGCAGCCCCGCAAGACGCGCAAAGAGAAGGAGCTGCCGCGCCACCGTCCTTGTCTCAAAAAAATGGACGTCTTGGGGCAGGAGGCCGATGACACCACCGGAGCGACGGAACTCGGCCAAGGAGACCCCGCCGACCTCGATGCTCCCGCCGTGGGCCTTAATAAACTGACCGATAATAGAGAATGTCGTCGTCTTCCCCGCTCCGTTAGCCCCGACAAAAGCCGCGACCGAATTCCGCGGAATGTCGAGGGACAGCCCCTGTAGCGCCGCATGGCGACCGAACCGGCGCTGCAGATCTCGAATGACAAGAAATCCGCTCATACGTCCCGCCGCAAAAATCCGGCAAGACCAAGCGCCGCAAACCCACTACCCCATGCAGTGAGCGCACCGACGGAGCTCCACATGTACCGATCGAACGGCAAGAATAGGCCCACCATCGAGGTGCTCGCGAGAGGACTCAAATGAGGCCACCAGCCGAGCATGATGAAAAACACTACCCACAAGACGTTGAGCCGCACGATCGCGCTCATCGGCTTGCGGGTCCAACTCGATACCCAAGCGGTCGATGCCACCACAAAAAAGATAAACGGAACCGCCACGGTGAAATAGAGCGCCCCGAGACCGGCATAGTCGGCGAGCTTAAATTGCGCCACCGTCACCCCACAGATGGCGACTAACCCGATCATCCCCACAAGCTGCAAACCGGCGAAGAGGAGGAAATGGGCCATGAGCTTTGCGAGGTAGTAGGCCAACCGACTACTACGCTGGAGGACGAAGCGGAGCGTCCCGCGATCGATATCGATCGCTACCATGTCGCAACTGACAAGACCCACAACGGTCGGCAGCCAGAGAAGCGAGAAGAGCTGAAACATCCAGAGCGCCGCAGGGTAATGACTCAACTGAATGATAAAATCAACCGTATCTTCGAGTTCGAATTTCTGAAGCATCTGCTTGAGCTCCTCAATCTGAGGGGCGGCTGCGAGAACGTTCGTGACCGGCTCGAAATGGCGCTGCACCTTACTGAACCAATACATCGCGCTCACTAAGACCACGAGATACAAGAGGAGGGTGAGCATCGAGCGCTTTCGACCAGCGAGGTCGAAAAGCTCCTCAGTGGTCAGCACCCATAAATGTCTCAGGAATACCCGCATTTCGATCCCTTGTCCGCGCCTGCGTCACAGTAACGCTTCGCACGAGCGCCGGCAACAGCGCATCCGTAGAGAGAGCGCGCCTACGGAGAGGTAGTTGCAGTTCTACCTTCAGTGGTATGGTGAGAGACTACCGAACATCCGCTTCCAAAAAAGCGTTAATGTAACAACTCGGTAAAACACAGGTCGAAGCGAGGTATCTCTGCCTCAAAGTACCCGCCGTCGGAGAGCTGAAAAAGATACGATCCATGCATCTCGCCGAAGGGATCGTTAATCACCGCACTACTCGTGTAGGTAAAAGACTCGCCGACTTTCAGCACCGGCTTCTCACCGACGACCCCCGGCCCCACCACATTCCCGATCTGATGGCCCGCCGAAAAAATCCGCCAATGCCGCTCGATGAGCTGACATGTCCCCGCACTCTCGTTCTCAATCGTGACGGTATAGGCGAACACATAAACCCGCTCAGCCGGCTGTGATTCACTCGGAAGCGGTGACGGAAGGACCGAGATCCTCACCCCATTAGTTGTTGCGATATAATGAGCTACCGGCATTGTTGTCATGTGTCTATTGAACCCGAATTGACGTCCCCGAATTGACGTCATTGCATCGAGGCAAAGACGGCAGTGGTACGTGCATCCTTACACAGGCTGACCGTCATATAGCGGCGAGCTCCGTCCAAGAGCAGCTACATCTGCGGGATATCATACGACTGGCGCGGTCGGAAAGGCCCTTCTTCATAAAAGCAAAAACGATGCGCGGCCATGCCTAAGAGCGATCATTGGCGTTTCGTCGAAACTTGCTGAGTATGGGCGGAAACCGGGGGCAAGTTAAAGCCCCCTCACTTTTGAATACTGGAGAACGTATGATTTTATCTAGCCGCCGAGCAGCGCTCGGTCTTTTGACAGCTGCAGCCGTTATCGCTGGAAACAACTCCGCACTTTTTGCCGAGAGCAAGCCCCATACCGGCTCAGTGGAGACCGAGTCCCCCCGGGCACGAATGGAGGAGCCGAAACTTCGCGATACCGCTCCCGACAAGATCTTACGGAATGCGGCTGAGGCATATCGCTCGATCGTCCGTGGCACACAGGGAGAAGTGCCCGCATCTGTGCTGGCAGCCGCTAAGTGTGTCGCAGTCTTCCCGAACGTCACAACCGCGGCGCTCGTGGTCGGCGGATCTCACGGCGACGGTACCGTCAGCTGCAAGACCAAAGCAGGCACGTGGTCGGCTCCTGGATTTGTTGACATGAGTGGTGGCAGCTTCGGAGCCCAACTCGGTGGGAAATCAAGCGATGTGGTGCTATTCTTCCAAGACGAGGAATCGGTCAACGCTCTGAAGAAAGGGAAATTCAACCTTGGTGCTGACGCCAGCGTCGCAGCCGGAACCTACTCCGCTGCAGCCGAGATGAAGCACAAGGGCGTAATCGCTTACCAGCACAGTGAGGGGGCGTACGCAGGGGCCTCTCTGACCGGTACCAACGTTATCAAAGACGATCGTGCCGCGGAGAGCTACTACAAGAAACCGATTGATTTCGTAGAGATTATCGAAGGTAAGACAACCCCTGCCGTTACCGCCGCCGCGGATGAATTCCTGGCGCTCCTCCCCCGTCAGGTGTAGTTGTGCCCCCCTACCCTACGCTCGGCTTCGAATGAAGCGGTGGCTTTCATTCCAAAGGACCGACGTGGGGTAGAACCAGAGATTGATTCCCCCTGCCCCGAGCGTTATATTCCTCCGGCTGTTGTTTTACCGAGAGGAACGTACGATGAAGCGCGACAAAGTAGCGAAGTTTATGGCGCTGGCGGGGCAAAAGCTTTCCGACAACTTTCACGGTGGAAGCGAGGCTGAGCGGAAGCTTGGTGCCCAGCTTCTGCTCTCAGAGGTGCTCGAATACGTTATCGACGGCCTCGGTGTGACTCCGGAGATCAATGGAATTAAAGTGACCGATCCTGAAGCGGTCCATTACCATGCTGAGCGCTCTCCCGATCCAGCTGAGATGCTCGATGGTCTCGCCGATGTGGCCTACACCATGTATTGGAACGCCAACGCCTTCGGCGTTCCGCTCGAGGCGGGTTACGAATTGGTGTGCGACAACAACCTCGAAAAATTCGTTAAACTTGATAGCTGGGCGAAGGGCCTGGTGGAACTCCCATCGACCGACTGGCACTGTAGGTGCAGCGCCGGTTGGCCCGAAGAGGTGGTACGGGTCGCGGTCGTGGAGCTTAATGGGGAGTGGTACGCGGTGGGCAAGGATGCCCGTGGCAAGGTTCGGAAGCCCCTGCACTTTAAGGCCGTCGATCTCTCCCACCTCCTTTAAAAGTGGAGCATTGACGAGGTTTTAAAGCTTCTTCGGTGGCTGAGAGGCTGTGTTGAAAAGTTTAGCCGTTCCTGTACTATAGCGGCCCTAAGGTGCCGTCCTAGCTCAGTTGGTAGAGCAACTGATTCGTAATCAGTAGGTCGTCGGTTCGATTCCGATGGACGGCTCCATTCTTGCCCCGTGTTGTCTTGTCTCTTAGGGGGCCGTCCGCATACGTAGCCCCTCTATCCTATCAGCCGAAGCTCTCAGTTCGTCGTAAACCGCTCTGCCTCTCATTGGCCGCCGCCCCTGACCGGACTCATCTGCGGCTTAAGGAGCCCACTCACTGTTCGCATCCCCCGGGCCTGTCTCAAGCGGTGCCCCGCTCAAAATGAGCTAACCTAAAGGGGAGATTGATTTTTCAAACTTTCGCAACTTCAGATGAGCCGTAACATCTTAAATAGCTATGGAACACCACATCGCTATCGAACAGACGTTACGGTCACCGCTTCCAAGTGGGGTCGACCGCGAGATCATCGCCGAACTGACCAAAATCGCTTACGGGCTTCGTCGCGCCGCCGAACACTCCGAAATCGTGGAGATTCAAGGCGCCCTCAACGAATGCCGGTCCGAGATCGGAGCTTTCATCTCTCAAAGGGAGCAACATCTTAGCTTGAGGAGTGATTTAAAGCAGGCTCTCCTCGATCACCGTGAGAAGATCGGACGCCTTGCAACGAGCACCATCCCCGCCTCTGAGCTCCGCCTCAAAACGCTCGCATACCATTACCTCCTCGAGGGGATACCGAGCCAAATCGTCGCTTTTATCGAGGAGCGTCAGATGGCAAACGGGGAACGACCGACGCGATTTCAGCTTCTGAACGCTATAATTGAGAGGCGTGGGGTCAAGAGCTATCTCGAGATCGGATGCTGCGCAGATGACTGTTTTACAAAGGTGCAGTGTGCGCAACGAGTCGGGGTCGACCCGAATAGCGGAGGCACCCTCCGGATGACGAGCGATCAGTTCTTCGCCGTGAATGTTCAGAAATTCGACCTCATCTTCATCGACGGGCTCCATGAGGCTTGGCAGGTCGATCAAGACATCATCAATGCGCTTAACTGCCTTCGGCCGAACGGCGTAATCGTCATGCACGATTGCAACCCCCTCTTCGATATCCGCAGTTTAGTGCCACGCGCATCGGAGACGTGGAACGGAGATGTGTGGAAAAGCTTCGTGGGCGTTCGCTCCCGTCTCGACCTTGACTGCGCAGTCGGTCGATTTGATCACGGGTGCGGGGTCATCATCCCCCGACAAAACTCCGCCCCAATCGACCCCGTACCGCTGAACGAACTCGTGTGGGATAACTTGTGTAAGCACCGAACTCACTGGCTCAGGCCCATGGAGCTCCCTCAGCTTTTGGAGTGGATCGGACCTTCGGCCAGTTGAGGCTAACTACCCCTCCCCGCGCCTTTGATTTTTGATCAAGGGCCACGTCGCGTTGAAGTCCGCCATGTCATTGCGGCGCCGGGGGGCATAAAGATCAGCCACTTGGCTCTCCAAAGCCGTCAACGACTCTCCGTTGCTACCTATCGCCCCGTTCGTTAGATTACCTGGCAATTATGAATACCCAGACTACTCCTGCTTTCTTTAGCCGACTTCCGTGGGAAAAGATGCTCATTTGGGGCCTCTTCCTCGCATTCGCCTACATCCTCAACCACTTTTTCTTCGTCATCTTCATGACGTTCATTATCTCCTTCTGCATGCGGGGGCTCGTCACCCGCATCACCCGGCGACTCTCTCCGGGGAAGGAGCGGGGCTGGCTCCAGCTCCTCGTCTCGATCGTCTGCTTTCTCCTTCTTCTCCTGAGCCTCTACGGAGCCGCGCGGTTCTTCATCCCGCGCCTCGTGGCACAGGGAGGGGCTCTGGTTAAAAAATTCAGCAACCTCGAAAAAAGCCCACGCGCGACCCTGGATGACATCCTCCGCGATACAGTGGGAACCTGGCTCTTTCAGCAAGAGTTCGGAGGTCCTGATGACGCACGCTATCAGACAGCCCTCAAAGCTTCGAGCGAACGGGGTGGGCATCTACGCGAGTACGAGCGCTTTCGTGAGCTCTTAACCCTTCTCGATGACGACATCGAGAGCGCCACGCCGGAGAGCGAGCGCGCCATCATTCGCGAGTTGCGCTCAAAGAACGGCGCTGAATACTCGAAACGGGTGGTCGCAGCGTATACCGCGCGTCGAAAGGCCAACGACCCCAAAGCGGGCTTCGACATACCGCTTTTTGTAAAGCTCCGCGAGGCGCACAACCAAAATGCGCAGGCGTTTGCAAAGCTTTACGACGCCACCTTTCCTCAGACCGAAACCCCACGGGAGCAGCAAGAGCGGGAGCGGCTTGGCTTTGAGATGCACGCGAAGAGCGAACTAGTCAAAGAGTGGAAAAAAGGTGAGATCGCCGAGAAACTGGAAGTCCAGCTTCAAGAGACGATCGTCGCTGGATTTGCCCGGATCGGTCGGAACTTAGGAGAGATGATCCCCAAGATAATTACCTTGCCGATTCAGTTGGTGCTCGCGCTGATGCTGAGTTTTTTCATTACTATCGACGTACCTCGGCTCGCCAAGGGATTAAAGCGACTGGAGCAGAGTCGGGCGAGCAATTTTTACGAGGAGATTGCACCGGGACTCATCAGCTTCGGACGACTCATCGGACGCGCCTTCCAAGCCCAAGGAGTTATCGCGCTCGTCAATACGGTCCTCACCCTGGCCGCGCTGAAGCTACTCAACGTCGAGAACGAGATCTTCCTCTCGGCGATCGTATTTATCTGCAGCTTTATACCGGTCCTCGGAACGGTCTTCTCGAGCGTCCCGATCGCCGCCATGGCTATGATCCAAGACGGTGGGAGTTTCATGCTCGCCGTTTGGATTGTCGTGGCGATCCTCGTCATTCACTTCATCGAGACAAGTATCTTAAATCCTAAGATCGTC
>JBILDU010000028.1:0-32062 GCA_044352465.1 Bdellovibrionota bacterium
CCACCCTGTGATGGTGCTCGCCATCTTAACTATCAGCGAGCACTTCTTTGGTATTTGGGGATTACTCCTCGGTTGCCCCATCATGGTGTACATCATCCGCTTCGTGATCTTCGACGATGGTATACCGGGAGTGATCGAACCAATTCGGAGGAAACCTGCGCATGCGTAGCTCGAGACGACGGAGGCTGGTCGAAGCGTTATTTCTCTTCACCGTGGGGATGAATATGTCGGGTTGTATCGGCGCAGGAGCTAATTCACCGATGATTCCCCAAGGTTCAGGCAGTTTTCCGGTCGTTGAGGGGATAAACCTGCACGGTCGGACGATCGCTATCCCCCGTGAGCTCGAAGGCGAGCGCCGCATCGTGGTCGTGGCGTTCGAGCAACGTCAGCAACCGGACGTCGACACCTGGATTCGCGGGCTTGAAGAGGATCTTAAAAATGACTCAGGATTGAAGCTCTACGAACTCCCCGTGATTTACGAGGGCAGTGCGACGTTCCGATTCTGGGTGAATAACGGCATGCGCTCCGGGATTACCGACGCTACGGCGAGGGGTCGCACCATTACGGTCTATACCGATCGCGATAAATTCTACGCGACCCTCGGGGTTAAACAGGATTCGATTACCACCTTCATTCTCGATCGTGAAGGTCGAATCACGTGGCGCGCCGATGGCCCCGTAACCTCCGACCTGCTCGCGGGACTACGCGCAGCGCTACGAGCAGGTGCGTGAGACTCTACGCGGCCTCGAGCTCATCAAGTTGTTGCGCACAATGCTCGTGATAGCCGGCGCGTCGCAGGATCGAACTCGCTGGTGATATATGAGCGAGGGACTCAGCGGTAAACTCAGGATAAAACTCATCCATACGGCTCGAGACCAACGTACAAAGAGCGGCGAGTGGCACCCCCCCCTCTCGAAAAGCCTGGGCATGGCGAACGAATTCTGTGAGGAGGAGCTCAAGTAACTCTTCAATAAAGCCGGGCTCACCGAGACGGTTCACGACTCCGGGGGCAGCCATGACGGCCCGCAGCGCTTCGATGATACGCCGCAGCTCCGGCGATGCCCGCAGGAGCCGCTTCAGCAGGTGATGATTACGCCACACCTCCCGCTCAAGCGCCCTATCAGCCACCGCTCCCGACGCCGCCTGCGCGACTTGAATCCGGCTTGCCTCGATCTTTTGGGCAGCTGTGCGCATCGCTCGGGCGATAAAACGCCACGCTGATGAATCGTGTTGCGGGTCCTCGAACGCTTCAAACACCGCCGCAGCGCACGCCGGGGTCTCAGGAAATATTGAGATAAGATTTGTGGCGCGCGTGCGATGAGCCTGACGAAGATGGGCGAGGAGGGTGGCTTCTTCGACCGAGCGGGGCGTGCCGGTATTGGCCCCCTCAAGCGTCTCTCCGACCGCAACGGTGGATGAATGCGGCGGAGCTTTCACCGACTGCGTCTCAAGCTGATTTTTTTCTTTCATGGGGCAACCACCGAGAGCAAACCTCTTTCCTCTCATGGTAGCGCTTCTTCAAACCTTACCCAAATCGATTTTCACTTGCAAAACCACACACTTACACCAAGAGCGGCGATCATACCAGCGCGCGCGACCGTCCGCGACACTGACTCGCACAACCGTATCCTTGAGGGCCCCGGGTATGTCGGTATCGATCGTTGTTCCGCTGTTTAACAAAGAGCGCACCGTGGAGCGAGCACTCCGTTCAATCGTGGCGCAGAGCTACAACGACTTCGAGGTGATCGTCGTCGATGATGGATCGACCGATCGAAGTGTGGAGTTCGCCCAGCGGGTGAAGGATCAGCGGATTCGGATAATCTCCACGCCGAATCGCGGGCCCGGAGCGGCAAGAAATCGCGGGGTCGCGGAGTCGCGCGGGGAGATCGTGGCGTTCCTCGACAGCGACGATGAGTGGCTTCCCCACTACCTTACCCACGCCCTCACCACGCTCGAGCGCCACGGTTCCGCCACCGGGGCAGCCGTGGTGGGGTACGAACTTTTTCCTCAAGCTTCATCAACCGAGATGATGTGGCGGCGACGTGGGTTGCAGAACGGCGCCTTCGTCGTTAGCCCCACGACCCCGCCTGAAGTCGTCATCGCGCTTGTTGCCTTCATGTCCCCATGGAATACGGTGGTACGGCGCGCCGTGTTTGAACGGTGGGGGGGCTTTTGCGCCACACCCGGAGTTCGGTACGCCGAGGACTCGCACCTTTGGTTCAAGCTCGTCATGAATACGACTATCGGGGTGAGCCTCACTCCCCCATGTACCCGGTACCACACCGAGGACTCCGAACTGGTGCCCCAACGGAACGGTCCCCGTCCGATCGAACCGTACCTTCTCGATCCCAGACCACTCTTCGCCGTGTGTCCCCCCGATCGCAGCCCTCTCTTGCAAGAAGTTCTGGCGCGACGCGCCCTCAAAACGGCTTGCATGTTGGGCTACTGGGGGCGGTGGCGCGAGGCCCGCCACCTCATGCGCTCGTTTCGTGCTCCACAGCGACACCGCTCCAGACTCTATCTCCCCGCGCATCTCGCGGCGACTCCACTCGCGCTCCCCGCTGGCGCTACTATACGCGCGGCGCGGCGCCTCATCACACGACCTCTTCCGCCGCAACGCGCAGGGCTCTCTCGAGCGCCTCGAAGAAGCGGCGATACGGCTCCGGGTCAACAATCGGGGTGATGTTGTGCTGGGCGTTGGCACGGACGAGCATCTGCGCCGTCCCCTTCGGGAAAACCGTCACCGTCATCCGAATGACATACCCATCGAGGTTAAGCCCGCTGATAGAGCCGAGCGCCTCATCAGCCTTATCGACTGCGAAGCCCAGATCCTGCATCGTCTGAATCACGGTCCGCATCGTTCGATTCTTGTCAGGTGTGTCGAAGGTACGTGACTGGATCTGACGTAAAGTATGTTGCACTTGCGGCCCGTCAAACACCTCCGCGTTTCTCGGGGCACACCCGCCCACCAACATAACAAGGAGAAGGCCACCAAACAGTCGTTGCAACATCGGATGCTCCATCGATCAAAGCTCGTGTGCCCGCAGAAAGACAGCTTTCTGGAGCTTCGTAAAGTAGGCGGAATAAATGGCCGGGTCATCGAGCGCCTCAACGTGGGAGACCTGATTTTGATCGTCGTAGACGACTCTTTGAAACATCACCCGGACGAGGATATTGCCTTTCAAGCTTGGGCGGGTCACCAACGAGGCGGTGATATTTTGGATGCGATCAACCGACATATCCACTCCCGTGATAGCTCCGAGCACAAACGCACCGATCCGCTGGGCATTATCGGTCGCATCGCGGGTTTTCGATGCCGCCACAAGGCCGAGGTTCGTCTCGCTCGTGTCGATGTTAAAACCCAAATCTTGGAGGACACCAGCACCAGCTTGTAACAGCCTCAATTCGTCGGTCGTCTCGAACCGGCGTGTCTGTCGAGCACGCACGCCGGCCGACTGGCGCTCGATACGCACAGCCTCCTCCGGAATACGGGGGGTTGCGAACGCCTGGTCGAGTGCGCAGAGGCATAAAAGAAGAATCGCCCTGAAAAGTGTTCGCCGCATGGTACCCTCTCTCATTTTCGGTAACCGTTCACGTATCTGCCTTACCCTCATCTATAGCCTGTGAGGAAAATAACGCCACAGTTTGGTGTCGCCGTATCATCCTTATCGGCTATGGGTTTAGGCCGACGAGCTTCTCGGAGGTGGCCGCAGGTCGCACGCCGCTATACACGACTACCCCCATAGGAATCTCAAGCCCACCAACGTGCTGCCACGGGTCAAGCCGGCGATCGACAGCCGCGCGAATCGCTTGGAGCTGCGCCTCACTCTGCGCTCGAAGTATCGCTCCGGTGCGCGCCGTGCCGTGCACGAAGGTATCAAAAAAAGCAGCCTTACTCGGCAGACTCCAGGTGAGCTCGTGGCTCTCAGACCGTACGTTCGTAAATCCTGCGGCTCTGAGACCTGCCTCCCCTACCGCAGGCTCCCCATATTTGAAAAACGGTGGACCAGCGGGAAGTGCGACGTTTGGATCACCCGCCTCTTTAATCGATGCTAAGATAACCTCGAATCCACGCGATCGCTCTGGGGATTGCCATGCCGTAAAGACATACCGACCACCAGGGCGCAGAACCCGATAGGCTTCTCGAAATGCCCGCTCGGGATCGGACAGGTGCAGCACCCCAAGATTCATCGCGACGGCATCGAAGCTCCCCTCAGGGAACGGTAGCGCGAGCGCATCGCCCGAGCGAAAATCGATCAGCGGAGATAACTGCCGGGCGACCACGAGCATCGATTCAGCAAAATCGAGACCAACAGGATGAGCGCCCCGGTGAGCGGCACCGGCAGCGAGCGCACCGGGGCCACACGCCACATCGAGGAGGCGTGTCCCGCGCTCAACTCGTAAAAGGTTCAAAAGCTGTGGAATAAGTACATCAGTCAGGGGGGCGAAACCACGTCGATACGCGTCCGCCGCGCCCTCCCATGCGGCATGTTCAAAACGATCAAATTCAGCGGAGGACTTCATATCTCTCAGAAGGGGATACGCCATCCCGGCGCTCACCGCAACATGCCTCACAATCACCGCGCTTAAAGGCTCTTTTCTGAGCCTCTTCCATCAGACCTTTTCGTCGCCTGCCCATCTGTTAAGGGCTGAGGCTGTGATATACACCCTCTATGAGCGGCGGAACCTCACCTGAATCACCCTTCCCGAATGAACGCGTATCGTCCATCGAAGGACTCGACCTTTCCCTGCCCCGGCACCACCGTACCACCACCCAATTGGCCGTCACGCTTCTGTCAAAAGTGGAGGCGATCATCGGTCTGGTTGAACGAGCCGAGATCGAATACGGCCGGGAGCTGCGCGCTGTCCATCCCTCATTTCAGGCGAGCGCGCGGAACCTCATTCACTTTGATGCCCTCGCAAAACTCGACCTCACCGAGCTCAAACACGAGCTCAGGACCATCGGGCTTAATGGAGATATCACCGCACCTTTTGCTGTTTTGCCGACTTTACGATCAGTCCGCGATGTCCTTCAGATTATCTCGGGTCAGGAGATCGATCCGTCTCGTCTCGGTATCGAGCGAGAGGATATCGGCCGACTTGAGAATCTCGCCGTTAAACACGCCGAACTGGGGCTCGGCCCAGCCCCGCAACTTCACCCAACTCGGGTGATGGTGAGTTCACACGGCGAGCTCGCGCGCGACTTCACCAAAGTGAAAGCGCTCGTCGAGGCGGGGATGAATATTCTAAGAATTAACTGCGCCCATGGAAACGCCGACGAATGGCGCCAAACCGCGCAACTGGCGCGCCGAGCTGCGAACGAATGTGGCAAGCACCTGCGCATCATCTGCGATCTCGCCGGTCCCAAAGTTCGCACAGGGCCGCTCGAACACGACGAGCCGATCATTCTCCGGGTTGACGACACAATTCATGTGAAGGCCGCTGCGATATTAGGTCGAAATAAGGCGTGCCTCCCCGACGGAACGCCTCATTCTCCTGCGCAGGTGAGCTGCACCCTTCCCGAGGCCTTGAAGGTGGTGTCCGTTGGTGACCGAGTTCTGTTCGATGATGGCAACATCTCCGGTGTCGTTGAGGCGTGCGACGGAACAAGCGCCGCGGTACGGATCACCTATGTCCTGAACGACCACCACCCCCTCCTCGCAAAGAAAGGGATTAATTTCCCCGATACGGTGCTCAAAGTTCCCGCCCTTTCGGCTACGGACCGGGCCGCGCTCGCAACGGTGGTTGAAATCGCGGATATGGTAGCGCTCTCGTTCACCCGTTCAGCAGAGGATATCGCAGATCTTGAGACGGAGCTTACTCGCCTTCATGGACAACATCTCACGGTGGTCCTCAAGCCTGAAACTCCTCAGGCGATCGCGGATCTTCCCCGGCTTATTCTCGCCGCGATGCAGAGCCCGCCGATAGCTATTATGATTCCCCGCGGCGATCTGGCGGTGGAGCTCGGCTACGACAAGCTATCTCCAGCCCAAGAGAGGATCTTAACCTACGGCGAGGCGGCACATATCGGGGTCATCTGGGCGACGCAGGTCTTGGAGAAACTCACCACGCTGGGAGTGCCTGCGCGCGCCGAAGTCACTGACGTTATCGCAGGCTCACGCGCTGATTGCATCATGCTGCCGTACGGCCCCCACGTCGTGAAGACCGTAAAATTTATCGATAAGATCCTCCCCCACACGAACCGGTGAGCGGACGAGGGACGGCTGAATCACGTGCGCCGGAATGCGCGACCGCGAAATCATCACCTGCGTCATTAAAACCCGCCGCGTCAAGGACAGCGGTCAATTCATCGAGACGAGGTACTTGAGCACTGGTCGGTCAAACACCGTCGAGAAAACAACGCTCTGCATGAAAACCGACTCCCCAAACCCAGCATCTTTGATATTTTTGGAGATGAGGCTGGAGACCTCCTGCATGATCGCGTCGAACTCTTTCTTGTCCTTCACCGCGATGTCGTCGGTCTGAGTTTCGTAGGTTGCGTTGAAGCGATCAGCGTACTTTTCAACGATCTGATTTGAAAGATTCATCACCATCTCGCTGTGGGCGTAGCTCCCGATAGCGATCAGATGGGAGTCGAAACCGGGACGTTTCTTCTCGATGTAGTTATGCACCCGGGCCTCATCTTTTCCGAGCATCACCTCACGGAGGTCCTTCACGAAACGCTCCGCTGGGTCGCCTCGTCGCACCTCACGCTTTAAAAAATTCTTGAGCGCAGCATTGATATTCCCTGCCCGCTTTAACGAACCAACTACATCCTCTGTCGTAAATGAAAACACAGGCACTCCTCTCGTTCAGTCGATAACCGCCACTATCACCCGGTCGGCGCCCCGAATTTATACCGTAAAGAGCGGGTTCGGGGAAGGTTTTCACCTCGGGTTGATTGCCCCCTCGACCTGGAAAACGGTATAGTGCGCGGCTCGGGTGAAGGTTTTAACCCCCTTCCCCTGGATAGTGTTTGTATGTCCAACCTGATCCCCCCTACCCTGACCACGGCGGAGCCGAGCGACGACCAGTCGAGTGAGGAGTTCGGAAAGCCTTCGGCTGGCTTCTCCATCACGGTGCGACTCCGCATCGAGAATCAACCGGGCAATTTCGCGCGGGTAACCGAAGCGCTCGCTCGGGAAAAGGCATCGCTCGGCGAGATGGCGCTCCTCTCAAGCGACTTTCGCTATACCTTCCGCGAAATCACGATCCTCTGTCGCAACGAGGGCCATGCGACGAGCTGCATCGAGGCGATGGGTGAGATCCCCGGAGTGGGGCTTCTCGAGGCCTTCGACGACACCTTTGAGGTTCACCGCGCGGGGAAGATCACCGTCGAGAGTCGCTCACCGATTCGGAAACGCGATGACCTCTCCCGGGCCTATACGCCCGGAGTAGCCCGGGTGTGTTTGGCGATCGCTCAGCGACCGGAACTGGCTTTCGACTATACTATTCGCGGCAACACGGTAGCCGTTGTCACCGACGGCAGCGCGGTCCTAGGGCTCGGAAATATCGGTCCCAAAGGGGCGCTTCCCGTCATGGAGGGGAAGGCGATGCTGTTTCGGGAGTTCTCTGGACTCAACGCATTTCCGATCTGTCTCGATACCCAAGACCCCGCCGAGATAATCAAAGCGGTTAAAAATATAGCTCCCGGGTTCGGTGGAATCAACCTTGAGGATATCAGTGCTCCGCGCTGTTTCGAGATCGAGGAGCGGCTTCGGCGCGAACTCGACATCCCGGTATTCCACGACGATCAGCATGGGACAGCGGTCGTCGTGCTGGCGGGGCTGATGAACGCAGTGAAGATCGTGGGAAAACAGCTCGAGAGTTTAAAGGTTGTGGTCAATGGCTTCGGTGCGGGGGGAGTCGCCTGCACCAAGATCCTGCTCAGTGCGGGAGTAAAGCACATCATCGCCTGCGACACCGCCGGTACGGTTTACCAAGGGCGTACCGAACGGATGAATCCGGTCAAAGAGTCGCTCGTCGGTATCACCAACCCTGAAAATCTCAAGGGGACGGTCGCCGATGCTCTGCGGGGAGCGGATGTGTTTATTGGGGTATCCTCGCCCGGTGCCATCACCCGCGAGATGGTGCAATCGATGGCGCAGGATCCGATCGTCTTTGCGCTCGCGAACCCAACCCCCGAGATTATGCCGGACCAGATAAAAGGAATCGCGCGAGTTATCGCCACGGGACGCTCGGATTACGCCAACCAAGTCAACAACGCCCTGTGTTTTCCGGGGATTTTTAAGGGTGCGCTCCAATGCCGCGCCCGCGACATCTCGGATGGAATGAAGGTCGCCGCCGCACATGCTATCGCTGAATTCGTACCGGCTGAGAAGCTCTGTGAGGATTTCATCATCCCGGGCATATTTGAGCGCTCAGTCGTTGACCGAGTCGCTGCTCGGGTGCAGGAGCAAGCGATAAAAGAGGGCCTCGCTCGCATCACGCCGTAGGAACGTGCGCTTTTTCCTTCCCCCTGAGCGCGGCTACTCGTAGAATTGGGGATCGATGGCCATTTCTCGTATTTTCCTCGGCTGGAATCACCAGCTCCTTCACGGAGCGCGGGACTATTTCGCCAAAAGATTTACGCACGGCCAAAAACTTGATCTGCAAGGAGTGACCGTCGTTTTCCCCGGTGCCCGCGCGGGACGACGGCTCACCGAACTCTTCGTCGAGTACGCGGAGCAGCACGAATTGATGTTTTACCCCCCCCGCTCGATCACGGTGGGTGCCCTCCCCGAACTCCTCTATACCCCGACCGCCCCGCTTGCTGGAGATCTCGCCAGGATGATAGCGTGGTTCCAGGCACTCCAAGACTCCGACGATGTGCTTCAGGAGCTCATGCCAACGATCCCCTCGAAGGAGGACCTCGGTGCATGGCTCGGGCTTGTGCAACAAATGCTATCGCTCAGCGACGAACTAGGAGCCGCCGGACTCTCCTGCGCCGAGGTTGCTGCGCGTGCTCCGGAGCTCGATCTATTTCACGATGAACGGTGGGGAGCCCTCGCCGCGATCGAGGCGCGGTACGAGGCGAAGCTTCTACAGCACGGCACCATCGATCGGAACTCAGAGCGCTGTCGCGCCCTCGCTGAGGGACGAATCACCGCTCCAGGGCCGCTCTTTCTGATCGGGGTCGCTGACATGAATCCCCTACTGCACGCGCTCCTCCGGACGGTGACGGGAGAGATCACGGCGTTAATATACGCTGATAAAGCGATCGCCGACCGCTTCGATGACCTCGGCTCGATCGCGGTCTCGAAATGGCTGGACGCACCGCTCCCGATTGCTCAGCTCACGCTCGAGGTCGCGCATGGCCCCCGGGATGCAGCCCAGGCAGTGCTTGATGTCATCGACCGTACGACCCCGCAGCCAAGCCCCGAAGAGGTCACGGTGGGGATAGCTGATCCGACCCTGGGCCCCGTGATAGCGGAGACACTTGCCGCTGAAGGGCTGCCGACGTTTCGCGCTGAAGGAAGTTCGCTGACATCGACTGCGCCCCTTACTTTTCTCGATATCGCGGGGCGGTATGCCGCGAGTGGCTCCGCGCACGATCTGCGCTCACTCGTTCGCCACCCCGATGTACAGCAGTGGCTGCGTGAAGCGCCCGGAGTCGCGGCTCAGGAGCGGTGGATTTTGCTCGACTCAATCGGTGTGCTTGACCGCTATCACGAGCGACACCTGCAAGATCAGATCCGGGGCTCTGCGTATGGCGATTCATCGGTTGCCGAGTACGCTCGCCGCATCACCGGGCTTATCGATGAGCTCGTCGCCGAGCTTTTCGGTGCGAAGCGAGCGCTCTCTCAATGGGCAGAGGAGATCGCTGCAGTCGTGGCGCGTCTCTATGGCGAGCGCAAACTGAATCGTTTCGCCGAAAAGGATGCGCTCGTGCTCCACGGTATCGAGGCGCTCCAAGGTGCACTCACTGAGATATTTCGATTCGATGCTCCCGAACTCCCACCGGTATCGGCGGCCGAAGCGATGCGACTTATCGTCAAGCTGCTCGGCTCTCGCACCGCTGAGTTGACCAAGAGCGGAGCTGCGATTGAGATCCTCGGGTGGCTTGAACTTCCTTTCGATGACGCCCGAGAGATCATCGTGACGGGCTTTAATGAGGGCTTTGTGCCGGAGTCTTTAAATAGCGACCCCTTTCTGCCGGAAAGCTTGCGACGCAACCTCGGCATTCTGCACAACGAACGGCGGTATGCTCGCGACGCATTTGCCCTCACCGCTCTCGCTGAGGGGCCAGCGCGGGTGACCCTCATTCAATCACGCCGCACCAGTTCAGGGGACCCGCTGAAGCCCAGCCGACTCCTTCTCGCGGGCGCGCCGACCGATGCTGCCCAAACCATCAAGTCATTTTATCGCCCTCTCGCCGACCGCGGGGAACCGGCCCACTCAACTGGACCAAGCGAATTTGTCGTTCCACCGCCACCAAAACGGCTCGATACACCGGTCACCGAGATGACGGTTTCCCAATTCAAAAGTTACCTCCAATGTCCGTATCGATTCTACCTCCGTCACCTTTTAGGGCTACAAAAGCACGACGATTCGGGATACGAGCTCTCGCCCCTCGATTTCGGAGTGCTCGCTCATACGGTCCTCAAACATTTTGCCGAGTCCGATGTGGTGGGTAGCACCGACGAACAGCGCATCGCGCGCTTTTTGGAGGAGGAGCTACGCCGCCAAGCGGAGCGAGCTTTCGGTCGTAGCGTCCTTCCCGTTGTGTTTATCCAGACCCGCCAGCTTCTGACCCGACTTCGTCATTTCGCCACCTGGCAGGCCGGCTGGAGCGCTGCGGGGTGGCGAATCGAAAAGACAGAGCTGGCAGTGACCGCCGGGGAAGTCCAGCTCGATCTCGGCGCGGGGCAGCCGATGACGGTCGTTGGACGACTTGACCGTCTTGATCGCAATTCGCGGACCGGCGACTGGGCGATCTTCGATTATAAGGTCTCCGACGGGGAACTCGATGCGCGACGGGCCCATCTGCATCCTTCAAAGGGATGGCTCGATCTCCAACTCCCGCTCTACCACCTCGCTTTTGAGAAGAAGGGCCTCGGGGAGTCGGCTCAGCTTGGGTATATCCTCCTGAGCGCCACGGGGAAGGAGCTTGTGTCGTTCGCGGACTTCACCCGGGCCGAGCTCGATGAGGCGGTTACCCGGGCGACCGATATCGCGCGGGCGGTGCGAGCGGAGATATTCTTTCCCCCGACGAAGGAGCTGCTGCCCGGCGATGATTTCTCCGCATTATGTGGCATCGCCCAATTTCACCTCGGAGGAACTGACGGGGGGGCATCGTGACCGAACTCAACTCCCTTGCCCCTATCGTCATTCGCGCGAGTGCAGGTTCAGGCAAGACGTTCCAGCTCACCAATCGATTTTTAAGGTTACTCCTGCTAGGAGAATCGCCCGATCGAATTCTCGCGACGACTTTCACGCGCAAGGCTGCGGGAGAGATCGCCGAGCGTATCTTTACTCGGCTCAGCAACGCGACACTCGATCCACGCAAAGCCCGCCAACTTGGTCACGAGCTTGGGTTACCCAAGCTCACCGAGCACGATGCGGGAGCGGCGCTGCGCAAACTGGTGCTGCACGAACATCGGCTTAATATCTCGACCCTCGACAGCTTCTTTCACGGGATCGCCGCGGCTTTCGGCCTTGAGATCGGCCTTCAACCGGGGTGGAGCGTCGCCGATACCTTTGGTATCGAGCGACTTCTCGAGGACGGGGTGAAGCGCTTCTGTAGCGATGCGGAGTCCGACCGACTCTCCCTGCTTCTCCAACTCATGCGGGGTGGCAAGTCAGGGCGACGAGTGACCGACGATTTAAAAGCGCTGATCGGGGCGCTACTCGACCTCTATCGCACCACCGATCGCTCGACCTGGGAATGGCTCGATGGACGAATCCCTCAACCGGCGCGACCACTCGCCGAACTTATCGAGACGATCGCGCTCTGCCCTCCGCCGCTCACCAAAGAAGGGACCCCGCGGAAGAGCTGGGCGGCGGCTCTGACGAAACTCGCGGCCGGAGCGCGGGAACGTGATTGGACAGCCCTCTTCGAAAATGGGCTGGTAAAAAAAATACTCGAGGGCGCGACCTCCTTCGATCGGGTGGCGATAGCGCCGACCCTGAGCACGGCGGTGGCGGGTCTCGTGGAACACGCGGCCGCTGAGCTCCTCCCGATACTCGCTGAGCAGAATCGAGCCACCTACACCCTCATCGGCGAACTCGATACGATCATCGAGGAACTGAAGCGCGGGGCACGGGTGCTCGATTTCAGCGATGTAAAGTACCGCTTAAGCCGCTCGGCTACCCTTGGCGCCCTGGATGAGGTGTATTATCGGCTTGATACTCGCATCGCCCATATCCTCTTCGATGAGTTCCAAGACACCTCGCGCGCCGAGTGGTCCATCGTGGAGCCGATGGCAGCCGAGATCTTATCGAAGGCTTCGGGGGATCACTCGTTCCTTTGTGTCGGCGATACGAAGCAGGCGATCTACGGCTGGCGGGGCGGGGTCGCTGAGATATTTAATCAACTAAAGCGGCGGTGGAATTTCATCGCCGAAGTGCCGCTGGTAGAAACGAGACGGTGCGCGGTCGCGGTCGTGGAGGCGGTCAACGTCGTATTCTCAGCGATCAGTTCGAACCCAGCGCTCAGCCGATATGCCGATGCGGCGGCAGCGTGGGGAGGTCGCTTCGCACGGCACCAAACGACGCAGAGCGACCGTGCGGGATACGCGGCGCTCGAAGCTATCGACGGCGACTCAGCCGAGGAAACACGGAGCCACATCGAACTGCGGGCGATCGACATCGTCCGGGATCTCCTCCAGAAACCGGGGGAGTTTTCAATCGGCATTCTTACCCGCGGGAACGCCGCAGTTGGGCGGTTGATGTTTGCACTCCAAGAGGCGGGGATTCGCGCGAGTGACGAGAGTAAGAGTTCGCTTCTCGACTCGCCCGCAGTCGAGGCGATGCGAGCGCTTCTGACGGTCGCCGATCATCCTGCCAACACGATGGCGCGATTTCATTTGGCGACGTCACCGCTCGGTGGCGCACTTCAGTACACCGACTGGCAAAGCGATGTGGCGACCGAGGCGCTGGGACGACGGGTACGCGAATCGGTTGTGGCCAGGGGATTTGGCGCGACCATCCGTGCATTCGCTGATCTGCTGATGCCAGCCTGTAGCGCTCGGGACCGGCTCCGTCTATCGCAGTGCGTTGAGCAAAGCCACCTTTTCCGGGCGACGGAGCCGACTCGGCTCAGCGAATTTAATCGGTGGCTCGAACACGTGGAGCTCGAAGGCGGCAAGAGCGAGCAAGTTCGGGTGATGACTGTCCATCAATCGAAGGGGCTTGAGTTCGATGTCGTTCTTTTAATCGATCTCGACGGGGCGATGATTAAGCGGGGGAGCTTCGATGCGGTCCCGATTCTCACCGCTTCCGATGACCCGACCGAGCCACCCACGCGGGTATCGCGGCGCCCCCGAGCGGAGATCATCGCGCTGAATAACGAGCTTCGTGGGATGGTTGAATTCGGTGAGGCCGAGGCGGTGAAGGATAATTTAAGTGTCCTCTATGTGGCGATGACTCGCGCACGCTACGCGCTCTATATGCTTGTGGGCACGAACGATCGCGAAACCTCCCTCGGCAAGGTCCTCAGAAACGTCCTGGGAGGTGGAGACGCACCGGGACTACGATATTCAACAGGATCGGCCAAATGGTTCGAACGCTACGAGCCTGAAAAGGGGGAGGTCGCCGAGCCGCGCACGCCACGCAGCGGGTCCGTGACCCTTGCCCCCTCCCCCACTCGGCGGCGACGGGGGTTGTTACGCGAGACACCGTCGGGGCGGGAAGGTGGTCACGAGGTCGCGGTCAAAGAGCTCCTCCGCATCACCGGAGGTGGGGCGGCGGATTATGGGCGACTGATCCACCGACTCTTTCAACAGGTTGAATGGGTCGAGGAGCTTCCGAGTGAGGCTGAGTTGCTGACGCTCCTGGAGCGGGATTTCGTCGGAGTCGAGAAGCCAGGGGACACGGTGCGGGAGTTCCTGGGGTTGCTGGAGGCGAAAGCGGTCACGGCGGAACTCAGTCGGACACGTTACGCGATATGGGGTGCGGACTCCCTTGAGGTACTTCGAGAGCAGTCGTTCGCGGTTCGAGAGGGCGACGCCGTCATGACCGGTACCTTCGACCGGCTCGTCATCGGTCGACGCAACGGTGTGGTCGTAGCCGCTCATATTATCGACTACAAGACCGATCGGGTGAGGGACGAGGTCGGCATGACGACGCGAGTGCGGTATTATACCCCTCAGATCGAGGCCTATATCGACGCGGCGATACAATTTACTCGCTTGCCGCGGGAAGCGATCGAAGCCACGCTGCTGTTTGTCACCCCAGGGATGACCCATTATTTTAGCCCATCGATGACTCGCAACCGGCAGAGAAAGGAGTAGTGATGGAGATTCCGTACGAGCGATTGAGCGCCGAGGTGCTGCACAGCCTGATCGAGCATTTCGTTTTGCGTGAAGGAACCGATTACGGACACGGAGAGTACTCGCTTGAAGAGAAGGTCGCGACGGTAAAGCGACAGCTCGAGCGGGGTGAGGCGATCATCGTCTTTAATGCCGAGGATGAGAGCTGCGATATCAAGATGCGGCGAGGCTTTGGAGGCTAAGGTTTAGCTCCCCCCACAAAAAATCAGTCTCCCCGGACTAAACGCTCGCAACGGCGGTCGCGAAATCGCGATTACCGAGGCATGAATACTGAAATTATAGCGATTGAAGATGAGCGCCCCCGCGAAAAGCTATGCCGACGGGGTGCGCATGCCCTCACCGACACCGAACTTGTTACTATCGCCCTCGGGACCGGAATTCCCGGGACCAGTGCCCGCGAGATCGCGACCGAAATCATCGCGGTCCTTGATAGCCAACGGGGAGCGGTCGAAATCGCAGCACTTGAAGCGATCAAAGGGGTGGGGCAAGCAAAGGCAACGCTCATCGCTGCGATGATCGAATTTTCGCGGCGCCGCATCCGACCAGAGGGGGTAAAGATACGCAGCGCTGGGGATGTGCTGCCACTCCTTCATCACTTCGGTGACAGGAAGCAGGAGCATTTTATCTGTATTACTTTAAACGGTGCGCACGAGGTAATCGCTACCCGGGTCATTACGGTGGGACTTCTTAATACCGCGCAGGTCCATCCCCGCGAAGTGTTTAGCGATGTGCTCATCGATCGAGCGGCGGCGGTAATCTTCGCCCACAACCACCCCTCAGGTGACGTGACCCCGAGCACTGAGGATCTCCGAGCGACCGAACTTCTGTGTACCGCCGGGGACACGCTTGGCATAGCGGTACTTGACCACATCATCTTTAGCCGGCGTGGATTTACGAGTTTAGAGGAGAAAGGGCTCATACGCAGAAAGGGGCGTGGCTGAGCGTACGCAGAGAGGGCGAATTAGGCGGCTTTGGCGTATCTTTGTTTACAGATATTGAACGCCTGTCCCCGGGTGAGCCCGGCGCTCCGGAGAAACCGGTAATCGGTCACAAAGAGACGCCGAAGCGAACCGTTCAGTAAACGACAGATTCGACGCGACTCTCGATTGTTCATAACGTTCTCTATAAAAAACCTGCCTGTTTTCGAGGCCTGCCGAACACGATCTCTGCCCCCTTATCCGCTCCGGGCCCCCGGATGATTCCAAATCGGCCGCAAGTCGTTGAAAAGACCGTCGGTCCCCATCGCGATGAGCTTAATAATTCGATGCTTTTTTGGCCCACTTTGAAGCGGACCGGGAACGATCTTTCGGCGACCGGTCAACCGTCGGTTACACCGCGATCTTCCTCAGCAATCCAACTGCGGCATCCACTGGCCGACGTAAGGTATCGAAGTGAGCGAGGTCGAGATCGCCCGGGTTTATGGTCTGAGCCGCCACCATCGCCTGTAGCTGACGAATGGTCGGGTCGTAAAACGGTTGGTGACCGGGCGCACCGGGAACGTTTAAGACCTCGATAATCGGCCGCTCTTCCTTGGAGGCATAAATGCCGTGAATCGAACCGGCGAGCTGACTATCAAGTAAGATTTGGTCGAACGCGAATGCCTCCGCATGACCACCGGGGGCGAGGACGAACACACGCTTACTACCGATACTCGCGGCAACCGCGGTCTTCGTTTCAACGTTCAGCAATGAGGGGAGGACGGTCTCAGTGTACCCACCGGCGAGCTTGCGCGCTGGGATCTCCTCGCCGGTATAGGCAAGCTGAACCCGCACAAGCTCACTCGCAGAACGGGTGTTGGTGCGCTGTTCGTACGCGAGCATCTTCTCGGCCCAGAGCTCACTCCACCGCCCCGCCATGCCATCGGTACCTTTTCCGTCGATAACGATGGTGTAGCCTTTCTGGATCGCCCCCTCGATGAGCGCCTCGGAGTAGGCTTGCAGTTGCTCGTTCCAAATCGATTTCGCCGAACCACACAGGTAGATCGCCGGTTTCGTTGAAAGCCGCTTGATCGTCGCCATGGTCTCGTAGCGCTCCGCGGCACCGTTCGCTGCAAGATCCTTCAAATATACCTCCGCAGCATCAACCCCCTCACGCCCCCACCGCGCCATGGTCTCTCTGAGGTGATACACCGTACGGTGGGTCGCAACGATATTGTCGAGCAGAGCTAAAAACTTGTTGTCGACATCGCCCACGATATCACGCGGCCCCATGCCACTGTCCATCATCGCATTGACAGCTTTGTTAGCAAAAACTCGGTACTCTGGAGTAATAACCCGGGAGCGAACATGCACGAGGTTCTCGGCATAGACGCTTCCAATATACTCGACCGCTTCATCGAGACGCTCCTCGCCGAAGTGGTGGACCTGCGAGTCTACGGTCTTAATCGCACCACATCGCTCCATCTCGCGGATCTGCTCCAGTGTTCCCTCCCAGAAATTCCCACCGTCTGGCAGCCGCGAGGAAACCATCACGATTTGGGACGGGGGACGGTTTGCATCGAAGACTCCGATCGGGCCCTTGTCCCTCAGTTGACGATTCACGAACTGGAAGCGGGCCTCAAACATGGTGCCGAGTCCGCCCGGCTCCATGAGTTGCACCAACTGCCGCCCCACCGCATGGAGGGCGAGGGTTCGATTCAGCCACGAATCTTGCGGCTCTGAGGCTCTGCCGTGTCTACTCAGGTCAGCGGGAGGCTCATAGTTCGCATGCTCCCCCATCAGCTTCAAAGTGACAGTCGCGATTTTAGCCGGCGCTTCGATACCGTGGATATTTTTGTAGGTATCTCGCGCGAGACGGAACGCCCGGATCGACTCTCCCATCGCGCCGGTCTCAGCTCCACCACACGTCAGACCGACGTCCATACCAACAAGCACCCGCCCCAGTTTCGCATTGAATCCCTTCATGGGGCCGGTGACCGCCTTATCGCGAGCGGTGCCGTTTACACAGATCATCGGCTTATCTTTGTATTCGTCGAGAAGATGGTAGATATCTTGGGTGTTAAAGTGGTGGTGGAGGGATTTCAGCATGCTCGCATCGAGCACCTTCATCGCATTGTTTCCCCCTAAGAGGAGGAGCGCGTACTCCGAGAAAACTTCAGCCACATTGAGGCGCCGATCCCCCATCGAGCTACCGCCGAATTCATTGGTAGCGGGAGAATCACCACGATCTGTCTTCATCGGATTTTGGAAATCACCTGACATTTCGATACGCCTCTCTTTCACACGGGCCACGATTGCAGGCCCCCTTCTCTTATATAGATCTCTGCATCCTTAACATACTGTTTGGGGCGAAATTCTTTTCGACGAGACTCGCTAATGCCTTATAAATACAGCTTTTTTACTCATGATCCGCTCTTCAAGCCCATTTTGACTTACTCTTTTCAACGCGTTACGAAGGAAGGAAAGTTTTCAAGGAAGGCGCGATGTATACCCTCACCAAACTCTCCCCCAGCTCGACCGATGCGGTCTGTTACCGGGCGAACCGTCAATTTCCCCTCGAGGGCGTGTCTGAGGTGATTATCTCAACCCCGGAATCGCGGGCCATCTGTAACGATCCGTGCGTCATGGGGATCGACTACACCCGCAAGCTCGCCGGAGCCTCGTCAAAGGCATTGAGAGCGCTGCAGGAGATCGGCCTTTTCTCCGGTCGAGAGCGATCGACCACGGTGCTGACGATTTTGCGAGGAGGGCTCAATTTCGGACTCCGCGAGGCGCTCGCCGATGCTTTTCAGTGGAACAACCACGGCACGTGGTATATCAGCGCGCAACGTCAGCTCTCCGATCCGAAAAGCGGTGCTTGGGAGATCGTCGAGGATTCGTACACAAAGATGTCGCCACACGGTGAGATGGATATCGTCTTCGGCGATGTCGTTGCCACCGGAACGAGCTTAAAGCACGGCCTTATGAAGCTCGCCGAAACCCTCACCCGTTCGTGCCGCTATAACTCGATCACTTTTTTCACCATCGGTGGTGCGGTCTCGGGAGAGATCCTGGCTGAATGGCGAAAGCTTATCGAATCCCGCCAAGGCTCACCCCTGAAAGCGACGGTGGTGTATTTCGAGGGGATCTTCGGAGTTGCGGGCCCCCGTACGCCGGTCACGATAAAGCTCGATGGCACCGATCTTCTCCGGCGCGATGGAGCGATGGCACCCGAATTCGTTGAATCGCAATACGAGAATCCATCGTATCCACTTGAGCGGTGCACCATCTACGATGCTGGTTCACGCGCTTTTCACGTGCCGGAATATATCGAAGACGTCGTTGATTACTGGCGGCAGGTCAAAACTCATGCGGAGAACGGCACGACGTTTGAAGCGCTTCTCCACGAGCGGTGCCCCGATGTGGATGTCACCCGATTCGGCCCGCGCGATTTAAAAAATCTCGCGGATACCCACCTGAGCAATCTTGAGAAAAAGCTCGGGGGGAACTAACGAGCTCTCCCAATCAAAGTGACCCCGCCCTCTGCGGGAGTGGCGCGGGGAGCAGCGATATCGGGTCAGTACAAAAGCGCCCCCCAATGAGTTCCGAGGGGCGCCCCAAAGAGCGTGAGCGCGCCTCTACTGACCGAGCGACCCCGCTAAAGCTTTCGCTTTTGCGATATCAGCTCGAGATGGGATCCTCTTCTGAATAAGATCATCTGAGCCCCGGATCGTTCGCTTTGTCGGAGCAACGTAGTTTACGGCGCAATTGGTTCCCCAGTCGTTGAGAAGCGCAACCATACCGCTTCCTGAGACACCACCACCAGCAAGAAGGACCGCCAAGTCAGCACCACCAACCGTTCCGTCGTTGTTATAATCGTGCGGACAGGTCTTACAAGATTCGCCGAGACGGGATTGGACGATCGCCAGATCCGCACCGTTTATCAGACCATCGACGTAGAGGTCGGAATGGATGTTCGCCCTGTACGCGGCGCCACGGGACCCGAATGCGTTTAGAACCGAGACCATATCGTGGATATCGACGACTCCGTCCCCGTTAACGTCGCCGAGACATTTCGGAGCGGACTGCGCCGCCGCTGAGCTAACCGACACCAACGTACAGAGTCCGAGCATGAGTACCGTTTTTATACACAACCGCATCGTAACCTCACCAAAAGGTTTAAATAATCAGGTTTATGGTTCTTGATGGCGGCGTGTCGACGCCCCCCACTATCGGCGTCGCCCCAGTCCCCGTATAAGGGGTTATGAGGCACCGCGACAAAATGTGTCCTAAAAACTCGTATGAATTTTTAGCAAATAGATACTCTGCTCCTCTTGAAATCCAGACTTCTTCATCTCCTCATCCGCTCCTCATCTCCCCTACGAGCCAGAGATCTTTTTAACTCCGAAGTTAAATTCATATAACGAGGGATGCCGCTCCCCCAACGGGATGAAAAAACCTACTGGTCGGAGCCCGAGAACGGGAAAGCGGATCTCCGCGCGCTGGCATCTCGGGGGCCCCGTCGGGAGGGCTCCTCGGACTAATCAGTGAGACGGCGGAGATCCCCAACGAAAAAAGCACCGGCGGAAGCCGGTGCTTTTGATATTTCATGAGTGCTACTACGGCGCTTTCAGGATATTCGCAATCTCCTGAGCCGCTTTCTTCGCTTTTGAATTAGGATTGGTTGTGCTTAGTAATGCGGGAGATGCCCCCGATGTTTTCTTGCAGTCACGACCCCACTCATTTAGCAACGAAGCCATGTTGGCGCTATCAGCCACCCCGGAGCTAAGAAGGATGCCAAGATCCGCTGAGTTAACGGTGTTATCGCCGTTGAGGTCAAATGAACACAAATCGACAATGGGGGGGCATGGTCCCCAGTTCTGCAAAACGTAATTGGTATCCAACGCGTTGACTACGAGGTCGGGGACAACATCGACAGAAGCACCAGTGAGTTTGAAATGCCTATTGATCGCCCTTCCCTTCAAACCGAATGCGGCCAGAACGTTCCCTAAGTCCTCGCTATCGACGGTGCCACTTGCGTCCGTATCTCCTGGACAAGCCTGCGCCTGCGCCGTCCCCGCCACTAAAAGGCTACAAAGCCCCAACATCAAACTCGCGCACTTAAAAACCCCCATAAGAACCTCCCAAAAACGTCAAACATTTTCAAACAATTAGGTCTCTCGTGGTGGCGCAAGAACAACCCAAACCCTGCATCACCCGATCCCCTATTCAGGGTTTATGGTCATTTGCCTCAGAATGTGACCTAAAAATTCGTGAAAAAAGTAAGGAACGCTCTGAAGCGCCGCCATGGGTTAGCGCAACTCGAGTCTGACCGAGGCACAGCCACCCTCGCGGCGAAACGAGGGTGGCCGAAACCATTAAGCTACCTCTCCCATCATCACGGGACTCCGCCTACCGCACCCGAAACTGCGCATACGGACTCTTCCCGGCGACACCGGACACGGAGTACCTCACCCGATACGTAGCCACGCTCAGATTTCGCATGACCACCGTCCGTCGCGCCGTTTTCACGGTCTTGACGATCTTTCCCCGTCTCGAAAACTCAACCGCGTATCTTTGGCTCGCGGAGATGAAGGGGAGCGTAACCGTTACGGTGCGCTTCTTCACCAAAACCTTGGGCTTCGTGAGCACCGGCTTCCCGCTAGCACCCGGCGTCGGGGTCGCCGATGGAACAGCAGCGACAGCACCGATAGTCTTGCCATCGTGCCCAGCGTTCGCGAGGCGTGGATTTTGGGGTCGAAATCCCTCCCGCACGTAAAGACGCAGACTCTCCAGGGTGTAGCTCGGATTAAAACCACTCGGATCGTTACGCTTTGCAAGCTCCACCACCGCATTCGCCACCGTCCCGGGGCCGCCGAGAGACTTATCCCAGCTGGCTATATCCCGGGTCGGATCAACGAACTGGGGATCGACGTTTTGGTCGTGTACCCCCGGTGTGCCGACACTGAACTCGAGATCGGCGTAGTTGGCAATAAGTTTGAAACCGGTGTTGTAGTCAAGCGCGGTGGCCCCAACCAGATCAACCACAGCTTCGTTCGGGCCGGAGTCGTACATGAGGAAACCGCGCGGCGTCGTGTCCCAAGCTATGTTGCTCCGGAAACTCTTCACCATCCCGGTGTGTCCCGGGTAGGTCTCCCCAACCGAGGTTCCTTGGATACCAGCGATGTAGGTGTTGTGGTCGGCCGCAATAAAAGCGTTCGGGCCACCTAGCGCTGAAAAGAGCGTTCCACTGGTCGAGCCCCCTTTATTGGGTAAGACGATGCAGTTTAGGACGGTCAATGTCTGGGGTGTCGCTGGATTCGCCACCCCAATGCAGTCGCCGTTATCATCGGTGCCGGTGTACTCGAAGATATCTCCGTCGATAACACTCGAACGCCAGGTCAAGGCCTGCAGAAAATGGGGGTTATAATCAGGAATTCCGGGCGCTGGATCGATCAGCCAATAATTATTGGTCGAATCGGCAGCGACAATCTTCTCAAGGGTCGTGCGGTTATAGATAAAATTCCGATCAAAGATATCCCACCCTTCATTCACGTCGTCGGGAGAGACCGCATACGCATTGAGAAAGATGTTGTCGTTAATAATCGCTCGACGCGACGCAAAAAAGTTAATCGGCTTATCAAAGACGTTTCCCTCAATTATCCGCGCTTTGCCAGCGGCTGGCGCAGTGTAGAAATTCACCTCCGCGCTCACCGGACTCACGGTGTTTCGAAAAGTGGAGTTTTTAAGGGTAAACGAAGCATCGGGGCCCACGGTGTAGCGCGTACGCAACTCGCCACCACCATTAAAGACGACGTTCGTGAGCGCGAACTCCCCCGTCCCCGTCACCGAAGTCAACACCGCCGGTATCGTCGCATCGCCCAGGCGCGAGAGTTCACAGAAACCACCGCGCACAAGCCCGGCACCGAGAAAATCTCCACCGGTGATCGCCGCGGGGGCCGCGCCGTTCGTTGAAACCGAGCGGATAGCGCAGCGAGCCTGGGAGGTACCTTGAAGAAGAAGTACCGCAGCTTGGTCGTGGGCCGT
Organism: Bdellovibrionota bacterium; assembly: GCA_044352465.1. GTDB lineage: Bacteria > Bdellovibrionota_C > UBA2361 > UBA2361 > UBA2361 > JBILDU01. Next base: position 22,457 of record JBILDU010000028.1, read on the forward strand.
GCCGATTCGCAGTGCGTAACGGGTGGTCGTCGGAGCTGGTGCCTGAGAGGCGTCGAACTCCACGATCGAGTTGCCCACAAGGGTCATCGGAGCGTCGTTCAGGGCGATATCTCCCCGAACGGTAAGCTTCGCTCCAGGATTCACGGTGAGGGCTCCCGTCGGGCTCACCGCGATCGCCGGAAGTGCATTAGTCGCCGGACTGCTCCCGATAGTCGTGTCACGATCAATATTCACAGGATGGCTGATCTGAGCCCGCGCTCCAGCTGCGGGTACTATCCCCCCCGCCCACGTCGCGGGGGACGACCAGTTGCCAGGTTGCACCGTCACCACCTGCGCGAAGGAGAGCGCGGGGGCAAAAAGAGCAAGAAGGGGAAGCTTACGCACGAATTCAAACATAGTGAGCCTTTGAAAGAGGTACGAACGAGTTCGTTTTCGTAACAGGCTCAGTGGTAGTCAGAAATGAGGGTAATCAGGGTTAGAGGAGAAAGACGCGGGGCGGACTGCGAATGGAGGTAAAGGACCCCGCTGCGATGTAGCCTATCCGCAATGTTTTTTCACCCACCAGAGGTTAGGCGGGTGGGCTACGAGCGTATTCAAAAAAAACTATGAAGCGCTGCTGCTCAACCAACACCAAGGCAGCGAGCCCGCATCGCCCAACTGATGATGAGCGATGCGGGCTCGTGTTCCGAATCCCGAACGTATTCTCGAGCGAAAAAAGTTCCGGTCAGAGTACGCACAGGGTTGACGCAAAAGGAGCAGCTTTACGGACGCGATGCCCCCGCAGCCATCCGCTCAGATTCCTCCATCTCGCCTTTGCGACTCGCGGCTTCAGCTTTCATCCGCTTTTCGAAACGGCGTAGCCGCTGACGGAGCGGCCGCTCCTCCGGGGGAGTGGTAAGAAACCGATTCCAATCGAAGCTCTGCCGGAGCGCCATAACCGCGCCGGCAACGAGGGCACCGGCGAGTACCGGATGGAGTCGCGCGCGAGTATAGATACTTCGCTCCCGCGCGTAACGCTCCTCCCCACCTCGCTCCGCCAGGTCAGTCCCCGGCCGATAGAGCGCATCAGCACCGTTCAATTGGGCCGCTCGTTCACTCTGTTGCGCCTTGAAGAAGGTGCGTTCTTGGAGCTTGTCGGTCAGCCGCGGTGCCCACGCTCCCATCGAGCTCAGTACCTTACCTGCACCACCAACGATGACGTCCCGCTCGACATGCTCGGTGGCATAGAGGATTGCGCGGGCCACAGTTTCCGGTGCGTAAAGTGGTGCGGGGCTTCGTGGGGCGCTCGCGAGGTAGTTACGGGCGTGCTGTGCATACGGGGTATCGACCGCCGACGGTTTAATCAGAGTAACTGAGATCGGGACGCCCGCCTCCTCAAGCTCCATCCGTAACGCATCGGTAAACCCTTTGACCGCATGCTTTGAGGCGCTAAACATCCCTTGAAGTGGCATCGCTCGATCGGAGGCGATAGCTCCAAGATTAATGATCGCGCCCCCCTCCTCGCGCATGTACCGCACCGCCTCGAGAGAGCCGTAGACAATCCCCCAAAAATTGGTCTCAAAGAGCCGCCGATGATCCTCAATTGGTACATCCTCGAGACGACCGTAGATCGAGACACCGGCATCGTTGATCCAACTGTCGATGCGACCGAACTGTTCTCGAGCGGTCTGCCCGATCTTCGCCACCGCTTGCTGGTCCCCGACATCGGCGACGACGTAGGTCGCCCGCCCACCACCTGAATTGAGCTCCTCAGTCAGCGCTCGAAGCGCCTCCTCGTTACGGGCGACCAGCACGAGTCGCGCTCCCATCCCCGCAGCCATCCGAGCAGTGACGAGCCCGATTCCGCTCGTTGCCCCGGTAATGACCACCACCTGATCGCTTAATTTTTTTAAATGAATAGCCATGCAGACTCCTCTGTCCAGTTATAGTAGCGGAGGCACGGTAGCCCCTTACTCAAAGAGGTGCCGTGATACGGAACAGGGAGCTGTCGTACTCCGACCCCAGGACCAGCTCTCAGGTGAAAAAAATCTCTCGTCGGAGTATTCATTGTTCCCACCTTTGGCTCCACAGCCGCGGGGGGAGCCGGTGGCACCGGCCCCAACTCGTCCCATTATTCCAGCCCCTTACCCTTCTGAGGTGACATTTTCTTCGATCAGCCGGGTATAGAGGTGACTTTCATGCGAGGAATGCGCATAACTATCTATGAATTATTCGGAGGGTCTGCGGTGTCGAACGCTGCTTTTAAAGTTCCCGAGGGGACCGGCTATATGCCGTGGCGAGTAGTCGTCTCGAACCCGGTTGGCCCGACCCCACTGCCACCACCGTTTCATGCTTCACGGGTTGCAGAGCCCGCCGATCCTAACGGGGTTGAGCCCTTAGCCCCGGCTCATACCCGCGAGGTGCTTGAGTATGGCCCCGATCGAACGAAACCGGCGATCGTGGTTCCTATCCGTTGAGCGAGCGAAGCTCAAGAATCTCCATATCTGACCGATCATATTTCTGGACTATATAGAAAAGGGTGTCGAGCGATCGACTCACCTTACTGGGCGAGCAAGTGCTGTGTGGCGTCTGAAGCTGCTCACCTTGATAACTTGGTCTTCAGACGAAGTAACGTGGTAGTTGTATGACCGATCTAAATAATCCTGAGAAACCCCGTAAGCGGAGTCTCACCTCGGTAACGCTCCAGTGGCTCGCTGAGCGCATGCGTCGCTCAGAGCGTATCAAAACGGCGATCAGTGACGGCACCTACCAGATAGACTCAGCCAAGATCGCTGCCTCCATCGTGAACGAGGAACGCAAATAGCCCGCCAGCAAGACCCAAGAGTACCAACTGAAATGGATTCTTGGCCCTACGCCAAGAATTCCTGGAGCTTGTGGTTCGGATTCTGCTCAAGAACAAAGCGGCGCTCCCATTCACTCGCGAAGAGGAGGACGACCCGACCCTTGGTATCGACCGCGAAGAACGAGTCTTGTGGTTTACGCAAGGTCCGCGGGTCTCCGATCAGATAAACGCTGTACCGATACGGTAACATCTCGAGCGCTGTCTTCACGCCGTACTCGTCCTCGAGCCGGTATTGAAGCACCTCGAACTGAAGCTTTCCCACCGCCGCGACAAGAGGCTGTCCTTGGGGATTTTCGTACGAGCGGAGGAGCTGCACCGCCCCCTCACTGGTCAATTGGTCCATCCCCTTCTCGAATGCTTTACGGCGCATCACGTCGAGGGGACGCACCTGAGCCACTACCTCCGGAGGAAACTGCGGCATCGGCTTGAAATTAAAATCACTGGCGAGCGAAACAGTATCACCGATGGCGAACTGCCCCGGATTAATCATTCCAACCACATCGCCGGGGTAGGCTTTCTCGACGGTATTTCGATCTTGCGCCACCATACTGTACGAACGCGCGAGACGAACCTCTTTATTGGTGCGGTGATGCCGCACCACCATGTCACGCTCAAATTCACCCGAGCACACCCGCATGAACGCCATGCTATCCCGGTGTCGGGGATTCATATTCGCTTGAATCTTGAAGACAAAACCGGAAAAAGGGGTGCGGGCTGGATCGACTGGGACATCTGATCCATCGAGCGCGGTGGCGACGTAGGCATGCGGCGCCGGGGCGAGATCGATAAACGCATCGAAAAACGGTTCGACGCCGAAGTTAGTCAACGCCGAGCCGAAAAACACCGGCGTCAATTCACCAGCGAGAAAACGGGTGTGCTCGTATGGATTACCTGCCGCCTCCAAAAGCTCAAGGTCCTCCTCAAGGGTCTTGACCACGTCGGCGTCGATCGTGCCACGCGCTTTAACCTCATCGAGCGGAACAACTTCGATCCCCGACTTCTCAGCACCCCCCGCGGCAGAGCGAGTAAAGAGACTGACCATGCGGGTCTTGCAATCAGCGACGCCGGCGAACGAGCGACCCCCACCAAGTGGCCAGTTCATCGGCGCGGAGCGTATGCCCAAAACCTCCTCCACCTCCTGAATGAGATCGAGGGGGGGACGACCGGGAAGGTCCATTTTATTGATAAAGGTCAAAATCGGAATGCGGCGCATCCGACAAACGGCGAAGAGCTTGCGGGTCTGCGCCTCGACACCTTTCACCCCGTCGATGACCATGATGGCGCTGTCGGCGGCAGTGAGGGTCCGGTAGGTGTCTTCACTAAAATCCTGGTGACCCGGCGTGTCGAGGACGTTGACCACCGCACCCTTGTAGCGGAACTGCATCGCCGAAGCGGTGATAGAGATCCCCCGCTCTTGCTCCATCGCCATCCAGTCTGAACTGGCGGACTTGGCACCCTTACGCGCGCGCACCATGCCAGCGGTCCGCACCATGCCCGAATAGAGGAGCAGCTTCTCGGTAAGGGTCGTCTTGCCCGCGTCGGGGTGGCTAATGATCGCAAACGTTCGCCGCAGCGCAACCGCAGCGGCTACAACACCGGCATTTTCAGGGGGGAGAGACGACATACACGCACTTTCCAGAGGCAAGCCCACACGGCCCGCCCGAGGAGCTCACGATATCGTAAGTCTGCAGAAAACTACAGAGCCCCCCAAAAGGACTGAGACGGTTGGTGAAACCTTTCGTCTCGCCCGCCTCCAAATAGAGCGCACGGCGGGGCGACTACAACGCTGGGGGCGTGAATAGTGAGACGAACGGGGCGGTAACTATACCCGCCACAAGGAAGACCGCGACCCAGGCGGCTAGCGTGGCAGCAAAGAACCCCACGACCCGCTCCTGGGCTACGCCCGCCATCACGGGGATGCCGGTGTAGAGGATATAGAGCGAATAGAGAGAGAGGATGCCCCCGATTATCGAGACCAGCATAAACGGAAAGAGCCCCAAAAATCCCACCAAGAAAGCTGCGGAGTAACTATACGCCACCAACCGAACGCAATCTAATCGGGTACCGGTGCCGCCAAAGAGCCCGACGAGTTTATGCACGACTAACCCCATTAGGTAGACCAGCCCGAGCCCAAAGACATACATGAAGACCCCAAGTCCAAGCGAATCGAGGAAACCATCGTTACCGAAAATAACCTGCCCCACGACCTGACACACCGGGGAGATGGCCATCATCAAAAAGAGGAAGTCGCGGTAGAGGGCACGCTCGTCACCTGCCTCGGCTTTGATAACGGGCCACATCCCAACCGGATCAACCACAACGGCTTTAGCTCTCTTGAGCGCTGAGGCGAAACGCTCACCGACTGAACGTGTTGATGAACTTGGGGAGGGTGATGCCGCTGCCGTGTCATTGAGCATGTTGTCTCTCTCGTTATTACCTGAACAATTCCCGTCTTGCGGAGTTACTCAAACGCCAACAGCTACGGTGAGCGCGAGGCGGCGCAACGCCTCTCTTTGCTTCACCGCCGGTGGGCTAACCGCGCCGATACGGGACTCTTGCTTGTCTCCGTTAGGGAAGTACCCCTGTCGGTGAGGAAGATCAAGTACACGGCTCCTCCCCTCGCCTAGTCTCACCGAGCATACCCCGCGGAATCGTTTAACTTATCGAAATATTGATTCTTCTTTGCCTAAAAAAAAGTAGCTCTGACGCCAAGAAGGGCCATAACAAACTAAAAGGAGCAAGAATATGGATATTGGGGTTCTCACATCAAAGATCGAACCTCTGCTTGGTCGATTAGACATGGTGGAGAGATACGGTAGTTGGCTCTGGATCGGTGGGGGGTTACTCGCCCTCAGTGTCATAGCGCCTGTTTTAGGCGCTATCGCCCGCTTCGCCGTATCGCTCGGTGTTCAGACCATCCGAGCCCCGCTGCGGTGGACCCGCGGGATATCGAACGAACTCGCCTACGTCATTCACCGCCACGGACCGGGGTTCACCCGGGTTATCGCCAGACCACTCGCCGTTGCAATCCTTATCGGTGCTGGCTATGCCGTCTCAACACAACTTGAGTTCAAATCAAAACCACCCACTCCACACCCCCAACAGCCGAAGATTGAACTCAACTGCTCAGGCGACGTGGTGCCGTTAAGCTGTCCACCGCGACGGTAACGAGCGCAGCGTTAGGATCTACCGAGGAAAGGCCCCGTGTCTCTCAACCTGGAACGGAATAGCACCCCGGTTCAAGTTCTCACCTCCAACGAAAAAGAGGCACCAACTCCGTGGACTACGCGCGCACGGCGGCACAAGGTCCGTCCCACCCGGCAGCGCGGGAATATTCTCGGTCCCCGACTCAGCTAATCCCTCGACGTAAAGAGGCGCTAAAGTTCGCGCTCCACATCCTGCTGTGGAGACAATGAATAGCAAAATCGAAACCCCAACGGCACAAACGCGACCCATCGCCCCCTCCGATGCGACAATTTTTATCGCGCGCGGATCGCAATCCGTATGAGACGGATCGAGCGGGCCAAGATCATAACGAGATACTGATTTCCCCCGTACAGTCCTCCATCTCAATGCAGAAACAAATTACGACGGAGTCTTTATGAAATATGTTGCCCTTGTGTGCACTGCTCTCTTCCTCTTCGGCTGTAAACCCTCAGAGAGAAGTGCCGAATCTCCAAAGGCCCGATTCGAGCCGAAGGCGGCAACAACACCGAAAAGCAGTGCGCCCGCGCAAACGGGCGAGAAGATGACGAGCCGCTCCGTGGAGTTTGGGGCGATCGAGAGCGATCTGACTAACCTTGAACGGGAGGTGACGGGCCTTCAAGCCCGCTTCCAAGCTCGTACATCACCCGATGCTGCGAGGCTGAATGAAGAGATCACGGCTCTCAACGCGAAAGTAGCGGTGCTCCGTAGTGAGCTCACCACGGCCCAGCAGAGCGATGACGCAACCTGGAAAACCCGGCGAGAGAAACTCAAGAGCGAACTCGCCAGCTATCGGAGCGAACTTGAAAGCCTCTCTAGGAGCGGTGGGGAGATGGCCTCGTAGAGACCGGCATGGGGTTCATCCCTCAGCGAGCGCGCGCAGGGGGAGCAAACTACTGAATGAAGTCAGCGCCGCATCCCGGAAACAGCCGGGCGTGCGGCGCCCGGCATAGCCGCCTCAGGAGCGAGCAACAACCGCTTCACTAGTGGGGTCTCTTCAACATCCCAGAGCGAGAGGGCCACGTTCTGAGCATGACAGAGCTCGACTAGTTTAGCGAGCTCTTGTTGCGGCAACGTACACAGCAAAACAACCCCGGAAACCTCCAATTCACTGAGAAGGCGCGCCAGCTCACTCCCCACACCGACCACACGATGCCCCAACACAAGCCGTTTACGTAAATTCGGGTCGTCATCGACGATCCCGACGATCTGCCGGGCATACTCTCGCTCAAAAAGCTCACTCAAGCGGCGGCGCATATAGAGCTGGCACCGCGAACCGGCACCGTAGAGAAGAATCCGATCGTGGGGCGCACCACTGTGGCCTCCCCGCACAAACGAGACGATATCGTGGAAAGCCCGGGGAAAGGAGCGGAGCCCCAGGATAAAGAAACAACTCACCCCTGAATAAATAAGACCGTGGACAAACGCCGATCGTACCGAGCTCACCCCCTGAAGGTTGGCGATTCCGAACGCTACCGCACACCCCCCCAAAAAAGCTCCGGCGAGAAGTACGAACTCGGAGATCCGTGCCCGACTCCACACCCGGGAGTACGCTTGCGAGACGACAAGGCATAGAAAAGGTATGCCTACCCACACCGGGAACTGACTAAAGAGAATTAGCTTAAACTCACCGAACGGGAGGCTAGGATAGAGAAGAAAATCCGCGAACGCCAGCGCTACAGTCATCACGACGACATCAAGAACCGGTAATACAACGGTAGCGACCACGGCACCTTTCGGCCGCGCGAATCCCGCGGCCACCAAAGCACCACTATCCCATAACTCAGTGTGACAAATGTGGCGCACCACCACATACGTTCCGGCGATAAACGCTAGGAAAATAATCGCTCCGGCACGCTCCTGAAAAACGAGGCTGAGGGCTCCCACGATCACGAGCGCAAGGCTTGCCAGATAAAGCACAACGGCCACACGTCGTTGACTAAACCCGAGCCGAACGAGACGGTGATGGAGATGCTCCATATCGGCTTGGGATAGCTTTACCCGCTCAGTTTGGCCAGCAATTCGACCGAGGAGCGCCCGCGCGGAGCGACGCCATACGGCCAGAATGGCGTCGAAAAACGGCACCCCGACCGCAACGATCGGTGCGATCAGGGACGCCACCGCAGTAGTCTTCCCTCCGATCGCCAAACCAAAGGTCGCCAAGGTGAATCCCAAAAACATACTGCCTGAATCACCGAGAAAGATGCGGGCTGGGTGAAAATTGAAATATAAAAAGGCACCACACGCGCCGATGAATCCGACAAGCATCACCGCGTCCCCGGGCGTCCTTAAGAAGAGCGCGAGAAGAACAAGCCCCAAGGCTCCCGAGATCGCTAAGCCAGTGGCGAGTCCATCGAGACCGTCGATCAGGTTCATCGCATTGACGAACACAAGGTACCACCCGATCGTTACCACCAAATTGATCGGCTCGGGCAGCGCAACACCACCGATCGAATCAACGCTAATACCACCGAGATACATCACCGCGGCAGCGGCGACCTGCGCGAGGAGCTTTAAGTACCACGGCAACCCACGTGCATCGTCCAGAAGGCCTACGAGCAGGAGCCACCCACCAACCTGTAGCGATAAGAACCAAAGCTCATCAGTCAGTTGGCGGTTCATCGTTCCAAACAGAGGTGCCTGAGAGAGAACGATAGCTGCGCCGATGACACCGAGAAAAACGCCGATCCCACCACACCGCGCCACCGGTCGACGATGGAGCCGACGCTCATCGGGGTGATCGAGAAAAATCTCGAACCGCTTGGTTGCACCGAGGAGAAAGCGGGTACAGGTAATACACGCCAAAAAAGCGGTGCTAAAAGACAACATGTACAACCAAAAACTCATCGTCGAGACGAAGACCTTTTTTAGAGCGCGGCACGCACCCCTCGCAAGCCGGACGAAGGAAGCGTGCGCATACGGGGGGCGAGGACTCAGACGCTCACTTTGACGCCGTAATCGCGCTTATATTTTGCGGCGCGGGCGGGGCTGCTTACTCCGCACTGCTTGACTGTACCAAATCGAGCCCCGCTGAGTACACACCGAACATACCCGTTTCAAAGCCGGGCCAAGGGTAAAGAGGCTCGCCACTGCGCCGCACCACTTCACCCGCTCGACCTGACCGGCTATCCCGAGTAAACTGGTCCGTACGTGGCGGAATCGGTGCGACGAGCGGAGGCAGCCCTGGATCGATCGGACCCCACTAAAAGTGATTTTGAGGGGTTATGGGTGTATCCCAGCGGGTTTTTAGCGGTGCAGGATACCTTTTTCTTGGGCAAGGCGGAGCCCGCCTTCTCTCGATCCTCACGGTACCGATACTGTCCCACCTCATCGCCCCCGCCGGATACGGGGTCGCAGCGCTCATTACAACCGCGCTCTCGCTCGGCTCGGTCTTTACCTTGGTCGGTATCGAGATGTCGTACGCTCGACTCTACGGGGCCAAGGAGCCACCGAACGGCCCTCGAATCGAAGCGTTTTGTTGGCGCTTTGCCCTAATCAACGGACTTATTGGTGGACTACTCGGGGCGATAGTCTGGCATCGGTTATTACCCTTATTTTTC